>NZ_JANINU010000121.1:1193-38605 GCF_024508875.1 Phenylobacterium sp.
AAGAAGGTCTCGCCGGGCGCAAGGTCCCAATATTGATGCTGCAGGACGATGGTCATCTCGTCGGGATACTTGGACAGCAGATCGACGGGTCCCGAGACCCCGGCCGCGTCGGTCTTGAAGGTGATGTAGAAGTGGTGCGAGCCCGGCAGGCCCTCGGGCGCCGCGGCGCGCTTCAGCGCAGCCTTTGCGACACCGCGCAGGGCGTCCTGCGCGAGGGCCTCATAGTTCATAAGATCCTGGACCGGCGGATCCTGGGCCAAACCAAAACTCCGAAACAAAGCGAACTCTCGGAAGGTAGCGACTGCCGGCCAGTGCGCAAGGCTAGAAGGACACGCGATATCGCCTTCTGTCGTCAACCACACACATAAGCCTACCCGCGGTGGGGCGCCCGTTGCGTTTCAAGGCCAGGTTGGGAGGGAAGTGGGAGACTTCTGTTGGCAGGCGCCTCCAGATCCTCGCTTGGAGAAGGGAGGCGCCGCTGAGAGGTGGGTGGGAGGCTTCTGTTGGCAGGCGCCTCCCGGGCCCCGCCTAAGGATCTGAACCCCTAGGACTTGGTTCGGATGTTACCGGACCGCATTACGCAGCCAGGCGAACTTCCTCAGCGAAGTTATCGTTCGCATTTAGTTTAAGACCCGGAACGGTGGGTCAAGCCGAGAGAAAGCAACGCCTTTACACGTCTGTCGATGCTGATCGGCCCCTCACTGTCCCGGCAATAACCCGGGGGAAGATTGGTGGAGCCGCCGGGAATCGCACCCGGGTCCAGTCCGCTTATTACTCGCGCGTTTATCTCCATAGTCGGGCGAACCCGACGATCCACATATAGGCGCTCCGGCCCGGGATTTGAAGGACTTGCGGCTGATCGCCGTTCGCGAAGCGCGGGCGGCGGCAGCGAATTTCGTGGATGACCACCCAGCCTTCGCGGACGGATTCACGGCGCGGGGCGAGCGGCGCCTAGGCTCGCGGGCATCGAATTCCCCCGTCCCGGAGCCTCTATGAAGAACCTCGTCTACGCTGGCCGCGCCCTCGTCGGGGACCTGCTGGCCACCTTGCTGTTCGCCGCCCTCGTGGCGCTCAAGGTCGATGTCGTGGTCGCGACCGGCGCGTCCATCGCGATGGGCGTGGCGCAGATCGCGCTCATGAGGGTCATGGGGCGGGACGTGTCGCGCCTGCAGTGGGCGAGCCTTGGGCTGGTGCTGGTCTTCGGCACGGCCAGCATGCTGGCGCACGACCCGCGTTTCCTGATGGCCAAGCCCACCATCGTCTACGCGATCATCGGCGTCGTGATGCTGCAGCGCGGTTGGATGCTGCGCTACCTTCCGCCGGCGGCGGACGGCTATGGGGCGAAAGCGATGATCGTGTTCGGCTATGTCTGGGCGGGCCTGATGTTCGCCACCGGCGTGGCGAACCTCTTCTTCGCCGTCGCCCTGCCGGCGCTGTGGCCGGCGCTCCTGGCGATCTTCCCGCTCGTGTCGAAGATCGCGCTCTTCGCAGTCCAATTCGTCACTGTCCGTCACCTGGCGATCCGCGAGGCGAAGGCGGCGGGGGCGACGGATGCGCAGATCCGGGCCCGGATGGCGCAGATGTCGGCCCGGACGGAGGCGGCGTGACTTCCGGCGGCGTCTCCGGCTCGGGCTGGGGCGCTGGCTCGGCGCCGGGCGGCGGCAGGCGGGCGTCGGGGTTGACCTTCAACCGCCCGCCGCCCTCCACCAGGTCGCGGTAGGCGCCGCGGGCGTTCGCGAAGTTCGCGCCGCCCGGAAAGACCACGTCGAACCGGGCGTCGTGACCCAGGGCCGCGCCCAGCGCCGCCTCCAGCACGTCGGCCGCTTCGCCCACCTCGGCGGGATCGCAGGCCCGGTGCAGCGTGACCGCGCGGCCGGGCGTGACCAGGGTGATGTCGTAGGCTGTGCCCACGAGGCAGAGCGCGTCGGCGGCGCCTGGCTCGACCACGCGTACGTCGCGCGGCGATCGCCAGAGCGGCAGGTCGCGGAGCGCCAGGAATCTCGCCGCCGAGCCGGGCGGCAGTTCGTCGTCGAACCCCATCCGGCGGCCGATGCCCGCCTCGCAGCAGGCGAGGCCGGCGCGGCCCTGGACGAACGCATGGCCGTCGCCGCGCACGGTGATCCGGGTGACCGTCTGGCGGACGCTGTTGGAGGGGCGGGTCCAGACCTCCAGGATCATCTCGTCGCCCCGCACCAGTTGCCACTGCAGCGGCATCAGGCCCCAGAGCCGGTAGGTGGAGGGCGCCACGCCGTTGTCGGGCGCGGCCTGCAGTTCGCCCTTGCGCAGACGCCGGCCGCCCAGCGGATCCGACGCCTCGCTGGGCTTCAGGCGCTTGTCGTCCCACCAGCTCTTGGGATCCGGCGGGGGGAAGGGCAAGATCTCGGCCTCGGCAGGCGGAGTGTTCGGCGGCGCGCCGATCACGGTGGGCTTCGCCGTCTTGCCCGGGATGGGAATGATCAGCGGAATCTGCGCCGCGGCCGGCGTGGCGACGGCGAGAGTGAGCAGGCAGGCGAGGACAGTGCGTACGGACACACCGTGAAAGAGGTCGGGCGGGCCGCTTGTTCCCGAAACCCCTAGAAGACCTCGACGCCTCGCTGCAGCGAAAGCACGCCGGTGCGGGAGACCTCGACGAGGCCGAGCGGCTTCATCAGGTCGACGAACTTGTCGATCTTGGCCGAAGCGCCGGTCAGTTCGAAGACGAAGCTTTCGTGTGTGGTGTCGACCACCTTGGCGCGGAAGATGTCGGACACGCGCAGGGCTTCCACCCGCTCCACACCGGATCCGCGCACCTTCACCAGGGCCAGTTCGCGCTCGATGCCGTTGGGGTCCTTGGTCACATCCTGCACGTGGCGGGTGGAGACCATCTTCTGGAGCTGGGCCTCGATCTGGGCCAGCACCTGGGGCGTGCCGCGCGTGACGATGGTGATCCGGCTGGTATGGGCCCCGGTGTCCGTCTCGGCGACGGTCAGGCTGTCGATGTTGTAGCCGCGGGCCGCGAACAGGCCGACCACGCGGTGCAGCACGCCGGGCTCGTTGTCCACCAGCACCGCGAAGGTGGCGCGGCTCTCCTCCTGCTCGGCGTGGGCGAGGTCGTAGACGGAGGCGGGCTGGGCGTCGGTCATGGTGCGGTTCCTGAACGGTGAGCGTCAGGTGTCACAGGATGGCTGGCGCCGCAACCGACTGCTGCCAGCACGTTGTCACCAAGGGGGCGCAATCTATCGCCAGGCAGCGCGAAGGAGACAGCCCATGCCCACCGTCACAGAGATTGCTGAAGACCTGGTCGCCATGTGCAAGCGGGGCGAGTTTGGCGCGGCGGGCGAGAAGCACTGGGCCGACGACGTCGTCAGCCTGGAGGTGGGGGAAGGCGAGATGGCCCGCATCCAGGGGAAGGCCGGCGTGCGCGGCAAAGGCGAGTGGTGGGCCGCCAACCACGACGTTCACGACAGCCTAGTCGAAGGCCCTTACGTGAACGGGGACCAGTTCGTCGTGCGCTTCAAGATGGACCTCACGCCTAAGGGCGGCCAACGCCGTGTGATGGACGAGGTCGGGGTCTATACTGTGAAGGGCGGGAAGATCTCTGAGGAACGGTTCTTCTACGGGATCTGATGGGAGGGGGCGTGGCCCCGCCGCCACATCCCGCCGCTCTCTCGCAGAGCTTGTTAACCTTTGCCTTGCGGCCTCCGCGCTAGCCGTGAGACACCGCCGCATCTTCAACGAGGTCGCCGAATGACGACGCACTCAAACACGCAAGGACAAGGTCGGCCCTGGGCCGCCCTGCGCGTGCGCGTCGCTTTCGAGCCGGGCGCGCTCCCAACCCAGCGACGCTGATTTCGCCGTGCTCCTGCAGGGGTCATGGCGCACCCCTCGGAGCCAAAGATGTTCAAGCTGTTTTCGGGCGTGGTCCCGGCCCCGACGAGGGCCGAACCCACCGCCCTCCTGAAACTGGTGGCGGGCCAGTTCGCGGCCGACGTGGCGCGTATCTGGCCCGAGCCGCACACTGCGTTCCTGACCGCGACGTCGGCGCGACGCCATCTCGTGTGCCTGGCGCTCGCGCTCGCGCGCGACGTGGAGAGCCTCGCCGACGCGATCCTGCGCGGCCGGCTTCGCGCGGCCATCGAAAGGGCGCTCGGCCGCGCCCCCGCGGGCCTGGAGCGGGCGCTGGGCCGGATGGGCGAGACCGCCTGGGCGGGCGAGGCCTACCGCCGGCTGCTCGACCTGCTGTCGGACGCCCGGGCGGCGAAGCTGCTCCGTCACGCCGAGGCGATCGACCCGGCTGCGGTCGCGCGCCTGGGCCGGCTGCCCGCGCCGATGCAGCGCGCGCTGTCGCTGGCCGTGCTCATCACCGACGACGCCGCGACCGCCGTGGCGGAGGCCGCGGGCGCCATCGCCTGCCGGTCGGGCGCGGCGGCGGCCGATGCGGCGGTAAGGCGCTGGGCCGAGGCAGAAACGGAAACGGCGCTGTTCGAGGCGGTGCGCGAGGATCTCTATCCCGAGCCGCCGCCGCCGCCGTTCGAGGGCACGGCGAAGCTGCGGCCGCTCGCCACCAAGGCGGCGATGCGCGAGGCCGCGCGGCGGTACAACAACTGCCTGGCGACCCGGGTCACCCACGCCGTGGGCGGCTTCTCGGCCTACTACGAATGGACCGGCAACCCCGGCGCCATCGTCGAGATCGGCCGCGACGCCATCTTCGGCTGGCGGCTGGAGGAGGCCAAGGGCCCCAACAACGACCCCCTCGACGCGGAGACCCGCGCGTCGCTGACGGCGGAGCTGGGGCTGCTGGGCGTCCATGTCGGGCGCAGCGGCTGGCAACTGGAGCGTGCGCTCTGCCCCGACGTGGGGCGAGGCTGGCGGCTCCCTTCCGTCGCCGAAGACCTCGCCGAGGTGTTTGGCGACTGATCGGGCCACGCCCAACGTGACGCTTGCCACGAGGACATCGGGCGCCGACATTGGCCCCGATGTCCTCCCTGCGACCACCCCGCGGCTTGGGCCGTCGTCTCGATTTCGAGACCGGCGAGGCGGTGCTGCACCACGAATTGCTGGAGGAGCAGGCCCAGTCCATGGGCCGGGCAGGCCGCAAGGTGGAGGCGGCGCTCGCCGCGCTGCGCGACCATCCGGGCGGAGAGGGGCGCGCGATCGTCCTGAAGGCTGCGGCCGAGGCGGTCTGGGGCTTCCTCGTGCAACGCGAGATCATGGGGCTGCGCGACCGCGCCGCAGTCATCGCCCTCTATGACATCCCGCGTGAGGTGCTGGTCCGCATCGGGGCGCGCTGATCGCCTTGGCCTTCCGTAGCGGCGCCCCGGCATGCTGGCGCTTCGAAGAAGGGGGCTCCGGCCATGGCGATTTCACTCTACGACTGCAGCGTCGCATCGTTCCTGCAGGTGCTGGGCGCGGTGCAGTCCTTCCTGGACAAGGGTCTTGCGCACTGCCGCGAGGCGGGCCTCGATCCCGAAACCATCGTGGACACGCGGCTGCACGACGACATGCTGCCCTTCCGCTTCCAGATCGTCTCGGTGGCGCACCATTCGCGCGGCGCGCTCGAAGGCGCCAAAGCCGGGCTGTTCCTGCCGCCGGGGGGCGTGGGCGAACTGGACTACGCCGGCCTGCAGGGCCTGGTGGCCGAGGCCCGCGGGGCCCTGCAAGGTCTGTCGCGAGACGAGGTGAACGCCCTGGAGGGCAAGGACATGGTCTTCCGCCTCGGCTCGCGAGAGATGCCGTTCACGGTGGAGAACTTCCTGCTTTCGTTCTCGACGCCGAACCTGCATTTCCACGCGACGACCGCGTACGACATCCTGCGCCAGTCGGGCGTGCCGCTGGGCAAGCGCGACTACATGGGCCAGATGCGGCTCAAGCTCTGAGGCGTTCACATAAACGGGAGCAGGACGCCGCCTCCGCGCATTGGTGCTAGGCTCAGGCTGTTGGGGGCTATCACCAATCCAGGAGGCGGAATGTCCGCTCTGAGATTACCTCAGCACCTCGCCGAGCCGGCCCATGTCGACCGTGGCGAAGCGCATCTCAAGTTCAGGCTGCTCGAAGACATCGACGCAGCCGTCGGGCATACCGAACGCGACGTGGAGCGCGCGCTGCTCGCGCTGCGCAGCCATGACGCCCACCAGACTCCTCCGCGGGATCGACAGCGGCTGCTCGACGCCGCCGCCGAGGCCGTCTGGCGCCTGATCGTGCAGCACGAGGCCTGCGACCTCACCGACCACCACGAGCTGGTGGAGCGCTACGGGGTCCCGCCCGAGGTCATGGCGCGCATAGGCGCCCTGCACTGAGACCTATTTCATCCCGTCAGGCGGCCACCGCCGAAACCTTCGCGCCGAGGATCCGGACGAGGTCGGCGGGGGCCAGCCGCGCCTGCAGTCCGCGCTGGCCCGCGTTGACGAACGCGGTCGCAAGACTGGCCGCTTCGGCGTCGATCACCGTCGGGACGGCGCGCTTCTGGCCGAAGGGACTGACGCCGCCCACCTTGTAGCCGGTCAGGCGCTCGGCGTCGGCCGGCTTCATCATCTCGGCCGACTTGGCGCCGAGCGCGGCGGCGAGCCGCTTCATGCTGACCTCGCGGTCGGACGCAAGGACCACGCAAGCCGGCTTGCCGTCAGCCTTGACCATCAGCGTCTTCAGAACCTCGCCGGGCGGAACGCCCAGGGCCTCCGCCGCCTGCAGGCCCACCCGCTCGGCGCCGGGATCGTAGGCGTACTCGGCCAGCGCATAGGCGACGCCGGCCTTGTCGAGGGCGAGGGTGGCTGGCGTGGTTCGACTCATCGAAGAATTTCGAGGTGTTTTCGGAAACCAAAGCGGCTTTGTCGGGTATCATACCGAAGGCCGGCGCGGCGGCCTCTATCGTATCGAACGGGACCTCCTTTCAAGAGACATGATGCTCAGCGACGCCCACCGACGGCTGCGTGACGCCACGCAGGCCGATCACCAGCGGCTGGAGTCCCGGATGAACATCCTGGCCCGGATCGCCACGCCGGATGGCCGGCGCGCCCTTGTGGAGCGGTTCCACGGACTGCACACCGAGACCGAGGCGGCGCTGGAGCCGTGGCTGGCGGAGCTGCCGGGACTGGACTTCGAGGCTCGCCGGCGAGCACCACGCCTCGCGCGTGATCTCCAAGTGCTGGGCGGACAGGCGCCTGCTGCGCCGGCGGACCCCATCGTCGTCGGCGGCGTCGGCGAGGCGCTGGGCCGGATGTACGTCCTGGAAGGATCGACACTGGGCGGCCGGGTGATCCGGCGGTCCCTCGAGGCGCAGGGTGACGGCATGGCCGGACTCGGCTTCCTCGATCCCTATGGAGACCAGGTGGGCGAGCGCTGGCGCTCGTTCCTTGCGGTGATCGACGGGCAGGCGTGCTCGGCGGCGGATACCGAAGCCATGGTGGCCGGCGCGCTCGCCGGCTTCCGGCATGCGGAGCTGTGGCTTTGCGAGGACCCCGCCCATGTCTGAAGCGCCGACCATCGACCTCGACGCCTGCGCGCGCGAGCCGATCCACATCCCCGGAGCCATCCAGCCACACGGCGTGATGCTGGTCGCGGACCGCACCACCCAGGAGATCAGCCATGCCGCCGGCGACCTAGCGGGCTTGCTCGGCGTGCGGGACTGGATCGGCCGGACCATCGGTGCGGTGCTGGGCGATCCGCTGGCCGAGCGGGTGGCCCAGGCGACGCAGTCGGGCGTGCACGGTGGCTACGCGGGTCATTTCGTAGGACCGAACGCGGCGTTCGACGTTTCGGCCCGTATCGACGACGAGTGGCTGATCGTGGAGGTGGAGCCCGGGCTGGCGCAGCCGTTGCCGGCCACCATGATCCTGGGCCAGCTCGAGGCCGCGGGCGCGGCCTTCGAGCGGGCGCCCAACCTCAAGACACTGTGCGAGCGCGCGGCGATCGAGTTCCGTCGGCTCACCGGCTTCGATCGGGTGATGATCTACCGCTTCCTCGACGAGGACGCGGGCGCCGTGCTGGCTGAGGACGTGGCCGAGGGGATGCCTTCGTTCCTGAACCATCATTTCCCCGGGTCCGACATTCCGGCCCAGGCGCGCGCGCTGTACGTGCGCAACCTGGTGCGGGTGATCCCCGACGTGGCCTACGAGCCGGCGCCGCTGTCGCCGGCCTGGTCCGAGGCGCGACCGCTGGACATGAGCGACTGCGCGTTGCGGTCGGTGTCGCCGGTGCACATGCAGTACCTGCGCAACATGGGCGTCGGGGCCTCGGCGTCGATCTCGGTGGTGAAGGACGGGCTGCTCTGGGGGCTGATCGCCTGCCACCATCGCGAGCCCAAGCTCATGCCCTACGACATCCGCGCCGCGGCGCGGACGCTGGCCGGCGGGCTGGCGCGCCAGGTGCGGGCCAAGGAAGAGGCCGAGAGCTACCGCGAGCGGCTGCGGCTGCGGGGCCTGGAGGATGAGATCGCCGCGCGCTTCGGCCGCTCCGGCGGCCTGGACGCGAACCTGGCCGAGGGCGTGGGAGAGCTGCGGCGGATGATGGACGCCGACGGCGTCGCGGCGCTGCGGGCGGGCGTGCTGCACATGGACGGCGTGCACCCGCCGGAGAGCCAGGTGCTGGCGCTGACGCGGTGGGCCTTGCAGAGGGGACTGGAGCCGATCGCCACCGATCGGCTCTCCGAGGACTACCCCGATGCCGAGGTGTTTCGGGCCCAGGCAAGCGGACTGCTGGCGCTGGTGGTCTCCGCGGACGAGCCGTTTGTCGTGCTGTGGTTCCGGGCTGAGGAGGTCGAGGTCGTCAACTGGGCGGGTAATCCGCACAAGGCGCTCTCGCTGGGACCGGGCGAGACCCTGACGCCGCGCTCGTCCTTCGAGGCTTGGCGGCAGACCGTGCACGGCCGTTCCCGTCGCTGGACGCTGGCCGAGGTCGACGCGGCCCTGCGCCTGCGCGAGACACTGCTGGAAGCCCGCGGCCACCGCCGGATGCATGAGCTGAATGGCCGGCTCAGCGATGCGCTGAACGAGAAGGACGGGCTGCTGGAGCAGAAGGAGATGCTGCTCAAGGAGGTCAACCACCGCATCCAGAACAGCCTGCAACTGGTCTCCAGCTTCCTGGGCCTGCAGTCGCGCGCGATGGGCGATCCCAAGCTGCACGAGGCGTTCGAGGAGGCGCGCCGCCGGCTGCAGGCCGTGGCGCTGGTGCACCGCCGGCTCTACCGCGCCGACCAGATCGAGGTCGTGGACATGGCCCGCTACCTCGAGGAACTGATCGGGGACATGAACGACTCCCTCGGCGCGGAGTGGGCCGGCAAGATCAGCGTCGACGCCAGCCCGGTCCTGGTCCCGACGGACCGCGCGGTGACGATCGGCCTCGTGGTGACCGAACTGGTGATCAACGCGAACAAGTACGCCTATGCGGGGAAGCCTGGGCCCATCGAGGTGAGCCTGGAGGAGCACCGCGCGAACCTGCGCGTGATCGTGGCTGACCACGGGCAGGGTAAGCACGTCCCGCGCGAAGGCTTCGGCAGTCGCATGATGACCGCCATGGTCAAGCAGCTTCGCGGCGAGATCGTCTACAGCGACAACAAGCCGGGCTTGCGGGCGATCCTCGCCTGCCCGGTGTCGGCGCCGATCCAGCCGGCGGGCGCCGAGTAGGCCCTCAGCCCTTCTTCCCCATCAGGCAGAACATGGCGCCCTGCGGGTCCACGCCCTGCAGGACCCAGTCGCCGCTAGGCACCTCCATGGGGCCGTTCATCACCTGGCCGCCGCCGGCGGTGACGCGGGCGGCCGCCGCGTCGATGTCGCCCACACGGAGGTAGAAGAGCCAGCAGCAGGCCGGGACCTGCTCGGGCTTCAGCATCATGCCGCCGACCTGGCCGTCGCGGTTGGCGAAGAGCTGATAGGCCCCCATCGGACCCATGTCGTGCACGCCGTCCTTACGCCAGCCGAAGAGCTGCTCGTAGAACGTGAAGGCGGTGTCGGTGGGCCCGGTGTACAGCTCGTGCCAGCCGGTGTGGCCTAGCGCGCCGGAGGGCGTTTCGGGTCGACCGCCCTCCGGCGGCGTCGGCTTCATGATCGCCAGCACCGCGCCGAACGGATCGGCGACGATGGCAAAACGGCCGACGCCGGGGATGTCGGCCGGCGGGCGTATCACCGAGCCGCCCAGGCTGGTGACCTTCGCCGCCGCCATGTCGCAGTCGTCCACGGCGACGTAGCCCGTCCAGTTCGGGGGGACGCCCTGGGCCTTGTGCTCGTCGCCCAGCATCATGACGCCGCCCACCCCGGCGCCGTCGGCCTCCAGCACCCAGTACTCCATGCCGTCGCCCGGCATCTTCGAGGCCGTCCAACCCACGACGTCGCCATAGAAGGCCCGCGCCGCGGGAATGTCAGGGGTCATCAGCTCGTACCAGATGAAACGGCCATGGTCCGACATGCGCGCCTCCTTCTCTGCGGCGGACACGCTACGCCCGCCCACGCGTCAGGAGAATGACCGTCGAGCAACGGGGTTTCCTGCGTTCGTCAGGCGGGGCCGCCGGTCCGCATCGTCACGTCGCCTTCCGTGTCGCCAGGATCAGTCCCGAGGCCCACGCCATCTCTGTCACCGCCCAGCCGGGCCGACCGCGAAAGGTCTCGATCAAGTCGCCGACCCGGTGCTCGTGTCCCTCGGGCCAATTCGGCTGAGGCAGCATGTCGTCGCCGATCCAGAAGCCGCCAGGCCGCACCAGGACCAACGCGGCGTCCAGGTCCTCGTACTTGCCCGGCATGGCGTCGGCGAAGACGAGGTCGAAGCTGGCCGGCGGCTGGCGGCGGAGGAAGGCCCCGCCGTCCTCCAACACGAACGTCACCCGGGGATCGTGGTCCAGCACCTCCCGGGCCAACGCCTGGACCTGCGGATCTATATCGACCGTCACCAGCTCGGAGCGCGCGTCCATGCCGTCGAGCAGGCAGGCCGTGGCGAGACCGGTGCCCGTGCCCAGTTCCAGCAGGCGTCCGCCCGGCTTGGCCGCGGCGAGGGAGCGGAGCAGGGCGCCGGTGCGCGGCTCCGACGGCATGTCGAAGCCGAGGTCGCGCGTGCGAGCGGCCAGCGTCCGCCAGGCCGTCGGCGCAAGCGCCTCGGCGGCTTCGTCCAGTCCCGGCATGCGGCTCAGACCAGCCGCTTGCCCGCGTCGTCGATGATGGAGCCGAGATCGCGCGCTTCCTCGGCCATGATCATCTCGTTGTGCGCCTTGCCCGACGGAATCATGGGGAAGCAGTTCTCTTCCTTGGTGACGCGGCAGTCGAACAGCACCGGCTTCCTGACGTTGATCATCTCCAGGATCGCCGCGTCCAGCTCGTCCGGGTGCTCGGCGCGGATCCCGACGCCGCCGTAGGCCTCGGCCAATTTCACGAAGTCGGGCAGGGACGACGAATAGGAGTGCGAGTAGCGCTCGCCGTGCAGCAGTTGCTGCCACTGGCGCACCATGCCCATCCATTCGTTGTTGAGGATGAAGACCTTGATCGGCAGGTCGTACTGAACGGCCGTCGAAATCTCCTGCATGGTCATCTGCACCGAGGCGTCGCCGCCGATGTCGATGACCAGGGCGTCGGGGTGGGCCATCTGCACGCCGACGGCGGCCGGCAGGCCGTAGCCCATCGTGCCCAGGCCGCCCGAGGTCATCCAGCGGTTCGGCTGCTCGAATTTGTAGAACTGGGCCGCCCACATCTGGTGCTGGCCGACCTCGGTGGTGATGTAGGTGTCGCGGTCCTTGGTCAGCTCATACAGGCGCTCGATGGCGTACTGCGGCTTGATCAGCTTCGCGTCGGGCCGGTAGCCGAACGAGTTGCGGGCGCGCCAGCCGTCGATCTCGGTCCACCACGACTTGATGGCGGCCTTGTCGGTGGCGAGGTTCCGCTGCTTCCAAGCGGCGATCATGTCCTCCAGCACCTGGCCGGCGTCGCCCACAATGCCGATGTCGGCGCGGACGTTCTTGCCGATGGAGCTCGCGTCCACGTCGATGTGGATCTTCCGCGAGGTGGGGGCGAAGGCGTCCAGGCGGCCGGTCACCCGGTCGTCGAAGCGTGCGCCGATGGCGACCATGACGTCGCAGTCGTGCATGGCGTTGTTGGCTTCGAAGCTGCCGTGCATGCCCAGCATCCCCAGCCACTTCGGATCCGACGCCGGGAAGGCGCCCAGGCCCATCAGGGTCGAGGTCACCGGCGCGCCCGTCAGCTCGGCGAACTCGCGCAGCAGCTCGGACGCGCGAGGGCCGGCGTTGATGACCCCGCCGCCCGTGTAGAGGATCGGCTTCTTCGCCTTGGCGATCATGGCGACCGCCTCGGCGATCTTGCCGGGGTCGCCCTTGGTGCGGGGCGCGTAGTTATGGGCGTGCTTGACCTCGGTCGGGCCCTGGTAGGCGCCCTTGCCGAACTGCACGTCCTTCGGGATGTCGATGACCACCGGGCCCGGCCGGCCCGAGGTGGCGATGTGGAAGGCCTCGTGGATGATGCGCGGCAGTTCCTCGACCGACTTCACCAGGTAGTTGTGCTTGGTGCAGGGGCGGGTGATGCCGATGGTGTCGCATTCCTGGAAGGCGTCGGTGCCGATCAGGTGGGTGGCGACCTGGCCGGTGATCACGACCATCGGGATCGAGTCCATCAGGGCGTCGACGATGCCGGTGACGGCGTTGGTGGCGCCGGGCCCGGAGGTGACCAGGACCACGCCGGGCTTGCCGGTGGAGCGGGCATAGCCTTCGGCCGCGTGGGTCGCGCCCTGTTCATGCCGCACCAGCACGTGTTGCAGCCGCGGCTCGTGGAACAGCGCGTCGTAGATCGGCAGCACCGCGCCGCCCGGATAGCCGAAAAGCACCTCGACGCCCTGATCGACAAGGGCGCGCACCACCATCTCGGCGCCGGAGATGATGTCGTGCTGGGCTTCGATCGTCTGATGGGCGGTCATGGGTTCTGGCCTGGGCTGGTAAGCGGCGATTTGGGCAATAAAAAAGGCCCTCGGGGGGCCTGGGACAAGCGACCGATCGGTCCTGACGCGTTCGTCAGTCCGTTACGGCCGCCCTACGAGTACAAGAATGCTGCGCACGAGATTTCCCGCGAAAGTCAGGATGGGGCATGTCGCATGCCCGGCTCACCCCGTCAAGGGCGGGTGAAGCGCAAGAAACTGCCTCCATTGGTCGCGGTGGTCCAATGCGGTGATCCTCGCCCAATCGCCCATCTGCCCGCGCATCCAGGTCATCTGGCGCTTGGCGTAGCGGCGGGTCTCCTGTTGCGCGGCGGCGATGGCGGCGGGCAGGGCGATCTCGCCGCGAAGGTAGGCCGCCAGTTCGCGGACGCCCACCGCCTTCATGGCCGGGAGGGAAGGGTCAAGATCGCGCGCGATCAGGGCTCGCACCTCGTCCAGCGCTCCCCCCGCGACCATCGCCTCCAGTCGCACGTCGCAGCGGGCGTAGAGCGCGTCGCGCGGTGGTTCCAGCGCAACGGCGGACCATGAGCCGGCGGGCAGGGAGCCCGAGGCGCTGGCCTGGTGGTCGGTGAGCGAGACGCCGGTGGCCGCATAGACCTCCCAGGCGCGGGACAACCGCTGGCGGTCGCCGGGCGCGATGCGGGCCGCGGCGGCCGGGTCGGCCTCGGCAAGACGGGCGCGGAAGGCTTCCTCGCCCATGGCGGCGAACTCGACGGCGGCCATTTCCCGTATCTGGGCCGGAATCTCCGGAACGTCCGCGAGCCCCCTGGTGAGCGCGCTGAAGTAGAGGCCGGTCCCGCCGACCACGACCGCATCGCGGCCGCGCGCGCGGATTTCCGCGATCAACTCGGACGCCGCCCGGAGCCAGCGCCCCACAGACCAGCCGTCGGCCGGATCGACGGTCCCGAACAGGTGATGCGGCGCGGCAGCCAGCTCTTCGGCGCCCGGTCCGGCGGTGATCGCGGTGAGGCCCGCGTAGAGCTGCATGGAGTCGGCGTTGACGATTTCGCCGCCCACGGTTTGGGCCAGCTTCTGCCCGAGCGCGGACTTGCCGCTTGCGGTCGGTCCGGCGATCAGCCAGATGCGGCCCGTCATGGAGCTGGTCCTTACCCTCGTCAGTCCCGATCCGGCCGAAGCGGCCGCCGCCGCCGATCGGGCGGCCTCAGCGCTCGCAGCCGCGGGCGCCGGCGTCAAGGCGCCGATCGCGCTGGGCGAGGGGGCGCTGGACGTGCCGGCTCTCGGCGCGCCCGCCGACGCGGAGACGCGGGTCCGCGCCGCGGTCGGCGATGCGCCAGTGGACTGGGCGCTGCTCCCCGCCGCGGGGCGGAAGAAGGGCCTGCTGGTCGCGGACATGGATTCCACGATCATCAACGTGGAGTGCCTGGACGAGCTGGCGGACTTCGCGGGCCTGAAGGCCGAGATCAGCGCGATCACCGAGCGGGCGATGCGTGGTGAACTGCAATTCGAAGGGGCGCTGCGCGAGCGGGTCGGGATGCTGAAGGGGCTGGCGGTCACGGCGCTGCAGCAGGCCTACGACGAGCGGGTCCGGCTCAACCCCGGCGCCCGCACCCTGGTGCGCACCATGGCGGCGAACGGCGCCCGCTGCGCGCTCGTATCGGGCGGCTTCACGTTCTTCACGAGCCGGGTGGCGAACGCGGCCGGGTTCCACCTCAACCGCGCCAACACCCTGATCGAAGCCGACGGCAAGCTGACCGGCCAGGTGGGCGAGCCGATCCTCGGCAAGGAGGCCAAGCTGGCGGCGCTGCAGGAACAGGCCGCTGAACTGGGGCTGCCGATGTCGGCGACCCTGGCCGTCGGCGACGGTGCGAACGACCTGGCGATGATCGAGGCTTCGGGCCTGGGCGTGGCCTATCGCGCCAAGCCCATCGTGGCGGCCCAGGCGCATGCCAAGGTGGACCACGCCGACCTGACCGCGCTGCTCTATTTCCAGGGCTACAAGGCCGCCGAGTTCGTGGTCGACTGATGGCCCTCCCGCGCGCACCCAAGGCGGTCGTCTTCGACATGGACGGACTGCTCGTCGACACCGAGACCGTGGTGTTTCGCGCCATGCAGCGTGCCGCCGGCGGCATCGGCGGGGAGATGCCCTTCGGAACCTTCCAGCGGATGGTCGGGCTGCAGCACGCCCACAGCGACCTGATCCTCATCGAGCATTTCGGCGAGGGTTTCGATCTGCCGGCGTGGTCGGCCGCCGTCAGCGCCCATTTCCGAGAGGAGTTGGCGGCGGGCATCGCGCTCAAGGCTGGGGCGGTCGAGATCCTGGACCGGCTGGACGAACTGGCGCTGCCTCGCGCGATCGCCACCTCATCGAGCCTGGAGAGCGTGCACGCCAGCTTGGGGCCGCACAGCCTGGTCGATCGTTTCCACGCCCTGATCACCCGCGACGTGCAGACCCGCGGCAAGCCGCACCCCGAGCCGTTCCTGAAGGCGGCCGAGGCGCTGGGCGTCGATCCCGCCGACTGCCTGGCCCTGGAGGACAGTCACAACGGCGTACGGGCCGCCTCGGCGGCCGGCATGATGACCGTCATGGTGCCCGACATGCTGGACCCGACGCAGGAGATGGAGACGCTGTGCGTCCGCATCGCCAGCGACCTGCACGAAGTCCGCGGCTGGCTTGCCGGCCCCTGACGAAGAGGCCCTTCCGCCGGCCAAGGAAACGGAAGGGCCTTAAGGGTGTGACTGCGACCGCGGACCGGGGGCTTCGCGGCCGGTCGCGCGAGGAGCCTATGCGGCGAACCGCGTGAGGCTACAACCGTAATTTATTACGAATGTAGCCTAATGGCAAGCGCAGCTTACCGACCGGTGGGACCACGCTCGAAATAGCGGAAGAACGCGCTGTCGGGCGACAGGACGAGCGTGGTGTCGCCGTTGGCGAGGCTCTGCTCGTAGGCCTGCATCGATCGGAAGAAGGCTGCGAAGGACGGATCCTTGCCGAAGCTCTGCGCGAAGATCCGTGTGCGTTGCGCGTCGCCCTCGCCGGTGGTCTGACCCGCTTGTTCGCGCGCCTGGGCGAGGGTGATGGCGACTTCCTTGTCGGCCTGGGCGATGATCTCGCGCTTCTTCTGCTCGCCCTCGGCGCGGAGCTGGGCCGCCACCTGCTGACGCGACGTGGACATCCGCCGGAAGACGGCTTCGCGGTTCTGGGCCGGCAGGTCGGCGCGCTTGATGCGCAGGTCGATCACCTGGATGCCCAGGCGCGAAGCCCTCGCCCGCCGATCCACGTCGACCTTCGCCTGCTGCATGAGCTGGGCGCGGCGGCCGGAGATGATGTCGGTGGAGGTGGCCGAGCCGAGCACCTGGCGCAGCGACGAGTTCACGAGCCGCTCGATCCGGTCGTTCGCCGTCTGCTCGTCGCGCAGCGTGCGGTAGAATTGCAGCGGGTCGGAGATGCGGTAGCGGATGAAGGCGTCCACCACGAGGCGCTCCTGACCCGCCGTGATGATCTCCTCCTGGTCGGCCTCGAGGGCGATGTTGCGGCGGTCGAGCTTGATGACCTGCTCGACGAACGGGACCTTCATGTTGAGGCCCGCCTCGCTGCGGCCGGGCGGATTGACCACTCGGACGGGGTCGCCGAACGCCACGACGATCGCCTGCTGGCGCTGGTCGACCACGTAGAAGGTCTGGAACACCAGGGCGGCCAGGAAGAGGCCGACGAGGCCGAGGACGATGCTGCGCGTGCTCATTGGGCCGCCCCCTTGGCCTGCGGTTGGACCGGCTCGGCCGGGGCCGCGGGGACGGGCTGGGTCTTGGGCCGGAACACGTCGGGCGGCAGGATGATCGGCGCGCTGGCGCCCTTTGCGTCGACCACCACCTTGTTCGAGTTCTGCAGGATCCGCTGCATGGTCTCGATGTAGAGACGGTCGCGCGTCACGCCGGGCGCGCGGCGGTACTCGGTGTAGACCTGGTTGAAGCGGGCGGCCTCGCCGCTCGCCTCGCGGACAGCCTGCTCGCGATAGGCCTGGGCGGCCTGGGTGATGCGCGCGGCGTCGCCCTTGGCTTCGTTGACCACGCGGTTCCGATAGGTGTTGGCCTCGTTCTCGGCGCTGTCGGCGTCCTGCTGCGCGTTGTTCACTTCGCGGAACGCGGCCACCACCTCGGAGGGCGGACCGGCCGAGCGGATCTGGACTTCCACGATGCTGATGCCGGCGCCCCAGGAATCCAGCGTCCGCTGCATGAGCTCGGCCGTCTGTTGCTGCACCTGGCCGCGCGCGGTCGAGATGATCGGCTGGAGCTGGGTCTTGCCGACCACCTCGCGCATCGCGCTCTCGGCCACGTCCTTCACTGCATCCTGCGGTTCGCGGGTCGCGAAGAGGAACCGGGCGGCGTCCGAGACGCGCCAGGTCACGCTGAAGTCGATGTCGATGATCTGCTCGTCGCCGGTCAGCATCTGGCTGGCGGCCGTCGACTCCGCGTCGCCGCCGGCGCCGCCGACATCGGTGCGCTTCAGTTCGGTGACCGCCACCTTCTCCACGTGCTCGATCGGGACGGGCAGGTGATAGCGCAGGCCCGGTGTCTCGGTGCGCGAATAGGCGCCGAACGTCAGCACGATGGCCTGCTCGCTGGGCTGGACGACATAGAAGCCGGACAGCGCCCAGAGAGCGAACGCCCCGCCGGCGACGATGGGGATCAGCCGCTGGGGCCGCCCACCCGGACCGCCCATCATCTCGCGAAGGCGCTCCCCGATTCGGTCGAAGCCGGCGTTGAAGTCGGGACCGCCGGGCCGGTTCGGGCCGCCGCCGGACGGCCGCCGGGGCTGGTCGCGCTTGTCGTCGCCGCCGGACGGAGAACCCCAGGGTCCAGGGTTGGCGTTATCGTTCCAGGGCATCAGGCGGTTCGCGTCGAGCTCCCTCGGGACATTCACGCAGTCCCTTGAGCGCCGGTCCTTAAAGCCCCCCGCGGGCTTGTAAACCGTCGCCTTCAGCCGGATATGAGACCCCCACCCGAGCAAAGCAAGACAAAGCGGCATGAGCGAACCGGCAGGACCGGACCGGACGGCGATCCTCCAGGCCCTCGACAGCGTGATCGATCCGAAGTCGGGCAAGGGCCTCACCAGCGCGGGGCTGGTGCGCGGCCTGGTGCTGCGTAGCGGCCGCGCAGCCTTCATGCTGGAGGTGGCCCCCGCCGACATCGACCTCTATCGCGCGGTGCGCGACAAGGCCGAGGAGGTGCTGGCGCTGGCGGACGGCGTCGAGGTGGCCCAGGTCGTCCTGACGTCCGAGCTGCAGGCTCCGTCCGCGCCACAGCTCCGCGTGAGCCCGCGCCGGCCGCAGCCGAGCGAGCCGCCGCCCGCGCGTCGCGCCCGCATCGCCGAGGACCCGCAGGCCCAGCTCCATCCGATGGTGGACGCCGTCAAGCCGCCGCATGTGAAGAAGGTCATCGCGGTGGCCAGCGGCAAGGGCGGGGTGGGCAAGTCCACTGTCTCGACCAACCTCGCGGCGGCCTTCGCCGTGCTGGGCAAGCGCGTCGGCTTGCTGGACGCCGACATCTACGGCCCGTCGGCGCCGACCATGCTGGGCGTGGACGGCGACCCGACGTTCGACGCGGAGAAGCGCCTCAACCCTATGGAGGCCTGGGGCGTGAAGGTCATGTCCATCGGCTTCATCGTCGAGCCGGGCACGGCCAATATCTGGCGCGGACCCATGGCCTCGTCGGCGCTGCGCAGCCTGCTGAACTCCAACTGGGGGACCGAGGCGAAGCCGCTGGACGTGCTGGTCATCGACCTGCCGCCCGGGACGGGGGACATCCAGCTCACGCTCGTCCAGAAGCTCAAGATGGACGGTGTCGTCATTGTCTCGACGCCGCAGGAGATCGCGCTGATCGACGCGCGGCGGGCGGCGCAGATGTTCGAGAAGACCGGCGCGCCGATCCTGGGGGTCGTCGAGAACATGGCCTATTTCGCCGACAGTTCGGGCGTGAAGGTCCCGATCTTCGGCTCCGGCGGCGCGCGCCGCGAGGCCGAGCGGCTGGGCGTGCCGCTACTGGCCGAGATCCCGATCGAGGTCCCGCTGCGCGAGGCCTGCGACGCCGGTCGGCCGCTGGTGGCGACCAACACCGAGAGCGCGGCGGCCCGGGCGTTCCTGGACCTGGCGCGGAAGCTGTCCGACTAGCTGCGTACCGGCGCGACAGGTTCCTGGCCGGTCAGGCCCTCCAGCGCGCCCGCGGGGTCGAGCAGGGCGAAGTCCCGCGCTTCGAGCTGGCGGCGAACCTCGGCGGCGCGCTCTGCGGTCAGGCGGTAACCGACGAGGCAGGCCGCGCCGAGCATCACGAACAGGATGGGCCCGGCCAGGAACGCCAGCAGCAGCGCATCCAGAGCCTCGGGCGTGTTGCCATGGCCGAGTTTGGGATCGTAGCCGACCTCGTTCAGGACGTTGAAGGTCAGGAAGATCGAAACCCCTGAGGCGAGCTTCGTCGTCAGGGTCGTCAGCGCGTACAGGAGGCCGCTGCGCTCCTTGCCCTGCTTCAGCCGGACCTCGTCGGCGACGTCTGCGGTCATCGCCCGCGTCAGGACGTTGAAACCCGAGGCCATGAAGCCGGTGAAGAACAGGGTGGGGAGCGAGGCCAGCACGTTGCCCTTCGGCAGGAACGCCAGCGTCACCAGCAGCAGCGAGTAGCAGACCGCCGTCACCATGACCGTCCGATGCTTGCTGATCTTCGTGGCGAGCCAGGCCAGGATGGGCGCGCCGGCGACGCCGGACAGGATGTAGACGGCGAGCAGGATGTTGGCTTCGCCGGCGGTGAACTCCATCCGGTCGCGGCTGTAGAAGAGGTAGAGCGCGGCCATCCAGCCGGGGCCCAACGACAGGGCGAGGTCGGCGAGGAGGATGCGCGCCATGTTAGGGTCGGTGACCAGCTCGACGTAGTCGCGCAGGCGGAAGCGCTGGCCGTGCGCTTCGGGGGCCAGGGTCTCCGGGGTGCGCCAGACCACGACCACCACGGCCAGCGGTGTCAGGGCGATCAGGTACCAGATCATCGCCCGCACGCCTGCGGCCTCGTCGTGGCCCAGCCGTTCCATGACGATGGGGATCAGGAGGACCATCACCGCGCCTGCTACCCCGACCGCCACCATCACGCCGAACAGCCGTGCGCGGTCGTCGTAGGACTTGGCGAGGGTGGCCGCCCAGGCCTGGTGCGAGAGCATCAGCACCGACGAGCCCAGGTACATCACGAGGAGCCAAGCCGTCAGGTCGGCCGTCCCCATGTCGCGGTCGGCCGTCAGCAGCATGAAGAGCCCGGCCATCAGGAGGGGCGCGCCGGCCACCGTCCAAACGCGGTATCGGCCCCAGCGCGTACGGGTGCGGTCCATGGCGATGCCCAGGGCCGGCTCGATGGGCACGTCGATCAGGCGCACCATGGCGAAGGCGGCGGCGACCGCCGTCAGCTCCACGCCGATGTTGGCGGCGAAGTAGGCCGGCAGGTGGACGGCCGCGGCGATCATCATCGCCTGGATCGGCAGGCTGGTGGCGGCGAAGGCCAGGGCGAGGTTCAGCGGTAGGCGGGCGTCACGTCCGGTGGCGGTCAAGGTGTGTCCTTCCGTGGCGGCTGCGCCCTTGTGACCGGGCGCGTGGCGCAGTCTGCCCAGATTCAGGTCACGACGAACGTCCCAACGGCGCCAGTTCCTCGCCGGTCAGGCTCTCCAGCGCGCCGGCCGGATCGTCCATCGCCTCGCGCTCGCGCTCTTCGAGCTGGCGGCGGATCTCGGCGTGGCGTTCGGGCGTCAGCCGGTAGCCGATGAAGCAGGCGCCGGCGAGCATCACGAAGACGATCGGCCCGACGATGTAGACGAGCTGCAGCGAGTCGATGGCCGCCGGGGTGTTCACAGCGCCCACCTTGGCCTGGTAGCCGATGGCGGCGAGCAGCACGAAGGTCAGCGCCGAGAGGCCCGAGGCGATCTTTGTCGTGCCGATGGTGAGGGCGTACATCAGGCCCATCCATTCGCGGCCGGTGTCGAGCCGCACCTCGTCGGCGATGTCGCCGGTCAGCGCCCGGATCATCACCACGAAGCTGGTGGACATGGCGCCGACCAGGAACATGCCTGGCGCGAAGGCGAGGAAGTTGCCGGCGGGCAGGAACGGCACCAGCATGAGCCCCAGCGAGTAGATGGTGGTGCTGACCATCAGGGCGCGGTGCTTGCCGATCCGGTTCGCCAGCCAGGCTGCGAAGGGCGCCCCCGCGAAGCCGGCCGCGATGTAGATCATCAGCAGGAGGTTGGCCGCGGTGGTGTCGAAGCCGCGGCTGTCTTTGAAGTAGAAGAGATAGAGCGTGGCCATCCAGCCCGGCCCCAGGGTGGCGCAGAGGTCGGCGGCCAGCAGCCGCAGCACGTTCCCGCGCTTCAGCAGGGTAAGATAGTCGGAGACCGCAAAGTGCTTAGCGGTCTCCCGCGTGATTGGCTCGTGGGTGGTGGACAGGACGAGCAGCGCCGTCACCGGCAGGGCGCCGATAATGAACCACACCATGGCGCGGACGCCGTCGCCTTCGGAGTGGCCGAGAGACTGCATCACCACGGGGATCAACAGCACGGCCATGGCGCCCACGACGCCCAGGCCGATCACCGCGCCGAACACTCGCGAGCGCTGCTTGTACGTGGGCCCCAGCACGCCGCCCCAGGCCAGGTGCGAGAGGTAGACCATCGAGTAGCCGACGTAGAGGAACAGCAGGATGCCGCTGAGGCCGAGCTGGCTCGTGGACGAGTTCGCCTGCAGCATAAGGTAGAGGCCGGCCATGAGGACCGGCGTGCCGAGCGCGAGCCAGAGGCGATAGCGGCCCCATCGGCTTCTGGTGCGGTCCATTCCCATGCCGAGGAAGACGTCGATCGGGATGTCGACCAGCCGGACCATGGCGAAGGCCGCGCCGACGGCGGCGAGTTCAAGGCCGACGTGGCTGGCGAAGTAGCGGGGCAGGTGGACGCCGATGGCCAGGACCAGGGCCTGGATCGGGATGCTGGCGCTGGCGAAGGCCAGGATGGCCGGCATGCTCATGTCGGGCGCAGCCGACGACCTGTCCTGTGACACCTGCTGACCGCTCCTCGTAAGCACGCCTCTGGCGGGCGCTCGCAATAGGTTACGCGCGTTCAGTCAGCCGCGCGCAAGCGGTTTCCGATTACAAAAAGGAAACGGGCGGCCGTATGGCCGCCCGTCGGGAATTCCAGATTGTGGGTCGGGCTCGCTCAACCGCCCTGCAGCTTGCGGAAGAACTTCCCGGTCTGCTCGCCGCCGTTGACGTAGGCCTTCTGGCCCGCCTCGTCGGTGATCTTGGACCAGTTGTCGCGAACCTGCTCGACGGTGGCGCCGGGGCCGATGGCCACGCCCTCGGTCTCGACGATGCGGGCCAGGGCGAAGGCGCCCGCGCCGGCGGTCAGGATCGCGCCGGTGGGAGCTTCTTCCGAGCAGAGGAAGACAACGCCGGGCGTCACCAACTCGGGCTTCAGTTGCTCCAGCACCTGCGCGGGCATGCCGAGGTTCTCGGTCATGCGCGTCGCCGCCACCGGGCTGATGGCGTTCACGTGAACGTTGTTCTTCTGGCCTTCGAGCTTCAGCGTGTTCATCAGGCCGATCAGGCCCAGCTTGGCCGCGCCGTAGTTCGACTGGCCGAAGTTGCCGTAGAGGCCCGACGAGGAGGTGGTGACGACGATGCGGCCGTAGTTCTGGGCGCGCATGATCTCCCAAACGGCCTTCACCGGCTTCACGGTGCCGAACAGGTGGACGTCGACCACGACCTGGAAGTCGCCGAACTCCATCTTGGCGAAGGTCTTGTCGCGCAGGATGCCGGCGTTCGCGATGAGGATGTCGATGCGGCCCCAGGCGTCCATGGCGTCCTTGACCATCCGCGCCACGCCGGCGTCGTCGGTGACCGAAGAGCCGTTGGCGATGGCCTCGCCGCCCAGCGCCTTGATCTCCTCGACGACCTTGTTGGCCGCGTCCGAGCCGCCGCCCGAGCCGTCCATCGAGCCGCCCAGGTCGTTGACCACGACCTTGGCGCCGCGCCGCGCCAGTTCCAGCGCGTGCTGTCGGCCAAGGCCGCCGCCGGCGCCGGTCACGATCGCCACTTTGCCGTCGAAGCGGATGTCCGCCATGAGATCCCTCTTGGAACAGGTGTTCGAAATCGGCGCGCGTTGTGCGGCGCGGCGAAGGGAGCGTCAAGCTCACGGTGGGGAACTTCGCTCGCGTCCTCTCGGCGGGGATCAGGCCGCTGCCGCTTCCGTCGCCCCGGGGCTCTGGGCCAGAACCTCGTCGATCGCCTCGAACAGCTTGCCGGCGTCCAGCGGCTTAGGAGCCACCCGGTCCATGCCCGCGGCCTCGTACTCGGCCACCTGGTGGCGCATGGCGTTGGCGGTGACCGCGATGATCGGCGTGCGCTTCAGGCCCGCCGCCGCCTCTGCCGCCCGGATCTCGCGGGTGGCGCTGACGCCGTCCATCACCGGCATCTGGATGTCCATGAGGATCAGGTCCCAGGCGCCGGTCTTCCAGGCGGCCACGGCCTCGGCGCCGTTGTCCACCATCGTCGGCTCCAGCCCCGCCTGGCTGAGCAGGGTCTTGAGGACCAGTTGGTTCACGGCGTTGTCTTCGGCCGCGAGAATCCGGATCGGCGTGGCCGCCGGGTCAGCGACCTCCACCAGCGTCTCCATGGGGACCGCGTCGTCCACGCGTTCCAGCGGCAGCACGGCCGCGAAGATCGAGCCCTTGCCCGGCTCGCTGGTCGCCTCGATCCGTCCGCCCATCATCTCGGCCAGCGCCCGGCAGATGGTGAGGCCGAGGCCAACGCCGCCGTGGCGGCGGGTCGCCGACGCGTCGCCCTGGACGAACTTCTCGAACAGCGCGTCGATGCGTCCCGGCGCGATGCCGATCCCGCTGTCGGCCACGGCGATCCTCAACTGGCCAGCCTCGCGTGATACCGCCACCGCGACGCCGCCCTGCTCGGTGAACTTCAGGGCGTTGGCGGTCAGGTTCGACACGATCTGGCGCAGCCGGGCCGGATCTCCCCTGAACCGGCCCTTGGCGGTCTCGCCCACCGAGACCTCGAACGTCAGTCCCTTGCGCTCGGCCTGCGGCAGGAAGGTCGCCAGGGCGCCGCGGACGAGGTGCTCGACGTCGAACTCGCTGGGCTCGAGGCTGAGCTTGCCGGCCTCGATCTGCGAAAAATCCAGGGCGTCGTTCAGGAGCGAGAGCAGCCCTTCGCCCGACCGGCGGATGATCCGCAGCCGCTCCTTCTGCGCCGTCGGCAGCCCTTCGCGCTGCATGGCCTGCGCCATGCCGAGGATGCCGTTCAGCGGCGTGCGGATTTCGTGGCTCATCATCGCCAGGAAGTCGCTCTTGGCGCGGCTGGCCGCCTCGGCGGCGGTCTTGGCCGCCACCAGCCGGTCCCAGGCGTCGGCGAGTTGACGGCGCGTAGGGGCCAGCAGGATCACGTAGGTCGCGATCACCGCGGGCGGCGTCAGCGCCTGGATGTAGTCGCCGGCCTTGAGGTAGGCGCTCAGCATCCCCAAGCTGACCCATCCCAGCACCACGGCGTGCGGTGTGACGGCCGCCAGGAACATGCGTGGCGAAGAGTAGAACCGCAGCAGGATATTGACGCACGAGAAGCCGATGAGGCCGATCGCGAACAGGCGCGGCCCGGCGTCGCCATAGTGGATCAGCATGGCCGCCACCCAGGCGTGCAGAGCCGAAAGGCCGAAGGTGACCGCCAGACCGGCTATGTTGGTGCGCACGTAGCCCTGCGCGTGGATGACCGCGCGCTCGGCCAGCGTCACGACCAGATAGCCGGCGAGGGCCATGAGCAGCAGGTGCGCGGGCGCGACGGGCCCGGCAACCACCCCGATCAGCACCGCGATCGTCAGTCGGCGCCACAACGCCGGCTGTGCCAGCAACTGCTCGGGCGCGAGTTCTTCGCTCGCGATCCCGAACGTGTGGCGTCTGGGCATACTGGTACGCATCGCCCGCCTCCCCGAGCGCCAAGGTTAGCCTGGGCCTCGCTTAACGGGAGTTTTACGCGCGATGGTTGCGACGAAAAAAAGAGCCCCGGACCAGGCGGCCGGGGCCAGTAACCTGCAAGTCGCGGGTCAGGCTTGGGAAATCAGCTCCGGGGCGAGGCGCCGGCGGCCTGCGCCTGCTGTTGCCGAACGAACTTCACCAGGATGCGCTGGCCGACCAGGAACGGGGCCCCGGTGGAGTCCACCACCACTTC
Source organism: Phenylobacterium sp. (assembly GCF_024508875.1). Classification (GTDB taxonomy): domain Bacteria; phylum Pseudomonadota; class Alphaproteobacteria; order Caulobacterales; family Caulobacteraceae; genus Phenylobacterium. Next base: position 26,283 of record NZ_JANINU010000121.1, read on the forward strand.
GACCACGCGGTCGTCGGCGCGCTCCGTGGGATCGTCGGACTGCAGCTTGCGGGCGCCGAAGACACCGGCCCGGCGCAGCACCTTGCCCGGATAGACCTTGGTGGGGTCGCTCTCGGGCGACATCTGCACGGCCTGGCCCAGGGCCACGTTGGGCAGCGAGCCCTCCGCCACTTCGGCCCTGACGATGCGGCCGGCGCGGGGCTCAAGGTCGAACATGTTGGAGACGTTCAGCGTCGAGGCGCCGGCGCCGGGGTTGGCGTAGCGGCGCACGATGCGGCCGTCCGCCGGGGCGCGGATCAGCGACAACTCCTCGTCGTAGCGCGCCTCGTTCGCGCGCGCCTGGGCCGTCGCGACGGTGGCCTGCTGGGCCATGATGCGGGCCTCGGCTTCGCGCACGGCGTCGCGCGACTGGTCCAGCTTCTGGGCGGCGACGAAGTTGTTGGGGGCAAGGCCCTCGAGGCGACGCTGCTCGCGCTGGGCGGCCGAACGCTGGACTTCCAGCAGGGCCAGGGCGGCGCGCGCCTGGCGCACCTCGGCGTCGGCGCGCTGGGCGGCCAGGCGCGGTTCGTCGTCCTCCAGGCGAGCGAGCACCTGGCCCTTGGTCACGTCGTCGCCTTCCTGCACCAGGACGTCGCGGATGACCCCCGCCCGGCGGGAAGCGACCTGGATGATGCCGCCTTCAACGTCCGCCTTGCCGTTGGCGATGGCGGCGTAGGGGCTTGGCTTCACGGCCGCGGCCGCCTTCGCCTCCTCGGCTTTCTTGGCCTTCGCCTGGTTGGACATGAACATGGCGCCGCCCCCGCCGAGGACGACGAGGATCACCACGATCCAGACGAAACGGTTGCGGAGGAGGGCGGGCATCGTCTTCAGGCCTCGATGAGCTCGGGTTGCTTATGGGTGTGGGCGGCCGCGGCCGGCGGGGCGTTGTCCACGCGCCGGTCGTCCAGGATGCGGCCGTCCTCGAGATGGATGACGCGGTCGGCGTAGGCTTCCAGGCGCGGGTCGTGGGTCACGCAGATCACGGCCGCGCCGTGCTGCTTCGCCGCCCGCTGCAGCAGCTTGATCACCACCTGGCCGTTCTCGCCGTCGAGCGCGCTGGTGGGCTCGTCGGCGAACAGCAGTTGAGGGTCTTTGGCCAGGGCCCGGGCGATGGCCACGCGCTGCTTTTCGCCGCCGGAGAGCTCGGACGGGCGCTGGTTCATGCGGGACTCCAGGCCCACCTCCGTGAGCGCCCTGGCGGCCTTGTCGCGCGCCTCGCGCGGAGCCAGCCCCTGGTACTTCAGGATGATCTCCACCTGCTGCAGGGCGGTCAGGGCCGAGAACAGGTTGAAGCCCTGGAAGATGAAGCCGCAATGGTCGAGGCGGAAGCGGTCCAGGCGGCCCGAACGCAGGTCCCAGATGTCCTGGCCCAGCGAAGTCACCTTGCCTTCGTCGGGCTTCAGCAGGCCCGAGAGCGCCGCGACCAGGGTCGACTTGCCCGAGCCCGAAGGCCCCATGACCATCGTCACCTCGCCGTGATTGGCGTCGAAGTCGACGCGCTTCAGCACCTCGATGTAGCTGCGCCCGGTCTTGAAGCGCTTGTAGATGCCGGTCGCCCGGATCGCCGTTCGGTTCGCGCTCATCGCAGGAGGTCCGCAGGTTGGCTCTTCTTCAGGACGCCCAGAGCCAGCAGGCCGGAGACGCCGGAGATGACGAGCAGGAGGATGGAGACACCGATCACCCAGGGCGCAGGGAAGCCCATGGGCAGGCCGCCACGGGTCGCCAGCAGATAGACGCCGAAGGTGAAGAGGGCGGTGGCGGCGAGGCCAACCAGGCCCACCCAGAACGATAGCTCCACCACGATCAGCCGCAGCGAGCCCATGCCGACGCCCAGCGCCCGCAGCGAGGCGAACTCCTTGATCGACGACAGGATGGCGCCGCGCAGGGTCTGGGACGTGATGCCGACGCCGATCAGGAACCCCAGGAAGACCGAGAAGCCCAGGAAGATGCCGATGATCTGTTCCTTCATCAGCGCGCCCTCGTTCGCCTGCGACAGCTCCTGGCGGGTCCAGGCGCGGTAGACGCCCTTGGCGTCCTTGTTGAGCTGGTCGCGGACGATGGCGGCGCGGTTCGGGTCCTTGACGCGCACCATGAGCGGGCCGGTCTTGCCGTCCTTGGTGAGCATGCCCATCAGGCGGAACGTGTCGCGCGACATGGTCACGGAGGCGTTGTTCATGTCGGGATAGCCGTGGAGGATCGCCCGTACGCGCACGGTCTTGCCGCGCAGCGAGGCTTCGTCGCCCAGCTTCACCCCGAGGCGGCCCAACTGGGTCTCGTCGATGGCCACCGAATACGGTTCGAGCAGCGCCGCCCGCGTCGTCTCGTCGAAGTCCGTGGGCAGGTTCACGGCGCCGGGCCGCGTGTCCACCATGTTGACGTTGACGAAGGTCGTGACCGCCTTCTTCCCGTCCTTGGGGCGGTTGATCCAGCGGCCGCCGTCGTTGTCCATCGAGGCGACCTCGACGATCTCGGGGTGGAGGTACAGTTGCGGGGCCAGGCGCGCCGGCAGCGAGCCGCCGCCCGAGTTGATCAGGCTCTCCATCTTGGCGGGCAGGATCATGATGTCGGCGCGCGACCGGTCGATGGTGGCGGTGGCGCCCTTCACGATGCCGGTGAACATGCCGACCTGGGCCAGGATCAGCAGGCCCGAGAAGGCCAGCGCCACGACGGCCGCTGTGTACCGCCGCCACTCGTAGAGCAGTGTTGCAAGCGCCAGAGACATTGTGACGAACAGCCCTCAACCTTCGAGCGCGGAGTTCGCCGCCGGTCGGGTCTGCGGAGCCAGTTAAATCGCGGTAAGGCCGGCCGCCCGAACGCGCATCGGAGCGCTCGTCTCCAAGAGGCGCCGTAGGCGCTGGGCGGATGCGGAGCCGCCTATTAAACCTTCGTAATCCGTGCGGCTGGGCGCCGCACCGGGCTGCTTCTTAAGGCCTAGGTCATAGGTCGGGTCCGATATCGCCGCGAGCTTCGCCTGCCACGACCCGAATGGACCGCATTTCTTCGAACACCGCCGCCTATGCCGCAGCGCCGGCCAGCGCCCGGACGGCGCCCCGACCGGCGATGGCGGATCTCGCCACCAGGGCTTCCCGGTTCGACGAGCTGTCGGCCACGGTGCTGGACGCCAGCGGCAAGGTCGGCGACGCGCAGCGGGCGCAGGCTTACCAGTCGCTGCAGGCGATGTCGGCCGGCGGCCAGCTCGCCGGGCTCGACGAGGACCGCCGCAAGGTCCTGGACCAGGCCACCTTCGAGAGCGACATCGGCCAGCGCGCCCAGGCGCTGGGCAAGGCGTTTGTCCAGACCCTGAACGCCGCGGCCCGCAGCGGTGGGCCGCAGGCGGCGCTGCAGGCGGTGGCCAGCGGCTTCGACAAGCTGTCGCCGTCCGACCAGGACCTGCTATTCCAGACCACGATCAACGTCGCGGACCGCACGGGCGCCAAACCCTATGCCGACGCCGGCGCCTGGCGCTCCAACGTCGACGCCCAGGCCAAGGTCGTGGGCTTCATGAAGGACGCCGGCGTCGTCGGCGCGAACGGAGCGCTCGACCAGAAGGCCGCCCAGGCCAAGGCGGCGGCCGATCCCAAGTTCGCCGCGGCGCTGCGCCTGTCGCTGCGCGCCGACAACAATTCGCCCGACTGGACCCAGTCGGTGATGCGCCTGTTCGGCGGATCCGCGCCGCAGGACACCGTCCAGCTCTCGGACGCGGCGAAGCAGTTCATGAACGCCGCGCCCCCGCCGACGCCCACCGCCTCCCCGCCTGCGCCAGCCGAGCCCTACCGCCAGGGTTCGATCACCTCGATCACCGCATAGGGCAGGCCGCGTCCGCCGGCCGTCGCATCCAGTCGATGAAGGCCCGCAGCGCGGGGGAGACCTGCCGCCGGCTCGGATAGTAGAGGCTGTAGCCCGGGAACGGCGGGCACCAGTCCTCAAGGAGCCGCACGAGGGCCCCTGAGGCGAGCTCATCGCGCACCGACGGCTCGGCCACGAAGGCGATGCCGGCCCCGTCCACGGCCGCGGCGACCAGCAACTGGGTGTCGTCGACGATGAGGGGGCCTGAGACCGCGATGGATCGCACGTCGTCGCCCCGTTCCAATTCCCAGTCGTAGAAGGCGCCCGAGGGCCAGCGCAGCCGGAAGCAGGCGTGGCCCGCCAGGTCCTCCGGCGTCTTCGGGACGCCATGGCGGGCCAGGTAGTCCGGCGAGGCTACGGCGGCCATGCTCAGCGGTGGTCCTACGCGAACCGCGACCATCTCGGCCGGCAGGTTCTCGTCGAGGCGGATGCCGGCGTCGAAGCCGCCGGCGACGATGTCGATCAGGGCGTTGTCGCTGACCACCTCCACGCGGATGTCGGGATAGGCCCTCAGGAACCCACCCAGTCGTGGCCCGATGGCCAAGCGCGCGGCCGAGCGCGGCACGCTGAGCCGCAGGCGCCCGGCGGGCCGTTCGCGGAAGGCAGCCACCTCCATCAGGCCAGCCTCGATGTCGGCGAGGGCAGGGCCGAGCCTGGCCAGCAGGCGTTCGCCCGCCTCGGTGGGCGCGACCGAACGGGTGGAGCGGTTCAGCAGGCGCACGCCCAACGCCGTCTCCATCCGCCGCAGCCGGTGGCTGAGCGCCGACGCCGACACGCCCATGATTTCGCCCGCTCGGCGGAAGCTGCGCAACTCGGCCAAAAGTGCAAATGCGGCCAGGTCGGGGATCGAGCGGCGGTCCATTGCTGAAATTTGCTCAATGGATCGATGACGCTGCAAGCGGTTTTCGTGGCGGCTCACGCGGACCAACTAGGGGTCACCCCGCTCGCAAAGGAGAACGCCATGCAATCGCGCAAGCTCGGAACCCAAGGACTCGAGGTCTCGGCCATCGGCTTCGGCTGCATGGGCCTGTCGGGCGTTTACCAGCCGGCTGTCGAAGAGGCCCAGGCCGCAGCCGTGCTGCATCGCGCGGTGGAGTTGGGCGTCACCTTCTTCGACACCGCCGAGATCTACGGCATGCAGACCAACGAGGTGCTGGTCGGCAAAGGCCTCAGGCCGTTCCTCGGGCGCGTGGTGATCGCCACCAAGTTCGGCTTCGATCTCGAGGAAGCCCGCAAGGCGGGCCGTCCCGCGGGGACTAACAGTCGCCCCGAAAACATCAAGGCCGTGGCGGAGGCGTCGCTGAAGCGCCTGGGCGTCGAAGTCATCGACCTCTTCTACCAGCATCGTGTCGATCCGAACGTGCCGATCGAAGACGTGGCCGGCGCCGTCGGCGACCTCGTGAAGGCGGGCAAGGTGAAGTACTTCGGCCTCTCGGAGGCCAGCGCGCAGACGATCCGCAAGGCCCACGCCGTCCAACCGGTCAGCGCGGTGCAAAGCGAATACTCCCTCTGGTCCAGGGATCCGGAGAAGGAGATCCTGCCGACCTGCCGCGAGCTTGGGATCGGCTTCGTGCCGTACAGTCCGCTGGGCCGGGGCTTCCTCGCCGGCGGCTTCAAAGGGCAGCCGAACGACGCCGACTTCCGCCGCTTCATGCCGCGCTTCCAGGGCGAGGCGCTGCGAAAGAACCTGGGGCTGGTCGAGACGCTGACCGCGCTTGCCTCGGAGAAAGGCCGGACACCGGCGCAACTGGCCCTGGCCTGGCTGCTCAGCCGCAGCGACCACATCGCCCCGATCCCGGGAACCACCAAGGTCGCGCGGCTGGAGGAGAACGTGGCGGCGGCGGACATCGCGCTTTCGGCGAACGAACTTGCGGCCATCGAGGCGGCGGTTCCGGAGACGGCTGTGGAAGGCGCCCGGTACGACGAACGGGGCCTGGCGATGGTCAACCTCTAGCGCCGTCGGGCGTAGGCGCCACGGCGTGCTTGCGCCCGCGCCGCTTTCGGCGTGGATTGACCGGCCAGGCCGCTGAATCGGCGGCGCATCGGGGGATGCATGTTCGGTCCGGAAAACGCCCAGAGCCTCGTGGGGATCGTGCTCGTGCTCGCGGTCTGCTGGGCCGTATCGGAGAACCGCGGCAAGTTCCCCTGGAAGCTGGCCATCGGCGCCATCGCCGTCCAGGCGGTGCTCGTGCTGGCGCTCTTCGGCCTGCCGACGCTGCGCCAGGGATTGCAGGGCGTGGGCGTCGCAGTCGATGGCCTGGCTTCATCGACCCAGGCGGGCGTCGCCTTTGTGTTCGGCTTCCTGGCCGGCACGCCGAACCAGCCGTATCCTCTGACCGACGCCGGCTCGCTGTTCGTATTCGCCTTCCGGGTGCTGCCGGTGATCCTGGTGGTGTGCGCCCTGGCGGCGCTGCTCTGGCACTGGAAGATCCTGGTCTGGATCACCCAGGCGTTCGGCGTTGTCTTCGAGCGCACCATGGGGCTGCGCGGCCCGCCCGCGCTCGCCACCGCCGCCACGGTGTTCATGGGCCAGGTGGAGGGCCCGATCTTCATCCGCAGCTATCTGCCAAGCCTGTCGCGCTCGGAACTCTTCATGCTGATCGCCGTCGGCATGGCGTGCGTCTCGGGCTCGACCATGGTGGCCTATGCGACGATCCTGGCGGGTGTGCTGCCCGGCGCGGCGGCGCACGTCCTGACGGCCTCCATCGTCTCGGCGCCGGCGGGCGTGTTGCTGGCCCGGATCATCGTGCCGCGCGACGCCGCCATCGAACAGGCTCAGGCCTACGACCCCCTGGCGGCGAAGAAGTACGACAGTTCCATCGACGCCCTGATCAAGGGCACGACCGACGGCTTGCAGATCATGCTGAACGTCGGCGCCACGCTGATCGTGTTCGTGGCGCTGACCGCGATGGTCAACAACATCCTGGGCGCATTCGGCGACGTGGCGGGCGCGCCGTTGTCGGTGGAGCGTGGGCTGGGCGTGGTGTTCGCGCCGCTGGCCTGGGCCATCGGGGTGCCGTGGCGCGACGCGCCGACCGCCGGCTCGCTGCTGGGCGTGAAGCTGGTGCTCACCGAGTTCACCGCATTCATCAAGATGGGCGCGATCCCGCTGGACGCCATGGAGCCGCGCTCGCGCGTGCTGATGACCTATGCCTTGTGCGGCTTCGCCAACATCGCCTCGGTGGGCATCAACCTGGCCGGCTTCTCGGTGCTGGTGCCCGAGCGGCGCAACGAGATCGTGGGCATGGTCTGGAAGGCGATGATGGCGGGCTTCCTCGCCACTTGCCTCACGGCCTCGATCGTCGGCCTGCTGCCGTCCAGCCTGTTCGGCTAGGGCGCTCCGAAGCCGCTCCCGCACTTGCCTCCCCGGAGGGGAAGGCGCCAGCTTGGCGGCAAAGCAGGAGGAGGGCCCATGAAGATCTACGACACGCCGCTCGCGCCCAACCCGCGCCGCGTGCGCTGGTTCATGGCCGAGAAGGGCATCACCGACATTGAGGTGATTACGCTCAACCTGATGGAAGCCGAGCACAAGACGCCGGAATATCTGGCCAAGGCCGGCCTTCCCAACGTGCCCATGCTGGAGATGGACGACGGGACCTGCGTCACCGAAAGCGTCGCCATTTGCCGCTACCTGGAGAGCCGTTACCCCGAACCCAACCTCTTCGGCCGCACGCCCGAGGAGACGGCGTTGATCGAGATGTGGCTGCGACGCGCCGAGATGATGGTCGCCACGCCGATGATGATGGGCGTGCGCCACACCCATCCAGCGATGGGCGCGCTGGAGCAGCAGGTCCCGGTGATCGGCGAGCACAACCTGCAAGGTGCGACGCGGGCGCTGAAGGTGCTGGACCGCCGGCTGGCGGAGAGCGAGTGGCTGGCGACCGACCGGTTGACGATCACCGACATCGTGGCGTTCATCAGCCTGGACTTCGGCCGCATGATCAAATTTCGGGTTCCGGAAGACCTCGCCCATGTCCGCCGTTGGGCCGAGGCGATGCGAGCCCGTCCGGCGGCGTCGGCCGGCATGCCGCGGAAGGCGCCGGCGTGATGGATCGGCGGGCCCTACTCGCGGCGGCCGCCGCCCTCGCCGCGGCGGGCCCAGCCGTAGCGATCGACGCCGGAACCGCGGCCGGCCGCTACCGGGACGACGATGTCGACGTCAGCTTCTCGCACGCCGTGGCGCTGGAGCTCGACAACACCGAAGGCCTGCTGGACACGCCCCGCGAGATGCGGGTGCTGCTGACCGACCGGGAGCTCCCGGCCTCCGTGCTCTACGGCCAGTCGTTCCCGCCGGTGTGGACCATGGCGCAGCAGGGCGAGGTCCAGGGCCTGCTGCTGCGCTTCGATCCGGCCGACCGGAAGGCCGTGGTCCTCACGATCCTGGCCAAGCCCGAGCCGGGTTACTCCCTTTCGACCGTGACGCTTTCCAATTCGGACGGTGTCTGGACGCGGCTCGACGTCGCGCAGACGCGCATCGTGGGCGAGCTCCGGCCAGACGCGAGCGAGAAAGCGCAGTTGAAGTTCAGTGCGCCGGTATTCACCAACCCGGTCGAGGCCGACCTGAAGGGCCCGGCTGCGGCGGCCTCCGAGCCCGTGCGCGTGCTGGTCGCCCGCGCCGAGGCTATGGCGAAGGGCGATTTCGCCACCGCGGCCGCGCTCTCCACAGAGGCGTCGGCGGCGCGCATGAAGGACCTGCCGCCCGAGTTCCGCAAGATGGCCGCCCGCGAACTGCCGAAGCTGGTGGCGCGGCTGAAGGCGACGAAGCGGGTGGTCATCCGGCGCGAAACCGCCGTCGTCATGCTCGGCCCCGGCGAATACGCCAGCGCCGCGCGCGTAGGCGGGATCTGGAAGGCGGCGGACTAGCGGGGCTCGCGCCTACGGCAAGCCGTCGATCAGTCGGCGGCTGTGCCGATGCGCCGCCACGTCTGGGTCTTGCACAGCACGCCGGCCAGCAGGCAGCCCCTCGCCTTCAGGGTGTTGGCGTCGACCAGTTCGGCGCGGCCCGCGAAGGTGGCCCGCAGGTCGGGCACGAAGACCTTGCCCTTCCACACGCCGGGCTTCTCTGGACCGAAGTCGCGTAGCAACTGCAGACCGATCAGGTTGTCGGTCCCGCCCTCGCGCGCGTCGGCCTGGGCGTCGGCGTTGGCCCAGATCACGTAGCCGCACAGCTTCGGGCCGCAAGGCTTGATGTTGACGTGCACCGAGTTCTTGGGATTGCGCCAGACGCCTTCGACGCCGGACATGCCGGTCTGCGCCTGCGCGGCGGGCGCCACGGCCAGGCCGGCGGCGAGGGCCAAGCCCGCGAAGGCGGAGAATTTCGTCATGACTATCCTTGGGGATGCGTCCCTTGAGCTCGCCCATGTAGTGGAAATGTGAGGCGAAGCTAGGGCGGGGCGCTTCTATGACGCGGATTTGGCATGTCGTTCCGCGAACGCCGCGACCAGGCGGGGGTACGCCTCCTGTGCCGGAAACGTCTCGAAGCTGTGCACCGCCGGCGTCTCCACCCAGTCGAGCTTCTCGCTTGTGTAGGTCTCGATGAACGGCGTCGAGCCCGGTGCGCCGTCCAGCATTGTGGCGCGGACGTTCACGAACCAGCTCATCGCCGGCGGCCGTGTGTAGAGCCAGCTCATGCAATGCGGGCAGAAGTAATGGTGAACGTCGTCGCCATGAAGGCCGCCGATGACCGGCTCGCCCTCGGTCACCTCGAAGGCTTCAGCGGGAACCCCGACGCTCAGGGAGAACGCGCTGGCGGTCATCCGCTGGCAGCCCGTGCAGTGGCAGGCCATGGTGAGCAGGGGCGGGGCAGAGACCTTCAGCTTCACCCGGCCGCAACGGCACGCGCCGGTCCAGGGCAGGTTCCAGTCGGACATCGGACCCTCCTTCCCGCCTAGGCGCGGCGCGGCCCACGCTTCTTCAAGACCGAGGAGAAGCTCATCACCGTCTCCCCGCCGATCTTCATCAAGCCTCGGACGAACACCATGCTGCGGGTGTTCTTCACGATGTCCCCGCGGCACTCGACCACCTGGCCTTCGTAGGCCGCGCCGACAAGCTCGCAGTTGAAGGTGGCCGTAACCGCGTGCTGATCGACCAGCGCCTCGCGGGCGATCACGAACAGGCTGAAGTCGGCGAACGTCATGAAGCAGCCGCCGTGCAGGAAGTCGCCGCCGTTCAGATGCTTCTTCTCGACCTTGAAGGCGCAGACCGGCCCCTGATCGTCGATGCGGAAATAGAACGGCCCCGCCAGATCCTCGAACGGGTCGCCGCCGGGATACCAGGCCCACCCGGCCCACTCGCCCTCGGTGACCTGCGTCAGCTTCGAGACGTAACTGCCTTCGCTGGTGTCGCCGCCGTCCATCCCATCCCCTCGTTCTTGTGTGCGAGGCGTCTAAGCATGCGTCCGCTCGATGGGAAAGGCCGCTGTTGCGGAAGGCCGCCTAAGGGTTTGCCGACCGCCCGTTCGAACACTAGTTTGCCGGCCCGCTTCCGACCGATCGAGGACGCATCCATGCCAGCCTGGCCCGTCTTTCTCCGCGCAAGCGTCCGCTTTGCGATCGGCGGTCGGGACGGCGCGATGCGTGCTTCCGGCTGCGTCGGCGAAGGCCCGGCGCCGGTCCAGGCGTAGGCTGCAGATGCTCGCGACCGTCCTTGCCGCCGCGCTGGCCCTAGCCGCCCAGCCTGCGCCGCCCGAAGACGACGGCCCGCTGACGACGGCGCCCAGGGAACGGGCGGTCAGCGAAGACCCCTTGCCAGGGCTGGACGAGAAGCGGGTGGAAATCCCGCCCGCGGCCAAGCCCATGGACGAGAAGAAGGTGGCTCCGGCCGCCGCCGCCGCCGCGAAGTCGGTCGAGATCGAGCCCCGCACCCTGGTCCAGGGCGATACGCTGCAGGTGGTGTTGGGCCAACGCGCCGTTTTCCACCTGGGCGAACAGGGCGCGCCCATCCTGGATCGGGTCGAGACCGGCAAGCTGGCGGAAGCCCATCCCGACGGCGAGGTGACCGAGAGCTTCGAGCCGCCGGCCGAGGGCCAGTTCGCCGTGGCGCTGGACGGGTCGGTCGAGAAACGCGCGTCGGTGCTGAAGATCTGGAACGCCACCGGAAAGGCGCTGGACTACGCCGTCATCGCGCTGATCCCGCGCAAGGGACACATCACGCCCGAGCCGGCGCCGGTGTGCGCCGTGTCGGCCCAGTCCCTGCGAACCGAAATCTGGCCGCGGCCCGTCCTCGCGGTCGGCCTCATGCGCTTCAAGCCGGTCGACGTCGCCCGGCCCTGTTCACAAAAATAGAAGACTGCATCCGAAGGGGAATTGCCACATGGCGCTCGACGCCGAGACCCGCGACCAGCTTATCGAAACCGTCCGCCGCTTCGTCACCGAACGCCTGCGCCCGCTCGAGGCCAAGGTGGCCGAGGACGACGCGATGCCCGACGACGTCATCGAGGAGATGAAGGGGCTGGGCCTGTTCGGCCTGTCGATCCCCGAGGAGTACGGCGGCCTGGACCTTTCGATGGAGGACGAGTGCCTCGTGGGCGTCGAGCTGGGCCGCACCAGCCCGGCCTTCCGCTCGGCGTTCGGCACCAATGTCGGCATCGGCAGCCAGGCGCTGGTGATGTTCGGCACCGAGGATCAGAAGAAGAAGTTCCTGCCCGGCATCGCCTCGGGCGAGATCGTCACCTCGTTCGCCCTGACCGAGCCGGAGGCCGGATCGGACAGCGCCAACGTCCAGACCCGCGCGGTCAAGGACGGCGATCACTACGTCCTGAATGGGGCCAAGCGGTTCATCACCAACGCCAACAAGGCCCACCTCTTCACGGTCATGGCGCGGACCGATCCGTCCAAGCCGGGCGGCGGCGGCGTCTCGGCCTTCCTGGTCGAGCGCGACAGCCCCGGCCTGACGGTCGGCAAGTCCGAGAAGAAGATGGGCCAGCAGGGCGCGCACGTCTCGGAGGTGTTCTTCGACAACGTCCGCGTCCCGGCCGCCAACATGGTCGGCAAGGAGGGCGAGGGCTTCAAGGTCGCCATGCAGGTCCTGGACCGTGGCCGCCTGCACATCTCGTCCGTCTGCATCGGCGTGGCGGAGCGGCTGATCGCCGACTGCGTGGCCTACGCTTCCGAGCGCAAGCAGTTCGGCCAACCACTGTCGAGCTTCCAACTCCTGCAGGGAATGATCGCCGACTCGAAGACCGAAGCCCTGGCCGCCAAGGCGCTGACCATGGAAACCGCCCGCAAGCGCGACGCCGGCCAAAACGTGACCATGGAAGCGGCGGCCGCCAAGTACTTCGCCTCGGAGATGGTGGGTCGGGTGGCCGACCGCGCGGTGCAGATCTTCGGCGGCGCGGGCTATATCGCCGACTACGGCATCGAACGCTTCTACCGCGACGTGCGCATCTTCCGGATCTACGAGGGCACCAGCCAGATCCAGCAGGTGATCATCGCCCGCGA
>NZ_JANINU010000122.1 GCF_024508875.1 Phenylobacterium sp.
CGCCCTACGGCCGGCTGATGGCGCTGTACCTGCCGCAGGCCAGCTACACGACCCATCCCTACAAGCGGCCCGGCATCGGCTCGATCGAGGAGCTGGACGCCGCCACGGTCGACGACGTGCGCGCTTTCCACCGCACCTTCTACCGCCCCGACAACGCCGCGCTGATCGTCGTGGGCAACTTCGATCCCGCCCAGCTCGACGCCTGGGTCGACAAGTACTTCGGCGGCCTGAAGAACCCCGACGTCGCCCTGCCCAAGGTGACGGCGAAGGAGCCCCCGCGCACGAAGGCCGGCGTGTTCGACGGCTACGGTCCGAACGTGCCGCTGCCGGCGGTGGTGCTGTCGTGGCAGGGCGCAGCCGCATCCGATCCCGACGCCCCGGCGCTTAAGGTGCTGGACGCCATCCTGTCGGGCGGCAAGTCGTCCCGGCTCTACAACAGCCTCGTCTACGACCAGCAGATCGCGGTGGAATCCTTCTCCCAGGCCGACCTGCCGCAGGACCCCGGCCTGGTGATGGTCGGCGCCATCATGTCGAACGGCAAGACCATCCAGCAGGGCGAGACGGCGTTGCTGGCCGAGGTGAAGCGCCTGCGCGACACCCCGCCCACCGCCGCCGAACTGGCCGAGGCGAAGAACGAGCTGCTGACCGGCGCCATCCGCGAGCGCGAGACCATCGAGGGTCGGGCCAGCGCCATCGGTTACGCCCTGCGCGTCGACGGCGACCCGAACGCGGTGAACACCGAGCTCGCCAAGCTGCAGGCCGTGACCGCCGCCGACGTCCAGCGGGTGGCGAGGAAGTACCTGGCCGAAGACCGGCGCATGACGATCCGCTACCGGCCCGAGAGCGAGCGGCCCAAGGGCGAGACGCCCCCAGCCGCGCCTAGCCCGCCGAAGACCGTGGCGGCCTACGATGGCCCCGTCTTCACGCTCGCGCCCGAGGCCGAACGGGCGAAGCCCCCGGGCATCGCCGAGCCGGTCCAGCCCGTGCTGCCGCAGCCGGGCGAGAAGACCCTGGCGAATGGCCTGCGCGTGATCGTCGCCCGCTCGTCCGACCTGCCGCTGGTCACCGCCGACCTCACCGTGAAGACCGGCGCCTGGGCCGATCCGCAGGGCCTTGCCGGCGCCACGAACATGATGGCCGGCATGCTCACCGAGGGCACGAAGACGCGCTCGGCCCAGCAGATCGCCAGCCAGGTCGAGAGCCTGGGCGCCAGCTTGTCGTCGGGCGGCGGCCTGGAGTCCTCGTCGGTCACACTGTCGGCCATGCCCGACAAGATGGCCGAGGGCATGGCGATCATGGCCGACGTGACCCAGAACCCCGCCTTCGCCGGCGAGGAGCTGGACCGCCAGCGCGAGCAGGCGCTGGACGGCCTTCGCGTCGCCTACCAGCAACCGGGATCCGTGGCCGGTTTCGCGGCGGCCCCGGTGATCTATGGCGGCACGCCGTTCGGCCACGTCCCGCAGGGCACGCCGCAGTCGCTGACCCGGCTCAAGCCCGCCGACCTCTCGAAGCTGCACTCGTCCTGGTTCCGGCCCGACAACGCCGTGCTCGTGCTCACCGGCGACATCTCGGCCGAACAGGGCTTCGCTCTCGCCGAGAAGGCGTTCGGCGGCTGGAAGAAGCCCGCCGCACCACTCGCGCCGGCGCTCGCCATCACGCCGTCCGCCAAGCCCCGGGCGGTCGCCATCGACATCCCCGGCACGGGCCAGGCGTCGGTCAACGTCATGAAGCCGGCCATCGCCCGGAACGATCCGGACTACTATCCGGCCATCGTCGCGACGACCGTGCTGGGCGGCGGCTATTCGGCCCGTCTGAACCAGGAGATCCGCATCAAGCGCGGGCTGTCTTACGGCGCGAGCGCCCGGCTCTCGACCGCCCGGACCACGGGCTCGTTCCGCGCCAGCGCCCAGACCAAGAACGAGTCCGCGCCGGAGGTGCTGGACCTGATCAACGCCGAGCTGACGAAGCTTGCCGCCGAACCGGCGGGCGCCGACGAACTGAAGGCGCGCAAGTCGGTGCTGGTGGGCGACTACGGCCGCGACCTCGCCACCTCGGGCGGGCTGGCCGATATCCTCGGCAACCTGGCGCTCTATGGCGTCCCGCTGGACGAGGTCGGCCGCTACACCGGCAAGGTCGAGGCGGTCGACGCCGCCCAGGTGCAGGCCTTCGCCCGCCGCGCCTTCGATCCGGCCCAGGCCAGTGTCGTCGTCGCCGGCGACGCCAAGGCTTTCGCCGCGCCGCTGAAGGCCAAGCTGCCGGCGCTGGAGGTCATCCCGTCCGACCAGCTCGACCTGGACAGTCCGACACTCAGGAAGGCGAAGTAACGCGGCGCGCGCGCAGCCGCGCGCCCATCGCGCCGAAGCCCAGGATCATCAGCGCCCACGTCCCCGGCTCGGGCACGGGCGTCGTCGGGGGCTCGAGTGGAGGACCAGGCGGTGGCGGGTACACACCCGTGCCGCCGGTCGGACCTCCGGGACCGGGCCCGGGCGGCAGGATCACGGGCGGCTGGGCCGTTCCCGTCCCGGTCTCGGTTCCGCCGCCCGGCGCTGGGGGTGCGACACCTGGCTCATAGGTCTCGACGCCCGGCGCGGGGATGCCGGGGACGATCGTGACGCCCGATCCTCCTGCCGGCGCGCCCGGGCCGCCCTGGCAAACAGTCGTCTTGATCAGGGCGAACGACGCGGGTGTCGCAAGATCGGCGGCCGCGGCTGCGACCGGCGTCGGTTGCCGAACGGGAAGCGCCGTAGGCGCGCGGCGGACCGCCGTGCTCCGCGCGCCGGGCGTCGGCTTCCGCGCCGGACGATAGGCGGCCGACTTTCGAGGCGGTCGGGCCTTGCGGACCCCTCCGCCGCCCGCCCGCGCCATCATGACCCGGGGTCGAGTCGGCTTGTGGGCCTCGGTCTTGGGCCTCGATCGCAGCATCGCCGCGCGATAGGGAACCGCCGCCGCGGGGACCGCGCCGGCGATCGGGATGCGGCTCATCTGCTCGACGCAGTCCGCCGCTGTGGCCGGCCCGGCAAGGGACAGGGTGAGCACCGCAATGAGCCCCTGCAACGAACTTCGGCGCCATGCGGCCGGGGGATGAGAAAGACACGCCATCGAACGCGCAAGGCGTTCCTCGCCGCAGCCGTTCCCATGGCGCAGCCAATGCACCGCCTAAATTTTTCGCGATGGAACTCCTAGGATATTCAGGGCTTTAGACCCGAATTCCCCAACCAAAACCTCAACCCGCGCGTGTGGTCCAGCGCGAAATATCGCGCTCCCTCGCCATCAGGGCGAGTCCAGCGGCGATGGACTCCAGCTCAGCGCCCGTCTCGATCCGCGAGGCCTCGAACCTGCGGTGGAACACCTGGCGCACCGCCGGCACCAGGGACGAGCCCCCGGTGAGAAACACGCGGTCCACGCCTGCCGGTGTCAGGCCGGCGTCGGCCAGGGCCGCATCGACCGCCGTTTCGATCTGGGCGAGCTCGGGGGCGATCCAGCCTTCGAAGGTCGAGCGCGCCACGTCGCGCACGATGGCGATCGAGCCGGCCTCGAAGCGGAACTCGGCGGCCTCCTGCGACGACAACGTCTCCTTGAGCTTCGAGACCGCCCGGTAGAGCCGGTAGCCGTAGTTCTCGTCGAGCATCTCGATCAGCCGGCCGATCTTCTCCGGCTCGGCGGCCTCGCGCTCCAGCTTGCGGATCTCGCGCATCTCGCGGCTGGCGCGCAGCAGGGCCAGCTGGTCCCAGCGCGCGAACGCCGCGTAGTACTTGTAGGGAATGGGCAGGGTCTTGCCGAACGAGAGGTAGTCGCCGCCTTTGCCCAGCTCGGGCGAGACCAGGTTGTCGATGATCCGGTAGTCGAAGGCGTCGCCCGCCACGCCCACCCCTGCGCGGCCTAGCGGAATGGCCCGCACCTCGCCCGCCTCGCGCTCGAAGCGGATGATCGAGAAGTCCGACGTGCCGCCGCCGAAGTCGCCCACCAGCACGATGGCGTCGTGGTCGAGCTGGCGGGCGAAGAAGAAGGCGGCGCCCACCGGCTCGTAGGCGTAGAGCACCTCCTTCACACCCATCCGATGGAAGGCGGTCTCGTAGCGCGACAGCGCCAGGGCCTCGTTCGGCGAGCCGCCGACGAACTTCACGGGCCGCCCCACGATCACCCGCTCGGGCAGCTCGCCGAGCCCCGCGCCCGCATAGTCGCGCACCTTCAGCAGGAAGGTGGAGAGCAGGTCCTCGAACCGATAGCGGCGCCCCAGGATCTGGGTCTCTGTGAAGCTCTCCTGGGCGGCGAAGCTTTTGAACGACTGGATGAAGCGCGTCTCGGCCGGATCCTCCACATAGGCCTCGATAGCCCAGGGACCGGCCGCGACCTGGCGCTCGCTCGGCAGATCCGCCGGGGCGTAGAACGACAGGCACGAGCGGAACGCGAAAAGCTCTCCTTCCGGCGCCGGAAACTTCACAAGCCGCGCCGGCCCGTCGGCCTCGGCCAGGCTGAGCACCGTGTTGGTCGTGCCGAAGTCGATCCCCAGGCTGTAGCTCATCTTGCCCTCCAGGCGCGCGGCGGCGCCCGCCCGGGCAGGGCGGCCGTCAGGGTTTGGCAGGTGTCAGACGCGTCGGAGAAGAACCGAATCCTGCGTGTCGTTGAGGTCGTGCCCGCCGATCGCGAGCACCTCGAAACCACGCGCCCATGCCCGGCGCACGTAGTCGTGCGTGTGGTAGGCGAGCCGGTAGAAACTTGGCAAGCCCTCAGTCTCCGGCGCGTCGCCCCAATAGACGAAACCGTCCTTCGCGGCGGCGGCCTTGAGCGGCGCGGGTAGGTCGTACGCGAAGGGGTTCATGATCGTCGTGATCAACAGCCGTCCCCGCTTCAGCACCCGGCGCAGTTCGTCCAGCCAGGCGAACTGCAGGTCGGCCGGCATGTGGGTGAAGGTGGAGAGGCTATAGACCAGGTCGAAGGCCCCGTCGTCGTAGGGCAGCGGAGGGGCGGGCTGGTTGACGGCGAAGGCGCCCAGGTCGCCCATCCGGCTACGGCACCAGCCGATCGCCTCGGCGTCGATGTCGGCGCCGCAGAAGGCCGTTTCCCGATGTCGCGGGGCCAGGGCCGACACCAGCCGGCCGGGACCGCAGCCGAAATCCAGCACGGTCTGGCCGTCGTCGATGGGCTGGCCCGCGGCCGCCGCCAGGGCCTCCAGTCGCCGCGCCTCGATCTCACCCTGGGAGCAGAAGGCGCCGGCCGCGGCGCCGGCCACCCGGATCTGCAGGTTGGCGGGCGCGACCGGACGGGCCTTCAGGCCGGGGCCGAACACCGCCGCCATCCAGGCGTCGCTCACCGCGTACTCGAACGTCCGCTCGCGATGATTCGAGCGCACGCTCACGCGGAGCAGGAAGCCGCCATCGCCCTGCTGGGTGTCGCAGCCGGCCAGGATCTCCCGGAAATCGGCCGCCGCGGCGAGGCTGCGCACCTGCAGGCCCGGGAAGAACCGGCGCACCTGCGGGCGGGGCGACAGCTCGACCGGGACCGCGCGGTCGTTGATGCGAACCTCGACGTCCGGGGCGTCCTCGTCATCCACCTCGGTCCAGCCGCGGAACGTGAACGACGTGGCGGTGTCGTCCAGCACGTACGGCGGGTCCAGGGTGATATGCCAAGCTTGGCCCATCCGCTCCGAATGCGAAGCTGGGCCGCGAGGTTCCGGACGGGCCGCCCTCTCCGCGAGGGAGAGGTCGTGGGCCGCTACTCCGCGACGTCCACCAGCGGCCGGTCGTAGGCGCAGACCGTGGCCATCTGGAGGATGCGCGAGACCGAGGCGCCCAGCGGGCAGATCTGCACCGGCTTCTCCAGGCCCAGCAGGATCGGGCCGATCACCTCGGCGCCGCCCAGGGACTTGATGAGCTGCGTCGAGATCGCCGCCGAATGTATGGCCGGCATGATCAGCACGTTTGCGGGGCCCGTCAGGCGCATGAACGGATAGGCGCCGCGGCTCTCGGGTTCGAGAGCCAATTCGGGCGGCATCTCGCCCTCGTACTCGAAGTCGATGCCCTCCATGTCGTCCAGCATCCGCACCGCCTCGCGGATGCGTTCCGAGCGGTCGCCCATCGGGTTGCCGAAGGTGGAGTAGCTCATGAACGCCACCTTGGGCTCGTAGCCCAGGGTGCGGACCGCGCGGGCCGCCTCGATGGCGATCTCGACCAGTTCCTCGGCCTCGGGCATCTCGGTGACGTTGGTGTCGGCGACGAAGATGGTCCGGCCCTTGGCCATAACCACGCTCATGCCGATGACCCGGCCGTCGGCGGCCGGATCGACCACGTTCAGCACCTCCTCCAGCACCTGGTCGAAGTTGCGGGTGACGCCGGTGACCATGCCGTCGGCGTGGCCCAGGGCGACCAGGGCGGCGGCGAAGGCGTTGCGGTCCTGGTTGATCAGGCGCTGGACGTCCCGGCGCAGATAGCCCTCGCGCTGCAGCCGCGCGTAGAGGTACTCGACCGAGGCGTCGTTGTGATGCGAGACGCGGGCGTTCATCACCTCGATGTTCGCTTCGACGGGATCAAGGCCCGCCGCGCGCATGTTCTCGTGCACCAGATCCTCGCGGCCGACCAGGATGGCCTTGCCCAGCCCTTGGGTCTGGAACGCGTAGGCGGCGCGGATCACCGACTGCTCCTCGCCCTCGGCGAAGACGATCGTCTTCTGCGGGCCCGACAGCACCGCGCCCTGCAGCTTCTGCGAGAAGGCCGCGGTCGGGTCCAGGCGCTGGGCCAGCCGGGCCCGGTAGGCGTCCATGTCGGTGATCGGCTTGCGCGCCACGCCCGTGTCCATCGCCGCCT
>NZ_JANINU010000123.1 GCF_024508875.1 Phenylobacterium sp.
GTGGACAACGCCATGGTCGCCTATTCCTGCGACAAGAACTTCGGCCTCTATCGCGAGCGGACCGGCGCCCTCTTCGTCCGCGCCCGCGCCCACGCCGAGGTGGTGCGCACCAACATCCTGAAGATCGCCCGCTGCGCCTGGTCGATGCCGCCGGACCACGGCGCCGCCGCCGTGCGCCTGATCCTGGAGGACGAGGCGCTTACCGCCTCGTGGCGCGCGGAGCTGGAGGGTTGCCGCCTGCGGCTGCAGTCGATGCGCGAGGCGCTGGCCGAGGCCGACCCGCGCTTCGAGCCGATCCGCGGCCAGAAGGGCATGTTCTCGATGCTGGCGATCTCGCCGGCCCAGGTCGAGGCGATGCGCCGCGACCACGGCGTCTACATGACCGGAAACGGCCGCATCAACATCGCGGGCCTGACCGCCGAGACCGTGCCTCGGTTCGCGGCGGCCTATGATGCCGTGCTGAGCCGGTCGTAGGCGCCGGGGGCCTCGCGCGCCTGCTGCGCCGAACGCCCTTTCGGCGAACGCGTTACGCGGATACGCTAGGGTTGTCTCGCCTCGGAGGACGTCCCATGAAGCGCATGCTGTTCGCCGTCGCGACCGTGTCGGCCCTGGCCGCGACGCCCGCCCTCGCCCAGTACGAACCGCCGAACCGGTTCGATGCGGCCGCTCACGCCCAGGCTTACGGCACGGGCGCCGGGCCGTACGCGCCGCGCTGCTTCAACGGCGCAAGGATCAAGGGCGTGAGCCGCTCGGGCCAGCGCAGCCTGCTGGTCCAGAACGGAGGCGGCGCGATCTACGAGGTGAAGCTGCGCGAGGACTGCCACGCCGTCGAGCGGGCGACGCGACTATCGGCCGCCTCGAGCCTCGGCGCTGCCGTCTGCGAGGACGACACCGCCATCCTGTTCGCGCGCACGGACACCGGGCTGAAGCGCTGCAAGATCACCGATGTGCGCCGCCTCTCCTCCTCGGAGATCGCCGCCTTCGCAGGCGCGGCGAAGCGCTAGGCTGAGGGCCGCGGCGCGGTCTTGCGCGACACCAAGGCGTAGTAGGCGAGGCCGATCGCAAGCCAGCCGGCCAGCAGCGCATAGGGCTTCCAGTCGGTCCCGAAGCCCAGGCTGGCGATGATCACGGCGGCTGCCATGCCCAGCGCCGAGAGCGCCTTCACGAGCCCGGGGCTGAACCGCAGGCGCGCCTGGGCATGGACCTCGGGGTGCTTGTCGGCGACGACGTAGGCGGCCAGGCACGAGCCCAGGTACTTCATCATCGTCGGGATGTTCACCGCCAGCAGCAGGAACAGCAGGCTGGACGGCAGGAAGAGGCCCAGGCAGCACGCAGCGAAGGCCACGACGGTGGCCACGTCGGGCGTGCCGAACTTCGGATGGACGTGAGCGAGGGGCGCCGGCAGGACGCCCGCCTTGCCCATGGCGTAGAGGAAGCGGGCGAAGACCAGGAACACCGCGTTCATCGACTTCAGCAGGGCCAGAACCGCCGCGGTGACGATCAGCGGCAACGCCACCGGCCCGAGGGCCTTCTCGGCGGCGGTCAGCAGCGGGGCGTCGCTGGCGGCCAGGGCGTCGGCGCCGACGAGGCTCAGCGCCGTAAAGGCGATGGCGAGATAGACCACGACGGTCAGCACCAGGGCCAGCGCCAGGCCCAGCGGCACGACGCGCTTGGGGTCGGCCACCTCCTCGCCCACCTCGGTCGTCGTCTCGATGCCGAGGAAGAGCTGGATCATCAGCGGCAGGGCGGCGACGATCGGGACCCAGCCGACGCTCATCGACTGGGTGACAAGCTGCGGCTTGAGCTGCGGCGCGCCGGCCGCCACGAAGACCGCGAACACCGCCAGCAGCAGCAGCATCATGATCGTCTGCGCCCGCGCGGCGATGGCGACGCCCAGGTAGTTCAACGCGAACACCGCCAGGAAGAGGCCGAACATCACCGGCTTGCCCGGCACAGCGACCACCTTGCCCAGGTAGTTCACCAGCACCGTGCCCAGCACGATCATCACCACCGCGTTGGACAGGATGCGCAGCCAGACGATGCCGAAGGCGATGATCGGATGGGTGAACTGGCGCTGCCACTCGAACGAGGCGGCCGTCCTCGGCACGGCCGAGGCCATATAGGCGTAGACGAGGCCGAACAGCACCATGGGCAGGGCCGCGATCACGCAGGCGACCAGGATGCCTTCGCGGCCGACCTGGGCCGCCGGGCCCAGCACCGAGAAGATCGACGCGCCGATGGCGGTGCCCGCCCCCAGCATCACCAGGTCGATGAGGCGGACGCCATGGCGGAGCTGGTCGGTCATTCGTGTCCCGTCAGAAGCGGCAGGCGGCATCGGGCGTCTTCGGATCGCGCGCCCAGCGGTAGCCCTCGGCGGCCGCGCCGCGCGGCAGATAGGTCACCGTCGTCGTCGACTCGCCCCGGCGCAAGACGAGCTTGAGCGGCAGGGCCTCGTCTTTGCGCACGGCGTTGATGTCGGAGGTCTCGACGATCACGTCGCCGTTGCGGACGCCGGCCTTCTCGGCCTCGGATCCGGGCTCCAGGTCGCGGACCGTGCGGTCGTCGTTCAGCGAGCCCCGGGCGAAGCCGAGCTGGAACGGGCGGACGGGATGCGTCTCGACCACGAGGCACGGGCTGTACAGGTTCGCGGGCGGGACCAGCAGGCCGCCGCCGGTCATGAGCGCGTAGCCCGCCTTGGCCTTGTCCGCGCCGATCTCCTTGCCGACCAGCTCCAGCCAGACCGGGACGCCGTACGCCTGGCCCGCCTCCTGCCGGCGGCGGATCTCCTTGGCGATGTCGTCCAGGCTGCGCTTGCCGGCGGTGGCCTCGCGGATCTGCGCATCGACCTGCTGCAGGTACAGCCAGCCGCGACCGTAGGGGACGGTCTGGGCGACAGGATCGGTCCAGAATTTCTTCGCCGCCTCGGGGTTGGTCGCCCGCACATAGGGGTTCGAATAGTAGGCGTCGGCGCGCTCGTTGAAGGTCTGGACCAGGCGCTCGGTGGTGATCGCCTTCGCGCGCCAGGACAGGACCGTCGAGTAGTACTCGGCCATGCCTTCCGAGTACCAGGCCGTCTCGCCGTGGTCGCCCTGCATCGCCGGCCAGGTGTGGGCCATCTCGTGGGCCAGCAGCCCCTGCAGGCTGTCGACCGTGGGCTTGGCCGGCGGGTGGTAGCCGAACATGAACGACCGGGCGAGGCCTGTGCCACCCGTGCCCAGGTAGGGGTTCTGGCGGACGAAGACCCGGTAGCTGCCGCCGGTCTCGCCGAAGAACTGCGCCATGCTGCCGAACAGCGCCTTCATCTTCCCGCCCAGCTCATCGGCGTCGAAGGGCGTGTCGGAGAGCCAGTAGAAGTCGAAGTTCGGGTCGGCCTTGGCCGGATACGACTGCATCGGCCCGACGTAGTAGTAGCTGAACTGCAGCACCTCGGACGGGATCACGGCGTCCACCGTCCCCTCGCCCAGCGACCAGACGCCACGCGATCCCTTCGCCAGGCCCGACAGGTCCCAGCTCAGGTGGGTCTTCCAGGGCCCGGGTTTCACCGGAGCGGCGAAGAAGCCGTTGCCCGAGCCCGCGAAGCCGCCGTTCTCCTCGCGCAGGTCGAACAGCGGGCCGTTGTTGGTGGCCGCCGTGACCTTGCGCGGCGGCGCCTTGTAGCTGACCACGACATTGCCGACGGTTGCGCGCCCGACGATCCAGCGGCGGTAGACGCCCTGCGGCGTCGCAGGCTCCTCGGTCGTGGTGAGCGGGATCGGGCCCTGGTCATCGCGCGCCTGGACCGCGCCATCGGGCCAGGTCGGCGTCGGGATGCCGACGAGGCGAATCGGCAGGCGCACCAGCGGATCGCCCGCCTTCAGCGCCGGCGCTTCCATCGTCATCGTCACGCCCATGTAGCCGTCGGCGCCGCCGGTCGCGTGGGGGCTCAGGACGACATTCAAGCTTGGCGGCCCGGCCGCGGCGGCCGGGGCGGCAAACACGGCGCAGGCCGCAGTGGCGAGGACGAGCTTGCGGAGCATCAGCGCGGCGCCGTCACCGGCGGCGGGGCCGCGAACGGCTTGATCGCCAGGTGCTCGTAGATCTCCGCCGGGTAGTAGGCGACGCCGCCCACCATGGTCATGCGGTTCTTGCGCAGGGCCGAGATGTCGGCGACCGGATCGCCGTCCACCAGGATGAAGTCGGCCAGCTTGCCGCGCTCGATCGTGCCGAGTTGGCTGTCGCGCTTGAAGTAGCGCTCGGCGCCCAGGGTCGAGAGGTAGAGCGCCTTACCGGCCGGGATGCCGGCGGCCACGTAGACCTCCATCTCGCGCAGGTTCGAAAAGCCCGTGCCGTCGTCCGTACCGGGCAGCAGCTGGACGCCATTGTCATCCAGCATCTTCAGGACCTCGAGCACCTTCTTGAACCCGGCCTGATAGTCGGCGTCGTCCTGCGGGGTCTTGATCGTCACGAAGCTGCGCTTGCGGTAGCGTTGGTAGCCGATCGGCACGTGGCTGAGGTAGGGCGCGTCGCCGGCCTGCACCTCGCCCGAGCGCGACAGCATCAGGCGCTCCAGGATCATCGCCGTGGTGTCCAGCGCGATGTGCTTTTCCTTCATCAGCGCGACGGTCTTCTGGACCCGCGCCGAATTGAGATCGAGGTCCTTGCCGCGCGCCATGCCGGTGAGGCGCAGCGGAGTTCGGGTGTCTTCCTTGGGATCGAGGATCCAGCCCAGCATGAGCTGGTTGATGTGGGCGATGTCGTTGTACCCGTCGCCGATTACCCGGTCGGGCGAGGAAAAGGCCGGCACGTGGCCGGTGACCCCCATCCCGAGCTTGTGGGCCTCGGCCGCGACCGGGGCGACCCAGTCGGGGTTGAAGCTGTTGTAGATCTTGATCTGCCAATAGCCGTGGTCGGCGTACCAATGGACGTCCTCCAGCGCGTCTTCCAGGCTGTCGGCGATGAAGCCGTTGCGGGCCGAGTACGGGCTGCGGCCCTCCAGGAAGCCGTTGCGCACGATGCGGGGCCCGGCGAGCCGGCCCGTGGCCAAGCCATCCATCATCGCCAGCAGTTGTTCGTTGTCGTTGCCCTGATCGCGCGTGGCGGTGACGCCGGCGGCGAGGTTGAACAGGTTGGACGACAGGCTGGTGTGCGAATGCATGTCGTGCAGGCCGGGGACCAGCGTCCCGCCCTGCCCGTCGATCACCGTCTCGCCGGCGGGCGCCGGGCCAGTCTCGTTGGCCCAGACGCCGGCGATGCGGTCGCCGTAGACCACGACGGTGGATGGCTCGCCCACGGTCATGCTGACCGGGTCGAAGACGCGCACGTTACGAATACGGACGGGCCCTGCGAACCGGTGCGCCAGCTTCTTCTGCGCGGCCTCGGCGCGGGCCTGCCCGATCTCGCGGTTCATGGTCTCCAGGACCGGGATCTGGTCCTCATAGCCTTCGCGGATCAGGCCGCCCGACGCGAAGAGGTCGCCCTTTGCGTCGACCAGCACATAGTCGGGCGCGAGGTCGATGCCGGCGAGCTCATAGACCGTCAGCGGGACGGCCTTCTTGCCCTCGCCCAGGGTGATCTTGCGCACCTCGGTGAGGCGCAGGCTGCCGGACGGCGCCACCGGCAGCGTGTGGTTCGGCGCCTTGAGCAACGCCTTCACATAGACGCCCAGCATCCAGGGGCTGACGTCGTTGCCGATGTAGAGCAGCGGCTTGGCGGCCGGGACCCGGCCCTTGTCGGCCTGGCTCACCCATTCGGCCTGTCCGGCCTTCCAGGCGTACTGCTCGTGGACCGGGCTGCCGAACAGCGACTCGCCCTCGATGTTCCAGCTTACCGGGAAGCCGGCGGCGTCGGCCTCGATGGTCTCGCGCGCCTTGGGACCGCGGCCGTTGTTCGAGATGGCGTAGTCGACCTTCGTCGTCTTGCCCTGCACGTCGGCGACCAAGTGTCCGACCTTCTCGCCGTTGGCGATGGCGGTGTAGCGGAAGGTCTCGGCAGAGGCCGGAACCGACAGGCTGAGGGCCAGGAGCGCGCTCACGGCGGCGGCTGTCTTGAACGGCATGAACCAAACCCCCTCGACGATGGCATCATCGTACCTTTGGGGTCGGGATTTTCTATTCGAACTGGCGCCCGCCGCTCCGGACCGCGACATGTTCAATGCAGCACCGACGGCGCGTCGACATAGGCTATGCCGCGCGTTTTCGGGGATGCTGGCAGAACGAAAAGAAAATCCGGTGACAGCGCGCTAGCGTTTCCTCGTGGCCAGTTCTGGGGGCGTCCGATGACCGAGATCACCAAGCGTGCGCTGCTGGGCGCGGGCGGGCTTCTGACCCTGGCGGCCGCCGCCGCGCAGGCGGCGGAGGGCCCTGCGGGCGGGCCGTTCGTCAGCCAGCACTCCGGCGTCTTCAACGGCCAGAAGGTCGACTATGTCGCGACGGTCGGCGAGACCGTGCTGACCGGCGCAGACGGCCAGCCGACGATCCGTTTCGTCTGCACCTCGTACGTGAAGACCGGCGCCGATCCGAAGACCCGGCCCGTCCTGTTCGCCTTCAACGGCGGCCCGTCCAGTTCGTCGTCCACGCTGCACATGGTGGCCCTGGGCCCAAAGCGGATCGTCGTGGAGCAGGATCCGAAGGCCCCGGGCGCCCCGCCCGCGATGGTCGACAACACCCTGACGGTCCTGGATGTCGCGGACATCGTCTTCATCGACCCGGCCGAGACGGGCTTCACCCGCATCCAGCCGGGCGGCAAGCGCGACTATTTCTATTCCATCGAGGGCGACAGCCAGTCGGTCTC
>NZ_JANINU010000124.1 GCF_024508875.1 Phenylobacterium sp.
ATGGCTCAACGCAAGACCCTCCTCATCGTCGACGACGACCAGGACCTTCGCGGGGCGATCGCCGAACAACTGCAGGCCGAGGGCTTCGACACCGTCGAGGCGGCCGCCGCGGGTGAAGGCGTGCGCCAGGCGCGGGACGCCAAACCCGACCTGATCCTGTTGGACGTCGACCTGCCCGACATGGACGGCCGCGAGGCCTGCAAGCGCATGCGCGAGGACGGAGTGACCACGCCGGTGATCATGCTGACCGCCGCCGACACCGACGACGACGCGGTGCGAGGCCTCGACAGCGGCGCCAACGACTACGTCACCAAGCCCTACAAGTTCGCGGTCCTGCTCGCCCGCATCCGCGCGCAGCTTCGCGACTACGAGCATTCCGAGGGCGCCGTGTTCCGCCTGGGCGCCTACGAATTCCGTCCGGCCGCCAAGATGCTGGTGGACGACAAGGGCAAGAAGATCCGCCTGACGGAGAAGGAGACCAACATCCTGAAGTACCTCTACCGGGCCGGCGAGAAGTCGGTGTCGCGCGAGGAGCTTCTGGCCGAGGTCTGGGGCTACAACGCCGGCGTCACGACCCACACGCTGGAGACCCACGTTTACCGACTGCGCCAGAAGATCGAGCCCGATCCGGCCAACGCTCGCCTCCTGCTGACCGAGGCGGGTGGCTACAAGCTAGCGCCTTAGGGGGCTGCAACCCCCTCCCCGTCGGGGCCTCCTCCAGAGGGCGAGGACCTAAGATGCTCCCCTCGGGGGGAGCTCGCGCCGCGAGAGGGGGCTACAGCACCAGGTCCGCCGAGACGGGCGCGTGGTCGCTCGGCCGTTCCCAGGCGCGGACGTCGTCGTGGATGCGGCTCGCCGGAGCGCCCAGTCGCCAGGCGGCCTCACGCAGGCCAGGCGTGACCAGGATGTGGTCGAGGCGCAGACCGCGCGCGGACTTGCGGAAGTCGGCGGCGCGATAGCTCCACCAGGAGGCCAGCTTCTCCGGTTCGGGCGTCACGGCGCGCGTCAGGTCGATGAGGCCCAGCGAAGCCTCCATCTTCCGGAAGGCCTCGATCTCTACCGGCGTGTGGCTGACGATCTTGGACATGTACTTGTGGTTCCAGACGTCGAACTCGCCCGGCGCCACATTGAGGTCGCCCACGATGGCCAGCGGCGCCTTGGGGTCGCGCTTACCCAGCTCGGCCGTGAGCTTCTCGTAGAAATCGAGCTTGTGGTCGAACTTGGGGTTCTCAGTCCGGTCGGGGATGTCGCCGCCGGCCGGGATGTAGAAGTTGTGGACCTCGACGCCGGCGATCGTCCCGCCCACGCAGCGGGCGTGCTTCTCGCGGCACACGTCCAGCGGCGGGGCGTCCTCGATGGGCAGGCGCGAGGCGATCGCCACACCGTGCCAGCCCTTCTGGCCGGCGATCTTGAGATGGGGCAGGCCCATGTCCTTGAAGGCGTTCACGGGGAACTCGCCTTCGCGGCACTTGATCTCCTGCATGCACAGGATGTCGGGCGCCTGCTCCTGGACGAACCGGGCGGCCTGCTCGGCGCGGAGTCGGACCGAATTCACGTTCCAGGTGCAGATTCGAAGTCGCATTCGGCCTTCATAGTCGAAAAGAAAGCCCGGACGCAGAGTCTGCGTCCGGGCTGTGTGAGTCGTCTCTCATGCCGCCGCCGGGAGGGGATAGGTTCCGGCACGGACTCCGTCAGTGCGACCGGCGCGCTGACGACGTAGTGATAATATCGCCACAGTATGACAGAAAGTCAAAGGTCTTTATCGGCGCAGCTTGCGTGTGTCGCCTGGACCACAGTTTTCGCAACCTAGACTTTTCCTCGCCCAGGATTCTTGGGTCGCGGGTCCTTCAGGACAAACAGCGAGCGGTCCAGCCCGCTGGCGCGCTGCAGGTCGAGGAGCTGCACGCGGGTCGGACGCTGCTGGGCGTCGGTCACGGTCCAGCCGGCAAGGGCCAGCGGCGTATCCGTGAAGGTGAGCGTGATCTGGCCGGCCGTCTCCTTCTTGCCGTCGCGGGCCGTGATCGAGAAGCCGTCGGCCATCCGCGCGACCCGCGTGACGGTCACGCCCTTGTCGAGGCGGATGGTCTTGGCGAGGAACAGCGACAGGGGCGTCGCGCCCAGCGGATACTGATCGAAGGTCTTCAGGCGCTTGTCCTGGACCGAAACCACCCCGCCGTCCGAGACGACCAGCAGGCCCGACGGTGCATCGTAGGCGAAGCGCGCCTTGCCCGGTCGCTTCATGAAGAGCTGGCCCGTGGTCGTGCGGCCGCGCGCGTCGGTCTGGACGAAGCGGCCCTTGGCCTCGGCGAGACCTTCGAGATAGGCGACGGCGCGATCGACCAGGGCTTGGTCGGCGGCCGGCAGCGGCGCCTGGGCGAGCGCCGGACCGGCGAGCGGCGCGGCGGCCAGCGCCAGCGTGAGGCTGCGTCGGGTGAGGGTCATGGCTTGCTCCATGTTGATATCGTCGCACGCTGCCGCGGCCGCAATAGGGCGCAGGCGGGGCGCTGAGCAACGCCCAAGCTTCCGGGCCAGTTCCTAGAAGCGGCGCGTGGCGCTGGGCGTGAGCCGCACGGGCCGCGCCTCGCCCGCCCCGACGCCGCCCGGGCAGCCCGCGGGCTTGTAGGCGAGGTCGTAGCAGAGCCGGACTTCCGTCAGCCGATCCTCCTTGTCGAGGGCGACGTAGATGGCCTCGGCTGGCAGCCAGCGGTTCTTCGCGACGAACGCCTGGCGCAGCTTGCCGGCGGTGAGGTCCGGGATCGTCTCGATGCGCGGCAGCGCCACGCGGTCGTAGAGGCGCGCGGCGTCGCGGAAGTAGGCGGCGGGGGTTTCCCAGGCGCAGGCGCCGTGGGCCTGCCACTCGTGCTGCAGCAGGGCGGCGGACGGCGTGCGGCAGTACATGGATCGCACCGTGGCGGCGTCGATCGTCCCGACCGGCCGGCAGTAGCGGGGATAGGGCGGCGCCTTGCCGTTGGGCCACAGGCCGTGGAGCGCGAAGCCCTGCGGCCGGCGTTCCGGATCGAGCGGCGGTGTGGTGGCCTTGGTCTGGCCGTTGATGCGCCGCCAGTCCGGCGTCCAGGAGATGGCGAGCAGGTAGTAGGCGATGGTCACGCCGCTCTGGACTTCGGCAGGATCCACCGCCTCGACCGGCGCAGGGGACAGGTCGGACGGAAGCCGGCACGACGGTGCGGCGGCGGCCGGGCCCGAGAGAACCAGGGCGGCGAACAGGAGCAGGGCGAGACGCATCGCGCCATAGAGCGTCGGCGCGCAGATCCGCGCAATCGTCTAGACTGACCGCATGGGCATGATCGAGGACCTGGAACGCCGGATGGCGGAGGCGGCGGAGGCCGGCGACTTCGAAACGGCCGCGCTGCTGCGTGACGCCATCGCCCGAATCCGCTCGGGCGACTCCAACCTGCGCGAGCAGCAGCCGGGCCGGATGGGCCTGGGCTCGAGCCAGGAGCGCTATGCGCTGGACCCGAAACGGCCGCTGCCGAAGAAGCCCGACCCGATGACCAGCGGGCATAAGCCCGGCGGGCGGCGGAAGGGCTGACCAAAGTTGCTCCCCCGGCGGGGAGCAACTGGACGCCTATGGCGCGGCGCTGACCAGGATCTCGCGCTTGCCGGCGTGGTTGGCGGGGCCGACGACGCCCTCCTGCTCCATCCGCTCGATCAGCGAGGCGGCGCGGTTGTAGCCGATCTGCAGGCGGCGCTGGACGTAGGAGGTCGAGGCCTTCTTGTCCCGGGTCACCACGGCCACGGCGCGGTCGTAGAGGTCGTCGCCGGAGCCGCCGCCATCCTCGCCGAAGCCGAAGTCGCCGTCCTCGCCGTCCTCTTCGCCGCCGGCGGTGATCTCTTCCAGGTACTGCGGCTGGCCCTGGTCGCGCAGGAACTTGGCCACCGCCTCGACCTCGCCGTCGGAGACGAACGGGCCATGCAGGCGGGTGATGCGGCCGCCGCCCGCCATGTAGAGCATGTCGCCCTGGCCGAGCAATTGCTCACCCCCCTGTTCGCCCAGGATGGTGCGGCTGTCGATCTTGGAGGTGACCTGGAAGCTGATCCGGGTCGGGAAGTTCGCCTTGATGGTGCCGGTGATGACGTCCACCGACGGGCGCTGGGTCGCCATGATCAGGTGGATGCCGGCGGCGCGGGCCATCTGGGCCAGGCGCTGGACGGCGCCCTCGATGTCCTTGCCGGCCACCATCATCAGGTCGGCCACCTCGTCGATGATGACGACGAGGTAGGGCATGGGCTCGGGGCGAATCTTCTCGCTCTCGTAGGTGGCGCGGCCGCTCTCGTCGAAGCCGGTCTGGACCGTCCGTTCGAAGTGCTCGCCCTTGGCCAGCGCCTCGCGGGCGCGCTCGTTGAACGAGGCGATGTTGCGCACGCCGATCTTCGACATGCGGCGATAGCGGTCCTCCATCTCGCGGACAGTCCACTTCAGCGCGACGATGGCCTTCTTGGGATCTGTCACCACCGGCGCCAGCAGGTGCGGGATGCCGTCGTAGACGCTGAGCTCCAGCATCTTCGGGTCGATCATGATCAGCCGGCACTGCTCGGGCGGCAGGCGGTAGAGGATCGACAGGATCATGGCGTTGACCCCGACCGACTTGCCCGAGCCGGTGGTGCCGGCGATCAGCAGGTGGGGCATCTTGGCGAGATCGGCCACATAGGGCTCGCCGCCGATGGTCTCGCCGAGGACCACGGGCACGACCTGGCCGCCGCGTTCGTACTCGGGCGCCGAGAGCAGCTCGCGCAGGTAGACGGTCTCGCGCCGCTGGTTGGGCAGTTCGATGCCGATGGCGTTGCGCCCAGGGACGACCGAGACGCGGGCCGAGGCGACCGACATGGAGCGAGCGATGTCGTCGGCCAGGGCCACGACGCGCGCCGACTTCACGCCGGCGGCGGGGACCAGCTCGTAGAGGGTGACCACCGGGCCGGGGCGGATCTGGTCGACCTGGCCACGGACGCCGAACTCGGCCAGCACGTTCTCCAGCAACTGGGCGTTCTGGCGCAGCGAGCCTTCGTCGTATTGCGCCGCGCGGGCCGGCGCCTTGGTGAGCATCGACAGCTCGGGAAGCTGGAAGCCGCCCTCCTGGGCGAAGGCGAAGGTGCCCTGGGCCTCGCGCGTCTCGCGGGCGCTCTCCTTGGGCGCGGCCTTGGGGGCCTTGACCTGCAGGGTCGGCCCCTCGCCGGCCGGCGCGGCGACGGCGGTGGGCGACGGCATGGGCGCGGACGCCTCGTCGAAGGCCTCGTCCGGAACCGCCGGCGCCTCGCGCTTGCGGCGGGCGACCTTGGCGGCGCCCACCGGCTCGGGCTTGGCGGCGGTGAGCTTCGGCTTGGGGGTCAGGGCGTGCGTCAGGCCGTCGGCGAGGCCGCGCACGTCGAGCCGGGTCAGCCCCAGGCCATACCCATAGGCGACGACGCCGGCGGCCAGCAGCACCGTTCCGGCGATACCGTGGGCGAAACCGATTCGGGCGTACGCGATGAGGCCGGCGAAGCCGTTCAGCAGCGTATCGCCCCAAAAGCCGCCCAGGCCTTTCGCCAGCGGCCAGGCCGCGGGCGTCGGCGCCCAGGCCAGCGCGCCGGCCAGGGCCAGCAGGCCGAGGGTTCCGATCGCGGCGCGCAGGCGAAGGCGTCCGCGACTCGCATCGGGGTCGGGATCGGCCACGCGGGCCAGGCCGCACGTGACGAGGAGCAGCGCCGCGAGGCCCGCGGCGACGCCCAGGGACTGGACCCCGATATCCGCCAGCACCGCCCCGCCGCCGCCCAGGGCGTTGCTCGCCTCGGCCGCGCCGGCGGCGTTCAGGCTGGGATCGGCGGCGTTGTACGTCGCGAAGGCCACGGCGAGGGCCGCGCCGAACGCCGCGACCACGCCGCCGCGCAAGCGCGCCGTCGCCGGATGGCCCCAGGTCAGCCTGGCGATATGGAGCGCAAGCTCCCCACCGGTTTTCCGCGCCGCCCGCGCCATGCGCCCAAGGCCTCCAGCAAATCGACTCCGACCCTGTTTGCCGCCTGGATCGTTAATCCCGCGTTTACCGTGATCCGAACCTCGCCGATCCCGCTTCCGCCGGGCGAAAGGTGGCATTAGGTTCGCCGCCATGAACTGGTCCATGCCCCGCCCCGTGCTGCAGCTCGTCGCCATCGGCCTGGTGGTCGCCTGCCTCGGCTCGTTCGCGGTGGGCGCGATCACCGCGCCGGCCCGCGGCCGCCTGCCCGGCGAAGGCCCGCAGGGCCAGTCCGCGGCCGTGCTGGAAGCCCAGGAAGCCAAGCCGCTCACCGACGAGCGGATCGTCGGCGCCACCCAGGACGAGGACGAACTGACGCCCGAGGAAAAGGCCAAGCTCGAGGAAGAGAAGAAGGCCAAGGCCGAGGCGCAAGCCGCCGCGAAGGCCGCCGCCGAACAGGGCGCTCCGGCCGGCCCCGAAGCCGCCCCGGTGATCGCGCCGCCCGCGCCCGCGGAGAAGACCGAAGCCGCCCCCGCCCCGCCGCCGCCGAAGGTGGAAGAGCCGCCGTTCTAGGGCGCGCGTTCGCGCCGTCGGGGTGGGACGGTTTTCAGAGGGTGGGGGTGTGACCCCCTCCGCCTTCGGCACCTCCCCCGAGGGGGGGAGGATTTAGCTGTGCCCAGATGCTCCCCCCTTGGGGGAGCTCGCGGAGCGAGAGGGGGTGGCTAGCCGGAGCTTCGCCACTTGGGATCGTCGGGGTCGTCGCAGGTGTCGGCGAGGTGCTCCT
>NZ_JANINU010000125.1 GCF_024508875.1 Phenylobacterium sp.
GGCCGTTCACCCAGCTCTGCATGTTGAACTCGCCCAGGTCGCCGATGTGGTCCGAGTGCAGGTGGGTGATGAAGACGGCCTTGGCGCTCGCCACCGGCACGCGCCAGGTCATCAGGTTCTCGGTGGCCTCGGGCCCGATGTCGACGAGGTAGAGCGCGCCGCCCGCCTGGATCGCCGTGCAGGGCTTGGCGCGGCCAGCGACCGGCAGCGGCCCCGACGTGCCGCAGAGGATCACGCGCAGGCCGTCGAAGGCCGGCGCCTGCGCCTTGGCCGCCGAAGCGGATAGGATCAGAACCAGGGTGGCGGCGAGAGTGCGGAGCATGGTCGTTTCCCCCGAAACGGAATTGCCATTCACGTTTCTATGCTAGAGCCTGGGAAACGCCAATCGGGAAGGACGCCATGACCCTCAGCTACGACCTCTACTGGTCCTTCCGCTCGCCCTATTCGTACATGATCGTGCCTCGCCTGATGACGCTGGAGGCCGAGTACGACGTGGTCTGCGAGGTCCGGCCGGTCTATCCGCTGGCGGTCCGCACGCCCGAGTTCTTCGAGACCCGGGATCCGCTCTGGACGCCCTATTTCATGCGCGACGTGTTCCGCGAGGCGGCGTTCCTCGGGCTGCCGTTCCGCTGGCCGCGGCCCGACCCGGTGCAGCAGGCGCCCGGGGTCGGCTACCGCATGGAGCAGCCGTACATCCATCGCCTGACCCACCTGGGCGTCGCCGCCGTCGAGCGGGGGCGGGGGCTGCCGTTCCTGCGTGAGGCCAGCCACACGATCTGGAGCGGCGAGGTCGACAACTGGCACGAGGGCGATCATCTGGCCCGGGCCGCCGAGCGTGCGGGCCTCGACTACGCCGAGATGAGCGCCGCTGTGGACGCCGACCCCGCCCGCTTCGCCGCGGTCGTGGAGAAGAACCAGGTCGACCAGCGCGCGGCCGGCCATTGGGGCGTGCCGATGATGTCGTTCAACGACGAGCCCTTCTTCGGCCAGGACCGCTTCGATCAGATGAAGTGGCGGATGGAACAGGCCGGCCTGGCGCGAAAGGCATAGCTGCCAGCTATCAGGCAGCCACGTTCAGGGCCTTTTCGGTGACAGCGGCCTTCGACAGTTCGGCCATCGCCTTGATCAGCGGGGAGCGCCAGCGTTCGGCCGTCGTCAGCATCCAGCAGTCGTAGGGCATGTCGAGGGTCGAGGAGATCACCTCCAGGCGGCCGTCGGCGAGCTGGTCCTGGAACAGGAACGAGGCGCCCATGGCGATGGCGTCGGTCTGCAGGGCGCGCTCGACGATCAGCGAATAGTCGTCGCTAATGAAGGCCTTGAGGTTCTCCGACTCCTCGCGGTCCATTTCCCCGGCCCACTGGACGAGGCCCGGCAGCACGTTCGGCAGGGCAAACGGCCATCGCAGCAGCTCGCGCGGGCCCGCGTCCTTCAGATCCAGGGCGGGGTGGCCGGGGCGGGCCACCAGGATCACCGCGTCCTCGAACATCTTCTTGCGGATCAGCTCGCCGTAGCGCGCCGCGTGCTCGGCGTAGCCGAAGGCGATGTCGACGCGGCCATCCTGCAGCGCCTTCATCACACCGGGGCCGGTCTCCTGGATCGTTTCCACGTGCAGCTTGGGAAACCGCACCGCGATCCGGCGCAGCAGCTCGGGGAGGGGCTTAAGGCGCGAGGCCGGCCCCACGGCGATCCGGATGCGGCCTTCCTCGCCCCGCGCGAGCTGCTCCAGGTCACGCGACAGCGCCGCCACGCCCTGCAGCAGGGTCTCGGCGCGCTGGGCCACGAAGGCGCCGTAGGCGGTCGGCCGCGCCGCGCCGTTGGTGCGCTCGAACAGCTTCAGCGATAGCTGCGCTTCCAGCCGGGCGATGCTCTTCGACAGCGTCGGCTGCGAGATCTGCAGCTTGCGCGCGGCCCCGCTGAAGCCGCCGGCGCGGCAGATTTCGAGAATCTGTTCGAGGTGACGAAGCTCCATGCCTGCGGGCTATAGCATCACGCCTGCGCCTTGGGCAGATCGGAACGCGCGAACCGGCTAGCTTGCGCCCGACATGGAGTTCGGCATGAAGCGCATCCCCCTGGCCGCCGCGGCGGTCCTCTCCCTGGCGGCAGCGGCCAGCGCGCCGCCCGCGACGGCGATCGACAAGGCCCGCGCCGCGCCGCGCCCCAACGTGATCGTCATCGTCGCCGACGACCTGGGCTATGGCGACACCTCCGCCTACGGCTCGAAGATCATCCGGACGCCCAACATCGACGCGCTGGCCGCCGACGGCGTGCGCTTCACGTCCGGGTACGTGACCCATCCGGTCTGCGCGCCGTCGCGGGCGGCGATCCTGACCGGGCGCTACCAGCAGCGCTTCGGCTGGGAGTTCAATCCGGTGGGCCGGGACCGGCGCGGCGGCGTTTCGCTGGCCGAGCCGTTCGTCGGCAACATCCTGAAGACCGCCGGCTACCACACCGGCATGATCGGCAAGTGGCACCTCGGCGAGGCCGACGGCTATCAGCCCAGCGATCGGGGCTTCGACGAGTTCTTCGGCATCACCGCCGGCGCCACCAGCTTCTTCACCAAGAGCCAGCCCGGCGACGACACCTATAACCCGCCGGGCTCGGAGGCCTCGTTCCGCGCCACGGCCAACGATCCGCTGCCCCCCACGGCCACCGACGACGAACGCATGGCCTATGTCCGCAGCGTGGCCAGCGTGCGGCGGGGCAAGCAGGTGGTGCAGGTCGACGGCTATCTGACCGACGTCTTCACGGACGAAGCCGTGAAGTTCATCGGCGCCAACAAGGACAAGCCGTTCTTCCTCTACCTCGCCTACAACGCGCCGCACACGCCGCTGCAGGCCACCAAGAAGTATCTCGACCGCTACCGCGACGTTCCCGACCGGGGCCAGCGGGTCTACGCGGCCATGGTCTCGGCCCTGGACGACGGCGTCGGCGCCGTGCGCGCCAAGCTCAAGGCCGAGGGCCTGGAGAAGAACACCGTCATTGTCTTCCTGTCGGACAACGGCTGCGCCGCCTACGTCCAGGGCGCCTGCTCGAACGCCCCGCTCAGCGGCCACAAGGGGGCGCACCTCGAAGGCGGCGTGCGCATCCCCTACATCGTGGCCTGGCCGGGCAAGATCGAAGGCGGGCAGGTGGACGACCGTATGGTCTCCAGCCTCGACATCGTCCCCACCGCGGCGGCGCTCGCCGGGGCGGGCCTGCCCAAGGGGACGGACGGGGTGAACCTGATGCCGTACCTGACCGGGACCAACAAGGGCGTGCCCAATCCGACCGTCTACTGGCGCGCCGGCCCGAACTTCGCGATCCGCGACGGGAACTGGAAGCTGTGGGAGGCCAACATCGCCGACCCGTCCGACGGGGCGACCAACTCGGCCACCATCACGCCCGACGGCACGCACGCCACGGTCTCGGAACATGGCCAGCACGTCATGCTCTTCGATCTCAAAGGCGACCTGGGCGAGAAGACGAATGTCGCCAAGGCCAACCCGGGCGTTGTCGCGTCCCTCAAGGCCAAGATCGCCGCCTGGGACAAGGGCAATGTTCCGCCCCAATGGACCAGCATGCGCCAGTCCGTGAAGAAGCAGGACGGCGTGCTCCTGAAGATCTACGACTGACGAAAAGTCCGGGGGAGGGACCGTGCGTCGTAGGTTGATGGGGCTGCTGCGGCAGCCGCTGGTGCAGTTCGTGCTGATCGGGGCGGTGATCTTCGCCGCTTGGCGGCTGGCCAATCCGGAGGCCGAGACGGCGCCCACCGAGATCCGGGTGGGCGCCTCCGAGCTGAAATGGCTGCACGACACCTGGGTCGGCCAGTTCGGCCATGCCCCCGACGCGGCGGAGATGGCGTCCGCCGTCCGCGGCTACGTGGACGAGGAGATGCGCTATCGTGAGGGTCTGGCCCTCGGTCTCGACGCCGACGACACCATCGTGCGACGCCGGCTGGCCCAGAAGTACGACTTCATGCTGGGCGCCGAAGCGGGCGATCTGATCCCGACGCAAGCGCAGCTCCAGGACTTCCTGCGCACGCATTCCGAGCGATACCGCCTGCCCGCGAAGACCAGCTTCTGCCAGGTCTGGTTCGGCGACCAGGCCGCGGGCCTCGCCGCTGCCCAGGCCGCGCTCGCGGCCTTGCCGCCGGGGATGCGGGCCAGCCCGGATGCGCGCCTCGCGGGGCGCGAGGGGCTGCCCTTCGCGCGTTGCTACGAGGCCGCCGTTCCGGTCGACGTCTCTCGCGATTTCGGCGTGAACTTCGCGACGGTGGTCGACGGCCGGTTGCCGGTCGGGACGTGGCAGGGACCGGTCGAGTCCGGGTACGGCTTCCACCTCGTGCTCGTCACCGCGCGCGAAGCGGGGCCGCCGGCGACGCTGGCGAACGTTCGCCCGCAACTGGAAGCCGACTGGCGCGCCCAGGCCGCCGTGGCGGCGAAGGCCCGTCAGGAAGCCGACCTGCGCCGGCGCTACAAGGTCACGGTCGACGAGGCGGCCCTGCGCAGGCTGGTCGAGAGTAGCGCGCGATGAGGAGCCTGGCGGCGCTCCTCCTCCTGTGGCTGGTCTCTGCGGGCGCGGCGACCGCGCACGAGATCCGCCCGGTCTTCCTGGACGTGCGGGAGACCACGGCGGGCCATTACGACGTCACCTGGAAGCGCCCTGTCTTCAACGGGCGGCCCCTGGCCATCGCGCCGCGCTTCGCGCGCGACTGCGCGGTGGTGCACGGGGGCGCGGCGCGCATCACCGGCTCCTTCGCCATCGAGCGCACCGCCCTGGCCTGTCCCGGCGGGCTGGCGGGAACCTCGATCGTCTTCGACGGCCTTCCCGGGGCCATGGTGGATGGCCTGGTCCGCGTCCAGTTCGCGTCCGGCGAGATGGTGACGGGGCGCGTGCTTCCCAGCCGGCCGGTCTTCGAAACCCCGCGCCAGAGTAGCGCCGCCCACGTCTTCGCGACCTACCTGCGTCTTGGCGTCGAGCACATCCTGCTGGGGTACGATCACCTGCTGTTCGTGCTGGCCCTCGTCCTCTTCGTGCGCCACTGGAAGCGGCTGCTGGTCACGGCCACGGCCTTCACCGCCGCCCATAGCATCACGCTGTCGCTCGCCGCCCTCGGCGTGGTGCACGTCCCTGTCCCGCCGGTGGAGGCGCTGATCGCCCTGTCGATCCTGCTGCTGGCGGTCGAGGTGCTCCAGGCGCGCGACGATCCGGCCCGCTCCAGCGGCCTTCGCCCAGCCAGCCTCGCGTTCTGCTTCGGCCTGCTGCACGGCTTGGGCTTCGCCAGCGCCCTGGCGGACATCGGCCTGCCGCAGCACGAGATTCCGCTGGCGCTCCTATCCTTCAACGTCGGGGTCGAGATCGGTCAGGTCGCCTTCATCGCCGCGCTGCTGGGCGTCGGCTGGTTGGCGCGGGGCCTTGCGGCGCGGCCTCGACGGCTTGCGTACACCGCGGTCACCTACGCGATCGGTGGGATGGCCGCCTTCTGGACCATCGAGCGGGTGGCGAGCTTCTGAGATAGCCGGCGTCTATCGGCCGATTGACGGGCCGCGGCTTGGCGGCAGGGCGTGAATGGCGCCAAGGTCGATTGGGGAAATGCCGACGCGGGTCCACCGCGCGGGATGGGAGGGAAGATCCATGCGTACGATGCTGTTCGCCGCGGCGGCCGTCGCGAGCCTGGCCGCCGGCTGCGCGCCGGCCGCGCGGGATGCGGCCGCCACCGGGACCGTGGCCTCCGCGGTCGCCCAGGCCGAAGCTTCCCCCGCCGAACGCGCCAAGACCAAGGTGCTCTTCGGCGACCTGCACATGCACACGGGCTGGTCGTTCGACGCGTTCACCTTCGGGACCACCGCCACCCCGGAGGACGCCTACAACTTCGCCCAGGGCGGCGCGCTCGCGCACCCGGCCGGCGGCGTCTATCGGCTGGATCGCCCGCTCGACTTCCTGGCGGTCACGGACCACTCCGAGTTCATGGGCGTGATGATCCGCATGCGCGATCCGTCCAGCCCGCTGTCCAAGCTCGCCATCGCCAAGGCAGCCCTCGACAGGGATCCCAAGGTGTCCGGCGCCGCGTTCCGCGCCGTGGCGAACGCCTTCCGGACGGGCGACCTCGCGGTGTTCGAGGACCAAGCCGACACAGCCCGCAAGGTCGCCGCCGACACCTGGGGCCGCGTCGTCGAGATCGCCAACCGGCAGAACAAGCCCGGCAAGTTCACCGCCCTGATCGGCTACGAGTGGACCTCGTCGGAAGAGGGCAAGAACCTCCACCGCAACGTCATCTTCCGCGGCGACAACGCGCCCTTGCCGTTCACCGCCGTCGACAGCCGCCGGCCCGAGGACCTCTGGAAGTACCTGGACGCTACGCGCCAGGCGGGCCAGCCCGTGCTGGCGATCCCGCACAACTCGAACCTCAGCGATGGGGCGATGTTCGCGAAGACGGATTCGGACGGGAAGCCGATCGACGCCGCCTACGCCGCGACCCGCGCCCGCAATGAGCCGATGGTCGAGATCACCCAGGTGAAGGGCACGTCGGAAGCACACCCGGCGCTCTCGCCGAACGACGAGTTCGCGAACTTCGAACTGCTCGAAACCTACGTCGCCTCCGACAAGCCGGTGACGAAATTCGCGGGCAGCTATGTGCGCGATGCTTGGCGCACGGGGCTGTCCTTCCAGGACGGCTCCGGCTTCAACCCCTACCGCTTCGGCGTCATCGGTTCGACCGACAGCCATGTGGCGATGTCGCCGGTCATCGAGAAGAACTACTGGGGCAAGGTCGGCTTGCGGGATGGCACGCCCCAGGTGCGGCTGGACTGCACCTATTGCGCCGGCGGCTCCGACATCTCGAAATTCGGCTCGGCGGGCCTGGCGGCCGTCTGGGCGCGGGAGAACACCCGCGCGGCGATCTTCGACGCGCTCCAGCGCAACGAGACCTATGGCACGAGCGGCCCACGCATGCAGGTCCGCTTCTTCGGCGGCTACGGCATGGACCGCGTGAAGCCTGGCGCCGCGGGATGGGTCGAGACCGCCTACGGCGCCGGCGTTCCGATGGGGGCGACCCTGCCGGCGGCCGGCGGCAAGGCCCCGTCGTTCGTGGTCTGGGCGCTGAAGGACGCCATGGGCGCCAACCTGGACCGCGTCCAGATCATCAAGCTCTGGAGCAAGAACGGCGTCAGCCACGAGAAGATCTACGACGTCGCCCTGTCCGGGGGGCGCAAGGTCGATCCCGGGACCGGCAAGGCGCCGCCGGTCGGCAACACCGTCGATGTGGCGAGCGCCACCTACAAGAACTCGATCGGCGCGGTCAGCCTGACGGCGAACTGGACCGATCCGGAATTCGACGCCTCCGCGCCCGCCGCCTACTATGTCCGCGTGCTCGAGATCCCGACGCCGCGGTGGTCCACCTACGACGCCGCCAAGCTGAAGCGGGAGATCCCGCGCGGCCTGGCGCCGACGATCCAGGAGCGGGCGTTCACATCGGCGATCTGGTACACGCCCGCGCCCGGTCGCCGCGGCTGATCGGCTCCGCCGCCGCATAGCCTGCGGCTATCCGGCGATGGCGTGGCGCGCCCATGCCGCGCGTGCGAGGGTGGTCGCCCAGGAGTTGCTTGTCGTCCCCATGCCTAGACCGCTCGCCGCCGCCAACGACGAACACGAGCCCTTGGACGGTCCCCGAACCGCCCGCGAGGCCGAACGGCGCGAGGCGTTCATGCGGGTCGCGGCCCGCGTGTTCCGCCAGCACGGCCTGGCCGGGGCGACGATGGAGCAGGTGGCTGCTGCGGCCGGCGTCACCAAGGTGGTGCTCTACAGGCGCTTCCCCTCC
The DNA here is from genome assembly GCF_024508875.1 of Phenylobacterium sp. Lineage (GTDB taxonomy): Bacteria > Pseudomonadota > Alphaproteobacteria > Caulobacterales > Caulobacteraceae > Phenylobacterium. The sequence continues at coordinate 7,796 of NZ_JANINU010000125.1, forward strand.
AAGGACGCCCTGATCCAGGCGATCTTCGCCGAGACCCTGCGGCGGCTGAAGGCCGAGGACATCAAGGCCTGGCGGGGCTACGGCAACGGCATGCGCAAGTCGCTGTCGGCGGCGCGCTCGTTCGAGGACGGGTTCATTCTGCTTGTCCGCCACGGCGACCAAGACCCCGCGTACCAGGCCGCCCACGCGGCGCTGCGCAAGCGCACGGGCCAACGGCTTCGGGCCCTCCTCTGGTACCCCGATCGCCCGCCCCCCAGCGGCCAGCGGCCGGCGCTGCTCGAACTGTCGCTGGAGCCGATGATCTCGTTCTGCAACGACGCGCTAGCCTACTGGGTCGAGAAGGGGGATCCCGCGCGCGACGAGCACTTCGTCCGCTGGTGCGGCCAGATGATGCGCGCCTGGCGGCACAACGCCGCCGAACTCCTCAACCTGGACTCGCCCGAGCAGGAATGGCCGTTCGACACCGAGGGACTGCTGCCTTGAACAAGAACAAGAAAGGAAGGATCGCCATGGTCAGCCGCAGGGATGCGATCATCGCCGCAGGCGTCGCCGGAGCCGCAGCGGCCGCCGGCTCGCCGGCGCTGGGACAGGGGGTGGGCGCGCCGCCGGTGAAGCCCGAGCACGCGAAGTTCGCCGCCGAGATCGCCGCGGCCCAGGGCCGGCTGGACGCCTTCATGCGGGCCTTCAACGCGCGCGACCTGAAGGCTTTCGAGGACACCTTCAACTTCCCGCACGTCCGGTTCGCCTCGAACCAGGTGACCATCATCAATCCCGGCTACCACAAGCCCGAGATGTTCGAGCGTGGCGCCCTGGCCGATTGGGACCACTCGGCGTGGGAGCGCCGCAACGTGATCCACGCCGGCGCCGACAAGGTGCACATCGACACGCGCTTCACCCGCTACCGCAAGGACGGCTCGGTGATCGGCGGCTTCGACAGCATCTACATCGTCACCCGCCTCGACGGCCGCTGGGGCATCCAGGGCCGTTCCAGCTTCGCGCCCTAACCTCCCAATGGTCGTCATCCCCGGGCCTGTGCCGGGGATCCATAAGCGCCGACGGTGGAGAAGAGGCGCTGCGCCGCCGCTCGATCTGTCGACCCGCCGTCGGTGTCTCTGGATAGCCGGGACAAGCCCGGGCATGACGAGCAGCTAAGGGATCACCGTCAGCAGGGTGCTGGCGGCCCAGGTGTCGCGGGTCAGCTTCTGGCGGCGCATAAAGGCGGCCATGGCGTCGGTCGACGGATCGCGCGACGTCTCCCAGACGCCGTGGTCCTTGTAGCGGGTGACCAGCAACAGCCGAATGGCTCCTGCCGCCTTGTCGGCGGTCGTGCGCTCGGCGGCGAACAGACCGAAGATATTGGTGTCGAACCGGGCCTCGAAGTCGCGCCAGCCTTCGGCCGACAGCGCCACCACCTCGGCGAGGTCGTCGGCGCCGATGACGAACCAGCGGTGGACATAGATGCCGCCAGGCTTCGGCCGATCCCCGGAGGCCGGTCGCGCCGTCGCCTCCAACCGCTGACGTTCGACCTTGCCGACGCCGGCCAGCCTGCCGAGCGCCGCCACCTCGGCTTCACGACTCGTCGCCTCCGGCTTCCAGCCCACCAGCAGCGCCGCCTGCCGGGCATGCCAGCCCAGTTGCGGCGTGAAAAGGCCCAGCACCGCGCCGCCGGCGGCCGCGATGGCCGGCGCCCGCGCGCGCACGGCATCGGCGTAGGCCTTGGCGGGCGGCGTTCCGGGCGGCGCATCCAGGTCCAGGAAGAGGTAGTCGTACATCCGCGCGCCTCCGGCCGCCCACGCCACGCCCGGCGCAGCGACCAACGCCCCCGCGCCGGCCAGCCAGCGCCTGCGATCCAGCCCTATCATGCGGCCACTCTCGGGCGCGTCGCGCGCGCGTCAAGCGGACAGGGCGCTATGGCTCCAAGCCTTGCAGGCATTGGAAATCGCGGGTCTCAGTCGCTAGCTTCTCGCCCGCTGTCACCGCGCAGTAACAGTTCAAGATCGACCGCGGGACGAGGGGGAACAATGACCAAGCTTCAGGTCCTGAAAAGCGCTTCCATTGCCGCCATCTGCTGCGCCATGGCTGCGCCGGCCGCCGCCCAGACGGCGTCGGAGTCCGGCATCGAACTCGACGAAATCCTCGTCACCGCCCGTAAGCGCGAAGAAAGCCTGCGCGACATCCCGGCCGCTGGCACGGCGCTGGGCGCCGAGCAGATCCAGGCCATGGGCGGCATCGCCAACACCCAGTCGCTGCTGTCGAACGTGCCGGCGGTGAACTTCGCCAACACGTCCAACCCGGTGACGTCCGAGATCTCGATCCGCGGCTCGGGCACCAGCCGGGCGACCGCGGCCGACGCCGCGGTCGGCCTCTATCGCAACGGCGTCTACATCGGCGGCGGCTACGTCGGCGGGCGCACGTTCTCCAAGACCGACTTCTTCGACGTGCGCACCATCGAGGTGCTGCGCGGCGTGCAAGGCGCGCTCAACGGGCGCAACGCCGTCGGCGGCTCGATCAACGTGGTTTCGGCCCGTCCGACCGACAAGCAGGAAGGCTTCGTCGTCCTCGATGGCGGCAACAACGCCCGCTACGAGGGCCAGCTTGTCTGGAACCAGCCGATCAACGAGAACTGGTCGGTGCGCCTCGGCGCCAACCTGATGAAGCAGAACAAGGGCTTCTTCTACAACCCGCTCCGCGACGAGTATTTCGACCGTCAGGAAACCGAGGTCTATCGTGGCCAGGTGCGCTACGAGAACGGCCCGTTCAGCGCCAACCTGCTGGTCGAGCACGGCCGCGACCAGCTTCCCGGCCTGATGTACCAGTTGCTGATCCCGGCGGGCACGAACGCGATCTATCCGCGCGGCATCTTCCAGGACAAGTACGACATTTCCTGGAACCACCCGTCCTCGGCCAAGCAGCAGGTGAACTACGCCGAGCTGGTGCTTGAGTACGACCTGGGCTTCGGCACGGTGACCTCCACGAGCGCGCTGCGCGAGCGCCGCTCGCAGAACGCCTATGACCGCGACGCCACCTCCGCGCCCTTCCTGGCGCAGGCGGCCGCCAACGGGCTGGTCGCCCCGGGCCAAGTGCAGGGCTCGCCCGACCTGGGCGGCTCGCAGAACGACTACGCCCGCGTGCTCTTCCAGGACGTCCACATCGTCGGCAAGGACATCGGCGCGCTGAGCTGGCTCGCCGGCTTCGAGTACTACGACCTGAACGACAAGTACCAGAACACCCTGGCCGGCCCCCCCACTGCCGCCAACGGCCGCTCGTACGGCACCGTCGGCGTCAGCCGTCTCGACTTCGTGTCCTGGGCCGCCTACGGCTCGGTCGGCTACGACGTCACCGAGGCGTTCAACGTCACGGCGGAAGGCCGCTACACCAGCGACGACAAGGACCTGCTGTCGGACCGCCTCGACTTCGGCACGGGCCGTCCGTCGGGCACCGGCTTCAAGATCGACACCGGCCGCAAGACCGACAACTTCTCCTACAACGTCACGGGCTCGTACAAGGTCGCGGGCTGGCTGGCCTACGGCAAGATCGGCACCGCCTATCGCGCGGGCGGCTTCAACCTGGCCCTGGGCGATCCGCGCCAGCCGCGCGCCATCCCAGCCACCTTCGACGACGAGAAGGCGATGGCCTACGAGGTGGGCCTGAAGGGGACCATCGTTCCTCGCGTCTTCCTCAGCCTGTCCGCCTACCAGACCAACGTGAAGGACCTGCTGGTCCAGACCGACAACGGCTGCGCGGTGGGCTCCGCGGTCTGCCCCGTCCAGGCGACGCCCTTCGTCTACAACGCCGGCAAGGCCGAGCTTTGGGGCATCGAGGCCGAGCTGAACGCGGCGGCCGAGATCCTGGGCGGCACGGCCCGGCTCACTGTCGGCGGCTCGCGCCAGGGCGGCCACATCACGTCGGGCCCCGACAAGGGCAAGAAGGGGCCGCAGCGTCCCGACTGGACCGGCACCGTCAACCTCAACTACCGCCACGAGCTGCGCGACGACTACGTCGGCTTCTTCAACATCAAGGGCAACGGCCGCTGGGGCGGCGTGCAGGAGATCGCCCAGACCCCGAAGCTGGAGGACTACCAGATCTTCGACGTGCGGGCCGGCCTGCAGAAGAACGGCTGGGAGTTCGCGGTCTATTCGAACAACGTTGGCGACGAGGCCTACATCGTGTTCAACGCCGCCACGACCCGGCGCTGGAACATGCCGCGCACCTACGGCGCCCAGCTTCGCTATAGCTGGTGATCCGATGACCCGGCGCCTCGCGACCTCCCTCGTCCTGGCGGCGCTGGCCGCCGCGGTCCCGGCCGCCGCGCCGCAGGTGGCGGTCGCCCAGCAGGCGGCCGCAGCGGCCCCCTCCGCCACCGTGGACATCGTCTACGGCGAGTGGACGGATCCGGCGCGCGGCGGGCGCGTGGTGCCCTTCAAGGCCTACGTGCCGAAGGCTCCGGGGCGCTATCCTCTGGTGGTGCACAGCCACGGCCTGGGCGGCAGCCGCGAGGCGTCGGTCTACATCCTGCAGGCGGTGGCCGACGCGGGGTTCGTCGTGGTCTGTCTCCAGCACGCGGGCTCCGACACCGGCATCCTCGCCGGGCGCGGCCGTCCCGCCACGCTGGAGGGTGTCGTCTCCGCCGGTGGCGTGGCGATCAACCAGCAGGTGGCCCAGGCGCGCTACGGCGACCTGCCGTTCGCCCTCGACCAGATCGGCAAGGATCCCCGCCTGGCCGATCGCGTGGACATGGGTCGCATCGGCATGTCCGGCCACTCCTACGGCGCGCTCTCCACCCTGGTCGCGGTGGGCCAGCGCGTGCTGGGCGCCAGCCCGCCGACGAAGTTCGCCGAGCCCCGGATCAAGGCCGCCATCGCCTACAGTCCGAACAAGCCGCGGGGCGACGATCCCAAGGCCGCTTTCGCCGCGGTGAAGACGCCGATGCTGCACTTCACCGGTACGGCCGACGTCACGCCCTTCGACCTGGAGAAGACGCCGTTCGAACGGACGACGCCCTACCAGGCGATCGATGGCGCGGACCAGTTCCTGATCGTGCTGGACGGCGCCGACCACGGCCTGTTCGGCGGCCGGCGGGGTACGGGCGGCGCGCTGAAGCCCACCGACCCGCCGCAGATGGAGATCGTCAAGGCCGAGACCATCCGGTTCTGGCGCGCCTACCTGAAGGACGACAAGGCGGCCGCCAAGGCGCTCTGCGACCTGCCCGCGCGCATCAAGGGCGCCGGCGACGGCTATGAGAAGGCGAAGCGCTGCGGAGCGCCTACGCCCATCGCGCCGGTCGATGGTCTCCGCTAGCCTGCCACGATGGACTCGACCGCCCCGCTCTCTGCCTCCCGTCGCGCGATCCTCGGCGCCGGCGCGACCCTCATCGCCGCCGCGCCCGCCGCCGCGGCGCTTCCCAAGGCCGGTTCAGAGGGCGAGGCCATGCGCGTGCTCGAACGCTACGCCGGCTTCGGCGACAAGGCTTCGGGCGGGCCGGGCGATATCGCCTGCGGCGAGTGGATCGAGGGCGAGCTGAAGGCCCTGGGCTACGCGTGCGAGCGCCAGCCGTTCGACGTGCCGGCGTACGAGGGCGAGGCTCCGACGCTAGCGATCGAGGGGTCCCGAGCGACGCTGATCCCGCAGGCGATCGTCGCGCCCACGCCGGGGATCACCGGCCGCCTGTTCGCGCCGAACCGCGGGCAGGGGGAGATCGCCCTGATCGTCCTGCCGCACGCCCGCTGGTCCACCGCCAAGGGCGAGGTCGAGAAGCGGGTGAAGGCCGCCGCCGCGGCCGGAGCCAAGGCTGCCGTCATCGTCACCACCGGGCCCACGGGCGAAGCGCTGGCGCTCAACACGCCGGTGGACAAGCCGCTGTTCGACATACCTGCCGCCGTCCTGGCGCCCCGGGACTCCGACTCCTTCGTCGAGGCGGCGTTCCGCGGCGCCACTGCGACGTTCGCCATGCCGGGCCGCTCGTTCCGCCGTCCCGCCTTCAACGTCACCGCCACGCTCAAGCGCGGCGCCGGCAAATGGCTGGTGATCTCCACGCCGCGCTCCGGGTGGTTCGGCTGCGCGGGCGAACGCGGCTCGGGCCTGGCCGCCTGGCTGCAGCTCGTGGCCTGGGCCGCCAAGGCGAAGCTTCCGGTCAACCTTGCCCTCGTCGCCACCAGCGGCCACGAATACGAGTACGCGGGCGGCGAGCACTTCATCGAGCACATGGCGCCGAAGCCGGCCGAGACCGCGCTCTGGACCCACCTCGGGGCCAACGTGGCCGCCCGCGACTGGCATGAGCGAGGCCCGAACCTCTCGCCCCTGCCCAGCGCCGATCCGCAGCGCTTCCTGCTCGCCAGCGCCCCGCTAGTGGACGCCTGCAAGGCCGCCTTCGCCGGCCAGCCGGGCCTGGAGCAGACCTATCCCGTCGATCCGAAGCAGACCGCCGGCGAACTCGCCAGCATCGTCAAGGCGGGCTACGACCCGGTCATGGGCATCTTCGGGACGCACCGGTTCCATCACGCGCGGACCGACGACCTGCGGTGCGTCTCCCCGGCGCTCGTGCCGCCAGTGGCGGACGCCTTCGCCCAGGTGATCCGCGGCGCGCTGACGAAGGTCGCCTAAAGCGCCTACATTGGCGGGATGACCCAGACCGATTTGCCGCATCCGGCCAGCGCCCAGACCTCGTCGCCCACCTACCGTCTCGCCTCCACCGACCGCGATTTCATCCTCGGCCCCTCGATGCGCGGGGTGCGCTTCCTGCTGGAGTTCGCGAAGGTGGACGAGGCGCTCCGCAACTGGAGCGTCCACTCGACCATCGTCGTCTTCGGCTCGGCCCGCATCCGCGAGGACGGCCCCGACCCGCACCCGCGCTGGTACAACGCCGCCCGCGAGTTCGGCGCGATCGCGTCAAAGCGCGGCGGCGCCCACCTGTCGGCCAAGGGCGAGCGCTACAACGTCATCTGCACGGGCGGCGGGCCGGGCGTCATGGAGGCGGCCAACCGCGGCGCCGCCGACGCCGGCGCGCCGTCCATCGGCCTCAACATCACCCTGCCGCACGAGCAGTTCCCGAACGCCTATTCCACGCCCGAGCTCACCTTCCGCTTCCACTACTTCGCGATGCGCAAGATGCACCTGGCCATGAGGGCCAGCGCGCTGGTCGTGTTCCCGGGCGGCTTCGGCACCCTGGACGAGCTGTTCGAGATCCTGACCTTGCGCCAGACCGACAAGTCGCCGGCCCTGCCGATCGTCCTGTTCGACGAGGCCTACTGGCGCTCGATCGTCAACTTCGACGCCCTGGTCGCGGCCGGGATGGTCAACAAGGCCGACCTCGACCTCTTCCGCTTCGCCGAGACGCCCGAGGCCGTCTGGGAATGCCTGCTCGCGGGCGGCCTGCGTCCCTATCAGGACATTCCCGAGCCGCCGCCCGCCGACGCGCACGACGTCGCCTAGACGCAGCTTGCGCCGCGCTCCGTCGCGGCGCCAACTGCACGGCCGTGCAAAGGGGGCGGGGCTCATGGACATCGGCGTCTTCATTCCGATCGGCAACAACGGCTGGCTCATCTCGGAGACCGCGCCGCAGTACATGCCGAGCTTCGAGCTCAACAAGCAGATCGTGCAGAAGGCCGAGCGCTACGGCTTCGACTTCGCCCTCTCGATGATCAAGCTGCGCGGCTTCGGCGGGAAGACCGAGTTCTGGGAGCACAATCTCGAGAGCTTCACCCTGATGGCGGGGCTGGCGGCGGTGACCTCGAAGATCAACGTCTTCGCCACGGCGGCCACCCTGACCCTGCCGCCGGCGATCGTCGCGCGGATGGCGTCGACCATCGATTCCATCGCGCCGGGCCGCTTCGGCATCAACCTGGTCACCGGCTGGCAGAAGGCCGAGTACGACCAGATGGGCCTGTGGCCGGGCGAGGGCCACTACGCCAACCGCTACGACTATCTCGCCGAGTACGCGACGGTGCTGAAAGGGCTGATGGAGACCGGGGTCTCGGACTTCAAGGGCCAGTACTTCCAGATGAACGACTGCCGCGTCAGTCCCAGGCCGACGCCCGGCGTGAAGATCATCTGTGCGGGCTCGTCCGACGAAGGGCTGGCCTTCACCGCGAAGTACGCCGACTACTCGTTCGCCCTCGGCAAGGGGACGAACACACCCACCGCCTTCGCCTCGGTGAACCAGCGGCTGGAGGCGGCCAAGGCCGAGACCGGGCGCGACGTCGCCGCCTATATCCTGTTCATGATCATCGCCGACGAGAGCGACGAGGGCGCGCTTGCAAAGTGGGAGCTCTACCGCAACGGCGCCGACCAGGAGGCGCTGAAGTGGCTCACGAACCAGGCTGCGCCGAACGCACAGGGCGGCACCAGCAACACCAACACCACCCAGCTCGCGGCGCCGGAGTCCGCCGTGAACCTCAACATGGGCACGTTGGTGGGCTCGTATGAGCGCGTCGCCCAGATGTTGGACGAGGTGGCCGAGGTGCCCGGCACCGCGGGCGTGCTCCTGGTGTTCGACGACTTCGTGCAGGGCGTCGAAGACTTCGGCGCGAGGATTCAGCCCAAGATGAAGTCGAGGCAGCATGTCGGCGCCTAGGCCCACCGTCCCCATCGAGGGCGCGGTCACCCTGCCGGCCCGGCCCGAGAACCTGCCGATCGACCCCAAGGCCACGGCCCTGATCGTCGTGGACATGCAGAACGCCTACGCCTCGCCCGGCGGCTACCTCGACATCGCCGGCTTCGACATCGGCGGCGCCGCGGGCGTCATCGAGAAGATCGCCCTTCTGGTCGAGACGGCGCGGAAATCGGGCGTGCAGGTGGTTTTCTTCCAGAACGGCTGGGACCCCGACTACGCGGAGGCCGGCGGCGAGGGCTCGCCCAACTGGTGGAAGTCCAACGCTCTCAAGACCATGCGCGAAAAGCCTGAACTCTCTGGCACGCTGCTCGCCAAAGGGACCTGGGACTACGCCCTGGTCGACCGGCTTCAGCCCCGGAAGGGTGACATCGTTATCGAGAAGCCCCGCTACTCGGCTTTCTATAACACCGCGCTCGACTCCATGCTGCGGGCCCGGGGCATCCGCAACCTCGCCTTCTGCGGCATCGCCACCAATGTCTGCGTCGAGAGCACCCTGCGCGACGGCTATCACCGCGAGTACTTCGGCGTGCTGATCGAAGACGCCACCCATCAGGCTGGGCCGCCTTTCCTGCAGGAGGCCACGGTCTACAACGTCGAGAGGTTCTTCGGCTGGGTCTCGAACACCGCCGACTTCTGCGGCGCCGTCGGCCAGGCGCCGCAAGACTGAAAGGAAGAGACATGCCCAAGACCGTCATCACCCCGCCGGGGACCCAGACGCCGATCGCGCCATTCTCACCCGGCACGCTGGCCGACGGCGTGGTCTACGTCTCGGGGACGCTGGCCTTCGACAAGGACAACAACGTCGCCCACGTCGGCGACGCGGCCGCGCAGACGCGTCAGGTGCTGGAGACGATCAAATCGGTCATCGAGACCGCCGGCGGAACCATGGAAGACGTCACCATGAACCACATCTTCCTGAAGGACTGGGCCGACTACGCCGCCATCAACAAGGTCTATGCCGAGTATTTTCCGGGCGAGAAGCCGGCGCGGTTCTGTATCCAGTGCGGCCTCGTGCGGCCCGAATTCCTGGTCGAGATCGCCACCATCGCGCACGTGGCCAAGACGTGATGGCCGGTCCGGAAGCGAACGGCCGGACGGCCGAACACGATATCGATCCGATGTTCCTGCATCGCTGGTCGCCGCGCGCCTTCACCGGCGAGCCGATGCCGCACGACCTGCTGATGGGCCTGTTCGAGGCGGCGCGCTGGGCGCCCAGCGCCTTCAACGCCCAGCCCTGGCGCTTCGTCTACGCCCACAAGAGCACGGCCGAATGGGACCGGCTGTTCGACGTTCTGATCCCCTACAACCAAGCCTGGGTGAAGCACGCCTCGGTGCTGATGTATGTGATCTCCGACCGTTTCCGTCGGGCGGACGGGCGCGAACCGGCGCCGATCCACAGCCACTCCTTCGACGCCGGCGCGGCCTGGGCCTACCTAGCGCTCCAGGCGCATCGCGTCGGCTGGGCGGCCCATGGCATGGCGGGGTTCGACCTGCCGCGATCGTACGTGGCGCTCGGCGTGGACGAGGCGCAATACCGGGTCGAGGCGGCGATCGCCGTGGGCCGGCCCGCCGACAAGGACATCCTCGACGAACCCTATCGCTCGCGCGAAGCGCCGAGTCCGCGTAACCCGGTTTCAAGCTTCGCATTCGAGGGGCGGTTCAAGGCGTAGGGCCGGCGGGATCCGGGCCCGGGCGCCTGAAAGTTCGGGGACGTACGATGCCAGACCAAGCGGCCTCGCCCAGGCCCACCTTCGCCACCGACGGCGTCCACCTGCTGCGGACGGCCCAGCAGGTGCAGTATCAGCTCAGCCAGATGGCCGACCAGAAGGCCAACATGGTGCTGGCCGCCACCTTCGTGATCTTCACGGTCTCGATCAGCCAGGTTCACAACGTGGCCAGACCGTTGCCCCTGTTCATCCTGGGCGCCGCCGCCTTCGCCGCCGCCTTCCTGGCCGTGCTCGCGGTGCTGCCGTCCGTGAAGGCGCCGCCGCGGCCCGACGGCCCAGCCAACATCCTCTTCTTCGGCTCGTTCACCCAGTTGCCGGAGGAGGAATTCATCGAGCGGCTGATGAGCGTCATCACCGATCCGAAGACGGTCTACGAAGCCTTCGCGCACGACATCTACCAGAACGGCAAGGTGCTCGCGTTCAAGAAGTACCTCTACCTCGGCTACGCCTACCGCATCCTGCTGGCCGGCCTGGTCGCCAGCCTGTTCGCGTTCGTCACGCCGTATGTCCTGATGCTGTTAGGCCGGTAGCCAGCGCCTCCTCGCTTGCTGGTCATGCCCGGGCGGGGCGCCTCCCTGCGGCCGTTGGATGGCCGGGTCGAGCCCGGCCATGACGATCAGGAGGAGGAGGGCGGCTCCCAGGCCGGCGGCGCCAGCTCGAAGCCTTCGAACCGGAATCCTGGCGTCACCACGCAAGCGACCAGGCACCAGCCGCGGTCGGCTTCCGCGGCCTGCCACTCGTGGGTCCGGACCAGATGCTGCGGCGACTGGCCCGAACCAGGACCCAGCCGCGTCTCCACCGTCGTCCCGCCGCCGTTCGTTCGCAGCTTCAGCGGCGAGCCGGCCTGGAAGATCCACAGCTCCTCGGCGTCCACTCGATGCCAATGCGAGCGCTGGCCGTCGTCCAGCAGGAACAGGATCAAGGTCCCGGCCGCCCGTCCGTCGGGCATTTGCGCGGCCGAGCGCCAGGTTTCGCGATACCAGCCACCCTCCGGATGCGGCCGCAGCTCAAGGCGTTCGATCAGATCAGACGCATCCATGGGGCCATCAGAGCGTCAGCCGCAGCTTGACCGCAAGGCCCGGCTCTCGGCCTGATGCGCCATGCGACGAATCCTCATCGGCCTGCTCGGCGCTCTGGCGCTCGCCGCCCCAGCCGCCGCCGCCCCCGACCTTTCGAAGATGGGCGCCGCCGAACTGGCGGTGTTCATGAAGGCGTTCCCGAAGGGGGGAGAACTGCACAACCATCTGGGGGGCGGCACGCCAGCCGAGCTGATCCTGGACTGGGCGGTCGAGGACAAGCTTTGCGTCGACACCCTCGAACTCGCGATTCGCTTCACCTGCGCGGGAGAGGGCGTGAAGCCTGCCGCCGAGGTCCTCGCCAATGAGGCGCTGCGCTCGGCGCTGATGGACAGCCTGACGACCCGCCATCCGGGATTCCGCGACCGCTCGGGCCATGACCAGTTCTTCACCGCCTTCAGCCGACGCGGCACGTCGCCCGGCCGCAACGGCGACGCCCTGGCCGAGACCCTGAACGGGCTCGCCCGCCAGAACACCTTCTACGCCGAATTGATGGTCACGCCGCAGTTCGTGGCTTCCCGCCAGATCGGCGCCAAGGCGGGCTGGCAGGGCGACGCGGCGAGGACAAAGGCGGCGATCGCCGCAGCCGGGATCGACAAGCTGGTCCCCGCCGTGGTCGCCGACACCGACGCCCTCGAAAAGCGGGCGCGCGACCTGATGAAATGCGGAACTGCGGAGGCTCAGCCGGGCTGCCAGGTGACCGCGCGCTTCCTCTTCCAGGCCATGCGCCAGGGCCCGCCTGAGCAGACCATGGCCCAGCTCCAGCTCGGCGTCGCGACCATCGCCGCCGACAAGCGCTGGGTGGGTCTCCAACTTGTGGCGCCCGAGGACGGGGTCGAGGCGGTCAAGTACTACGACACCCACATGAAGATCGTGGCCGAGCTCACCGACCGCGGCCGCAAGGTCCCCGTCGCGCTGCATGCCGGCGAGCTGACCCTCAAGCTCGTGACGCCGCAGGCCATGAGCTATCACGTCCGCGACGCCGTCCGCGTCGCCGGCGCCCGGCGCATCGGCCACGGCACGGCGTTGCCGGAGGAGGTGGGCGCCGCCGACACGGCCCGGGAGATGGCGGCGCGCGGCGTCCTGATCGAGGCCAACCTCATCTCCAATTCGGTGATCCTCGAGGTGCCGCCCGAGCAGCATCCGTACGCCTGGTTCCGCAAGATGGGCGTCCCGGTCGCGCTCTCCACCGACGACAGCGGCATCAGCCGCAGCGAGCTGTCCGGCGACTACGCCTATGCCGTCCGCAACGGCGCCACCTACGACGACCTGAAGACGGCGGCCCGCAACGCTCTCGCTTTCAGCTTCCTGCCGGGCGACGGCCTTTGGGCCGACCCGAACGTCTACAGGAAGCCGACAGCCGCCTGCGCCGGCCAGATCGGCAATCCCGAGCCAAAGGGCGGGTGCGCCGACCTCGTCAGGAAGAGCGACAAGGCTCGCGAGCAGTGGCGGCACGAGAAGCTGCTGCGGGCGTTCGAGGCGGGGTTCTAATCCCACATCTTGCTCGTCATCCACGGGCCTGACCCGGGGATCCATTCCAGAGCGCGTGCGCAAGTTCGCACTGCCGCCGCCGCTTGGATGGCCGGGTCAAGCCCGGCCATGACGACCTCGTTCGTAGTTAAGCCTCGAACGCCATGTAGACGAACCGCGCCACGAACAGGGCCGCCAGGGCGAAGAGCAGCCAGTCGGCCTTGCCGACCCGCCGCGCGGCCAGCTTCAGCTGCGAATAGGCGATCACGCCGAATGCCAGGCCGTTGGCGATGGAGAAGGTCAGCGGGATCGTCACCAGCGTCAGGAACGCCGGGATCGCCACGACGGGATCGTCCCAGTCGATCTCTGTCAGGGGCTGCATCATCATCGCGCCGACGAGGATCAGCGCCGGCGCCGTGGCCGCCGCGGGGATCACCTGGGCCCAGGGCGCCACGAACAGGGTGGCCAGGAACAGCAGGCCGGTGACCACCGCCGTCAGGCCCGTCCGCCCGCCCGCCGAGACGCCCGAGGCGCTCTCGATGTAGCTGACGACCGTCGAGGTGCCGGCCAGTGAGCCCACCACCGTTGCGCCCGCGTCGGCGAAGAGGATGCGATTGAGGCGCGGGATCGAGCCGTCGGGCGCCATCAGGCCCGCCTTCTTCGAGACGGCCACCAGCGTTCCCACGTTGTCGAAAAGGTCGACGAACAGGAACACGAACAGGATCTCCAGCAGCGCCAGCCCGAAGCCATGCCCGCCGATCCCGAGCGCCGCCGGAATGTCCAGCTTCAGCGCCGTGCCCGTCATCTCGTCCAGGCTGTAGGGCTGCGGGTTCCAGGTCGCGAGGCCCAGCATCCAGCCCAGCACCGCGGTCGCTACGATGCCGATGAAGATCGCCCCACGCACCTTCAGCACCAGCAGCACCGACAGGATCGCCAGGCCCAGCAGGGCCAGCATCGTTCCCGGCGCATGGATGTCGCCCAGGCCCACCAATGTCGCCTTGTTCTCGACCACGAGACCCGCGCCGCGCAGGCCGATGAACGCGATGAACAGGCCGATGCCGGCGGCGATCGCAGAGAACAGCGCCCGCGGTATGGCGCTGACGATAAGCTGCCGCACGCCCGCCACCGTCAGCACGATGAACAGGACGCCCGAGATGAACACCAGCCCCAGCGCCGTCTGCCACGGCACGCCCATGCCCTGCACCACGGTGAAGGCGAAGTAGGCGTTCAACCCCATGCCGGGCGCGAGCGCGATCGGGTAGTTGGCGAGGAACCCCATCAGCAGGCAGCCCACGCCGGCGGCCAGACAGGTGGCCGCGGCCACACCGGCCACGGGCATCCCGGTCGTGCCGAGGATCGAGGGGTTCACGAGCACGATGTAAGCCATGGTCAGGAAGGTGGTGGCGCCGGCCAGCACCTCGGTCTGCACGCTGCTGCCGCGCTCGCGGAGCTTGAAGGTGCGGTCCAGCACGCTCATCGGGCGGCCGCCTGCGGGATGGTCTTGGCGTAGGTCGGCCAGCCGGCCACCAGCGCCTTCACCACCGGCGCCCCGACCAGGTAGGCGGCCTCGAAGGCGGCCGGCGCGCCGCCCGGTGTGAACTTCACGCCGCCAGGGGCCACGCCGTCGGCTTCGCGGGAATAGTTGCTGGCGGTGCGCAGCACGAGGACGCGGTCGCGGTCCACGCGGCCCTCCTTGGCGTAGATGTCGAGCGTGTCGAGAATGCCCTGATCCTCGCAGTCGGTGGTCGCGAAGACGCCGGCGCCGTCGGTCCACGTCCTCACCCAGTCGCGCGCCCAGCGCGTGCGGCGCTCGCCGTGCCAGAAGCGGGTGGTGGAGAGGTTGTCCCCGACGAACACGAAGGGCGGCCGCTGCGCCATCGGCTCGCTCTTGAACCCGGCGCGGGCGGTCCTGAGCAGGTCGTTGTCGGGCAGGGGGATGTCGCGGGTCATCTGGTAGGCCCACTGGACCAGCCCGGAATTCAGCTTCCAGGCCATGCCGCTGGACCCGGCCGCCGTGCCCTTCTGCCCCGGTCCGGCGGTGCCCAGCGACCAGAGGCCATAGGGCCAGTCGGCAGGGATCTCTCGGTCGTCGCGCTCGAAGATCGGGTCGGCGTCGACCACCCAGTTCGACCAGACGGCGCTGCCGATCGATCCGGCCCGCGGGTCGACGCCGGCGATGCCGGCCACCACCCAGTAGGCCTTGGAGACGTCCAGCCGCGGGTCCAGGATGATCGCCGTCAGGCTCTGGCGTGGCCGCGCGCGCATGCCGGTCACCACGCCCAGGACGCCGTCCTCGGAATAGAGCACCCGGCCTTCGATCCCCGGGATCTTCATCGGCTTCGTCAGCGGATAGCGGTCGGCCCAGAACTTGAACTCGCCGGACGCGAAATGCGGGTCCTCGGCCGATGCTCCCGACTCGAAGGTCGTCAGCACCACCACCTTCACGACCAAGGGCTTGGCAAGGACCGATCCCGGCAGCAGCAGGGCGGCGATGAGCAGCAGAACGCGAAGCATGGAGTCCCCCGAACCCGATGCTCCATAGTCGGGCTCAGGCGCGTCGAGGCAAGGGCTCAGGCGCCGCCACGAGCGTGGGCGAGGCGGCCTGCCAGATAGGTGCGCTCGACCAGCCGGTCGTCTGCCAGCACCGCGAGCACGAACAGCGTTTCGGCCAGCGTCCGCGCGCGGCCCGTGCGCCGGGCCACCAGCGGCGTCGCCGCGAGGTCCAGCACCACGAAGTCGGCCTCCTTGCCCGGGAGCAGGTTCCCCACGCGCCGGTCGATGTGCAGCGCCCTCGCGCCGGCCAGCGTGCCCAGGTAGAAGGCGTGCAACGGATCCAGGCTGTCCCCCTGCAACTGCCCGATCTTGTAGGCCTCGGCCATCATGTGGAGCTGCGAGAAGCTGCCGCCGCCGCCGACGTCCGTACCCAGGGCCACCGACATCCCGCAGGCGCAGGCCCGTTTCAGGCTGAAGAGGCCGCTGCCGAGCAGCAGGTTCGACGAGGGGCAGAAGGCGGCCGTCGCCCCCGCCTTGGCCATCCGTCCCATCACGCCTTCGTCGCAGTGGATGCAGTGCGCGAACACCGACCGAGGGCCGAGCAGCCCGAACCGCTCGTAGACGTCGAGGTAGTCCCCCGCCCACGGGAACAGCCCGCCCACCCGCGCGATCTCGGCCCGGTTCTCCGACATGTGGGTGTGCAGCAGCACGTCCGGATGGGCCGCCAGCAGCTCGCCGGCCATGGCGAGCTGCGCGTCGCTCGACGTCACCGCGAACCGCGGCGTCACCGCATAGCCCAGCCGGCCCTTGCCCCCGTACGCGCGGATCAGCGCCTCGGTGTCGGCGCGGCCGCTGTCCACCGTGTCGGTCAGGCCGGCGGGCGCCTCGCGGTCCATCAGCACCTTGCCGGCGACGAGCCGCATGTCGCGCGCCAGCGCCGCCTCGAATAGCGCCTCCGCCGAGCCCTTGTGCACCGTGCAGAAGGCGAGGGCGCTGGTGGTCCCGTTCGCCAGGAGCTGGTCCAGGAAGATCTCCGCCACCGCATCCGCGTGCGCCCGGTCGGCAAAGGCCATCTCGGCCGGGAACGTGTGGGTGTTCAGCCAGTCCAGGAGCTGCGCGCCCCAGGCCGCTATCACGTCCACCTGCGGATAGTGCACGTGGGCATCGACGAACCCCGGCGCGATCAGCCGCCCCGGCAGGTGCTCCACCGGCGTGCCCTCGGGCAGGGTGGGGCCGAGTGCGTCCCACGCCCCGAACGCCGCCACATGCCCGTCCTCGACCAGCAACAGGCCATCGGGGTGATAGGCGTGCGCCTCCGCCGCCGGGACGCGCGACGGATCGTCCAGCATGTGCAGCAGGGCGGCGCGATAGGCATGGCGGCTCATGGGGCGACGGCGATCCAGTCGACTTCGGCCATCTCGACTTCGTCCAGGTTTTCCCCCGGCCCCACCCGGTCGACCACCAGGAAGTCGCTCTCCGCCTCCAGCGCCAGGAGGAAGTGGTGCCAGGTCCCCCGCGCGTAGTTCACTCCCTGATGCGCCTCCGCGCGGAAGATACGCACGGCCGCGGGATCGAATTCACCGGGCGGCGCCACGGCCACCAGGAACGGCCGCCCGTTCAGCGGCATGAAGGCTTGGCTGCCCAGCGGATGCCGCTCGAAGATCTTCAGCACCGGCGGCGTCAGCGGCTTGGAACGGAAGATGCTGAGGATCGCGTGGCCGTCGCCCACCGCCACGTCCGACAGCGCGTTGAACCGCTTCGTCCAGCCATAGTTGATCGGAATCGTCTCGGCCCGCTCCGAAGCCTCGATCACGTCGCCGAACGGCGCGAACGCGTCGGCGGTCAGGGGTTCTGGAACGATGGTCCTCACGGCCCCACCTTCGCGCCGGCCTTGATCCAGGCGCCCAACTGTCCCCGCTCGGCCTCGGTCATGCCCGTCTCGTTGCCCAGCGGCATCGATTCCGTAGCCACGGCCCGCGCGTAGATCTTCTCGGCGTGCTGCTGCAGGCCGGCGTCGGTGTCGAACATGGCCCCGTTGGGCGCCACCGGCACGCCGCGGTGGGTCGGGTGAGCGGCGTGACACATGATGCAGTGCCTATCGACGATGGCGCGCACCGTTGCATAGGCCGGGACCTCGGCCACGGTCGGCGGCTTTGGGCGGGCGCTCACGTTCAGCACCGCCACGGTCACGAACGCCAGCGCGCCGAACACCAGCACCTGCGGCTCGAACCGCCCCGCGTTCTTCAGGTTGAAGAAGTGCCGGATCGTCCAGCCGGCGATGCCCAGGCCCGCTAGCCACAGCCAGTTCAGCGGCGCGGCGAAGATCATCGGGTAGTGGTTGCTGATCATGATGAACAGCACCGGCAGGGTCATGTAATTGTTGTGGACGCTGCGCTGCTTGGCCTGCTTGCCCAGCGACGGGTCGGGCGTCTGCCCCGCCAGCACCTGGGCGACCACCTTCCGCTGGTTCGGGATGATGATCATGAAGACGTTGGCCGCCATCACGGTCCCGATGATCGCGCCGACGTGCATGAAGGCGCCGAGGTCCGAAAACACGTGCGTCAGGCCATAGGCCGCGGCCACAAGAACTGCGAACCACACGACGCTGAAAAGCTTCAGGTTCTGGCCCATCTTCGAACGGCACAGCCCGTCGTAGACCAGCCACCCCAGGACCAAGCTCCCCAGCCCCAGCCCGACCGCCTGCCAGACGGACAGGTCGGCCTTCGTCTTGTCGATCAGGTTGAGGTCCGCGCCGACGTAGAAGATCAGGCTCAGCAGCAGGAAGCCCGAGATCCAGGTGGTGTAGGCCTCCCATTTGAACCAGTGCAGTTCCTCCGGCATGTCGGCCGGCGCCACCATGAACTTCATCTGCCGGTAGAAGCCGCCCGAGTGGACGCTCCACAGCTCGCCGGCGATGCCTTCCGGCGCCTGCGGCGGCTTCTTCAGATGGCTGTCCAACCACATGAAATAAAAGGACGATCCGATCCAGGCGATGCCGGCGATCAGGTGCAGCCAGCGGATCGCCAGGTTCGCCCACGCTTCGAGGTCGGCTATCATTCGGCGGTGTCTTGGGTCAGTTGCAGGAGCTCCGCGGCGAGCGAGACGGCGATCACGGCGGGATCCTTGCCCTTCAGGGCGGCGATCCCGATCGGACAGTTGAGGCGGGCAAGCTCGGCCTCGCTCACGCCGTCGGCGCGCAGCCGGCCCTCGAACCGGCGACGCTTGGTCTGCGACCCGATCAGCCCGAGATAGCGGAAGTCGCCGCGCGCCAGCACCGCCCGCGTGAGCCGATAGTCCACGTCGTGGCTATGGGTGAAGATGGCGAACAGCGTGTCCGCCGGCGCCGCCTCGACGGCCTCGATCAGTTCGTTCTCGCTCAGGATTGCGGCGCGCGTTCCGCTGGCTTCCGGCCGCAGATCTTCGCGGCTGGCCAGCCAGTCCAGGTGGAAGGGCAGGGGCGCGAACGTCCGGGCCACGGCCTGTCCCACATGCCCCGCGCCGAAGATCACCAGGCGGGGCAGGATGGGACGGATGATTTCCGACAAGCGCTTCACCTCCGGAATGGGCGTGCGGGGTCCGTCCGATGCGCCGGCCTCGTCCTCCACGGCGCGGGTCATGCGGCCGCCCTCAAACCGGGCGGTCAGGGCGAATGGCGCGCGCGCCGCCGCCGCCGGCTCCAGCCAGTCCAGGCTCTCGGCGTCCAGCCGTTCGACCAGCAGCCGCACGTGGCCGCCGCAGCACTGCCCCAGTAGCGGGCCCAGCGGGTAGTCCTGCAGGGCGTGCCGGCGCGCGGTCTGGTCCAGCATCCGCCGCGCCTGGTCCAGCGCCTGCCGCTCCAGCGAGCCGCCGCCGATCGTACCGCTGAACCGGTCGGGCCAGACCAGCATCCGCGCCCCGGTCTCGCGCGGCGTCGAGCCCTGCGCGCCCACCACCGTCACCATCGCCAGCGCCTCGCCGCGCCGGGCGGCGGACAGGGCTTGGTTGATCCACTCAGGCACCGGCGCGCCTCCGCACGTCGTCGCACGCCGCCAGGATCCGCTCGGGCGTGGCCGGCGCGTCCAGGTTCGGCATCACCTGATGCCCGCCCACGCTGGCGACCGCGTCGGTCAGAGCCGAGAACACCGAGATCGCCAGCATCAGCGGCGGCTCGCCCACGGCCTTGGAGCGATGGATGGTGTTCTCGCGGTTCTCGCCCGCGGCCCAGATCGCCACGTTGAAGATGTCCGGACGGTCGCCGGCGGTGGGGATCTTGTAGGTCGACGGCGCGTGCGTGCGCAGCCGGCCCGCATCGTCGAACACCAGTTCCTCGGTGGTCAGCCAGCCCATGCCCTGGATGAAGCCGCCCTCGATCTGGCCGAGGTCGATGGCCGGGTTCAACGACCGACCCACGTCGTGGAGGATGTCGACCCGCGTGACCTTGCTCTCGCCTGTCAGGGTGTCGATGGCGACCTCCGAACAGGCCGCGCCATAGGCGTAGTAGTAGAACGGCCGCCCCTTGTGGTTCACCCGGTCGTAGTGGATGTCGGGCGTCTTGTAGAACCCCGCCGCCGATAGCGAGACGCGCGCCACATAGGCCTCGTGCACGAAGTCGCGGAAGCTCATCAGCTCGGCCCCCACCCGCACGCCCTCGGGCGTGAAGACCGCCTCGTGGCCGTAGTTTGTCTTCGCCCAGGCCGACAGCCGCGCCTTGATCTGCTCGCACGCGTCCAGCGCGGCCATGCCGTTCAGGTCGCTGCCCGAAGACGCCGCGGTGGCCGAGGTGTTCGGAACCTTGTCGGTGCGCGTCGAGGTGATCTTCACGGCCGCGAGAGGGACCTGGAAGGCGTCGGCCGCCACCTGCGCCACCTTGATGTTCAGCCCCTGGCCCATCTCGGTCCCGCCGTGGTTCAGGTGGATCGAGCCGTCGGTATAGACGTGCACCAGCGCGCCCGCCTGGTTCAGGTAGGTGGTCGTGAACGAGATGCCGAACTTCACCGGCGTCAGGGCGATGCCGCGCCTCAGGTGGTCGTTCGCGTCGTTCCACGCCGCGATGGCCGCGCGCCGCGCCCGGTAGTCGCAGCCGGCCGCCAGTTCGGTCATGATCTCGCGAGCCACGCTGTCGGTGACCGTCTGGCCGTAAGGGGTCACGTCGCCGGCGACGCCGTAGAGGTTCGCCAGCCGCACATCCAGCGGGTCCCTGCCCAGCGATAGGGCCGCGGCGTCCAGCGCCCGCTCTATGGCCATCATCCCCTGCGGGCCGCCGAAGCCGCGGAAGGCGGTGTTTGAGACGGTGTTCGTCCGCGCCCGATGGCTGACGATCTCGGCCGTCTGCAGCGCATAGGCGTTGTCGGCGTGGAACATCGCCCGGTCGTTGATCGCGTGGCTCAGGTCTGCGGAGAAGCCGCAGCGTGAGGCGAACGCAAAGGCGGCGCCGTGGAGCCGGCCCTCGTCGTCGAAGCCCAGCTCCCAGTCGATCTCGAAGTCGTGCCGCTTGCCGGTCATGACCATGTCGTCGTCGCGGTCGAGTCGGATCTTGGCCGGGCGCCGCGTGATCTTGGCGGCCAGCGCCGCCATGGCCGCCCACTGCACCGACTGGGTCTCCTTGCCGCCGAACCCGCCGCCCATCCGCCGCACCTCCACCGTGATGGCCGCGTCCGGAAGATTGAGCACCCGGCCCAGGATATGCTGGGTCTCGGTAGGGTGCTGGGTCGAGGTCCAGACGTGCAGGTCCTGGCCCTCTCCGGGCGCCACCAGCGCCACCTGGCCCTCGAGGTAGAAGTGCTCCTGGCCGCCGACCCGCAGATGGCCCGACACGCGGCGCGGCGCGGCGGCGATGGCGGCGCGCGCGTCGCCCAGCTTCATCGTCTGGGTGGGCTCGATGAACGACCCTGCGGCCACCGCCGCATCGGCTGTCAGCAGGGGCGGCAGGTCTTCGTATTCGGCGACCGCCCGCGCCGCCGCCGCCCGCGCCTTGGGCAGGGTCTCGGCCGCGACGCAGAACAGCGCTTGGCCCAGGAACTTCACCTCGCCCTCGGCAAACAGCGGGTCGTCCCCCGCGAACGGGCTGATGTCGTTCTTTCCCGGCACGTCGGCCGGCGTCAGGACGGCTGCGACGCCCGGCGCGGCCCGCACCGCCGACAGGTCCAGCTTCGTCACCCGCGCATGCGCCCGCGCCGCCTGGCCGACCGCGATGTGCAGCAGTCCAGGCGGCTCGGGGATGTCGTCGATGTACAGCGCCTCGCCCGACACGTGCCGCGGCGCGCTGTCGTGCCCGATAGGCGCGTGCAGGACGGGAAGCGGGCGGACGGCGCTACCGGAGTCAGCCATGGGTCACCGCCGCCAGGTCGCGCAGCCGCTCCGCGCCCGTGCTCTCGCGGAACGCGCGGCGGATCAGGTTCTTCGCCGCCTCAAGGCGATAGTCCGCCGAGGCGCGCATGTCGGTGATGGGTGCGAAATCTTCGCCGAGCCGCGCGACGGCGGTCTCCACCGTCTCGGCCGTCCAGGGCTGGCCGATCAGCGCCGCCTCGCAAGCCGCCGCCCGCTTCGGCGTCGCCGCCATGCCGCCGAAGGCGATCCTCGCATCGGTCACACGATCCCCATCCAAGCCGACCGACAGCCCGAGACACACCGCCGAAATATCCTGGTCGAAACGCTTGGAAAGTTTGGCGATCTTGAAGATGCGTCCCGCCGCGGGCTTCGGAACGATCACCGCCTCGACGAACTCGCCGGGCGCCCGGTCCTGCTTGCCGTAGGCCAGGAAGAACGTCTCCAGCGGCAGCTCCCGCCGGGCCGATCCCTTGCGCAACACCAGCGTCGCGCCGGCCGCGATCAGCGCGGGCGGCATGTCGCCGATGGGCGAGCCGTTGGCGATGTTGCCGCAGACCGTGCCCAGGTTGCGGACCTGCAGCCCGCCCAGCCGCCGCAACAGCTCCCCGAACTCCGGGTGCAGCGCCGCCAGGGCCGGATGCGCGTCGGCGTAGCGAGTCCCCGCGCCGATGCGGATCGCGCCGCCCAGATCGTCGACCGCCTTCAGGTCGGCGCAGTCGTTCAGCGAGACGATGGTCTCCAACACGCGATGCTGCTTGGTCACCCAGAGCCCGACGTCGGTGCCGCCGGCCAGCACGGTCGCGCCGGGGTTCGCTTCCAGCACGCCTGCCAGTTCATCGGCCGAGCGGGGCGCGAAGAATCGCCGCCCCTCGTGTTCCAGCGTCAGCATCTCGGTGGGCCGGATCGCGGCGAGCGCCGCCCGCAGCGCGCCGTCGTCCCCCTCGGTCGCGCCCATCGCCTGGCCCGCCGCCAGGATCGGTCCATAGCCGGTGCAGCGGCACAGGTTGCCCGCGAGCGCGTCCTTCAGGCTGTCCGCATCGGTCGGTCCGCCCGCCCGGCGCAGCGCCTCCAGGCTCATCACGAAGCCGGGCGTGCAGAAGCCGCATTGGCTGGCGTGCGTATCCACCATCGCCTGCTGCACGGGGGAGAGCGCCCCCTCGCGGCCCAGCCCCTCCACCGTCGTGATCGCGCGGCCGTCGAGCATCGGCGCGAACAGGATACAGGCGTTCACCGCTCGGTGGCGAACGACCCCGTCCGCCAGGTCCGAGACCACCACCGTGCAGGCCCCGCAGTCACCCTCGGCGCAGCCTTCCTTCGTGCCGGTCAGGCGGCGGTGGTAGCGCAGCCAGTTCAGCACCGTCAGGGTCGGGTCGGTGTCGGCCGGGAGCTCATGCGCCGCGCCGTTCAGCACGAAGCGGATCGGGCGGCCCATCTAGCTGCCCCGGTAGGTGGAATAGGCGAACGGGCTCACCAGCAGCGGCACGTGGTAGTGCGCGCCGGCTTCCGAGACGCCGAAGTCGATGGTGACGGTCTCCAGAAAAGCCGGCTGCGGCAGGGCCACGCCCATCCCGCGGAAGTATTCGCCGACCTCGAACTCCAGCCGGTAGGCGCCCGCCGTCAGCGCCTCGCCGGACAGCAGCGGCCCGTTCACGCGCCCGTCCGCGTTCGTCGTCGCCGACGCCAGCGCCTGTCCGTCCCGCGACAGCCGCAGACGCACGCCCGCCGCGGGGCGGCCGTGCATGGTGTCGAGGACGTGGGTGGTCAGGCCGGCCAAGGAAGACTCCGTGAAACAGCCGCCCAGAATCCGCTCTGAGGGACGGAATTGCAACCGTGACACAGGCTTGCGACGCTGCGGTCTCTGCGAAGCCTGCTAAGCGGTCAGTCCATGCTCGACACCAGCTATCCCCGCGACCTCATCGGCTACGGCAAGGACCCGCCGCACGCGGACTGGCCCGGCGGCGCACGCATCGCTATCCAGATGGTGCTCAACTACGAGGAGGGCGGCGAGAACTGCGTCCTCCACGGGGATCCAGCGTCGGAAGCCTTTCTGTCCGACATGATCAACCCGGCGCCGGTCCCGAACGCGCGGCACATGAGCATGGAGCAGATCTACGAGTACGGCAGCCGGGCCGGCGTGTGGCGCCTGCTGCGCCTGTTCGACCGCTACAAGGTCCCCGTCACCGTCTTCGGCGTCGCCATGGCGATGGAGCGCAATCCAGACGTGGTGGACGCGATGCTGGAAGCCGGCCACGAGATCGCCTCGCACGGCTGGCGCTGGATCAACTACCAGGACGTCTCTGAGCGGGTGGAGCGCGAGCACATGGCCCGCGCCATCGACATCCACAAGCGCCTGACCGGCCAGCGGCCGCTGGGCTGGTACACCGGCCGCACCAGCCCCAACACCCGACGCATCGTCGCCGACGACGGCGGCTTCCTCTACGACGCCGACGACTACTCCGACGACCTGCCGTTCTGGACCGAGGTGAACCGCCGGCCGCACCTGATCGTCCCCTACACGCTGGAGGCCAACGACATGCGCTTCTCCGGCACGGGGCTGAACACCGGCGAGCAGTTCTATTCCTACCTCAAGGACGCCTTCGACGTGTTGTACGAGGAGGGGGAGGAGCGGCCCAAGATGCTGTCCATCGGCCTGCATTGCCGCATCGTCGGCCGGCCGGGAAAGATGGCCGGCCTGGAGCGCTTCATCCGCTACGCTCTCGGCCACCAGGACGTCTGGTTCGCCCGCCGCGTCGAGATCGCGAAGCACTGGCGCGAGCGGCATCCCTATGGACGATAAGGCCGCATTCCTCGCCCGCTTCGGCCACGTCTACGAGGCCTCGCCCTGGGTCGCCGAGGGCGTCTGGCCCGACCCGCCCGCCGACCGCGACGTCCTGGCCAAGGCGATGGCCGCCGTCGTCGACGCCGCCCCGCGCGAGCGGAAGCTGGCCCTCATCCGCGCCCACCCCGAGTTGGCCAGCCGCGCCAAGATGGCCGCCGCCTCGGTGCAGGAGCAGGCCGGCGTCGGCCTCGACCAGTGCAGCCCCGACGAGTTCGCCGCGTTCCAGCACCTAAACGCCGCCTACAACGCCCGCTTCGGCTTTCCCTTCATCTATGCCGTGAAGGGCGCGACGCGGACGCAGATCCTGGAGGCCTTCGTAGCCCGCCTCGCCAACGATCCCGAGACGGAGTTCGAGACCGCCATCGCCCAGATTCACCGCATCGCCGGTTTTCGCCTCGCGGATTTGTTCTAGGATTTCGGAATGTTCGACGATCTTCGCCGCCAGTTCGTGGACCTCGCCCAGCCCCGCCTGGGTTCGGAAGTGGTCTTCGCCACCGACGACTTCTTCGCCGACAAGGCCCGGCTGATCGCGCCGACCGAGCCGGTGTTCATCCCCGGCAAGTACGACGACAACGGCAAGTGGATGGACGGCTGGGAAAGCCGCCGCAAGCGCACGCCCGGCCACGACTGGTGCGTGGTTAAGCTGGGCGTGCCTGGCATCGTCGCCGGCTTCGAGATCGACACCCGCCACTTCACCGGCAACTATCCGCCCGGCGCCGAGGTCGAGCTGTGCGTCTCCGACGAACAGGTCCCCGGCGACGACGCCGGCTGGGTCAAAGTCACGCCGCGGCTGGAGTTGAAGGGCAACGACCGCGCCTGGTTCCCGGTCGAGCACGCCACGCCTGCCACCCACGTGCGGCTGCACATCTTCCCCGACGGCGGCGTCGCGCGCCTGCGGGTCTGGGGCCGCGTCGATCCCGACTGGAGCAAGGTGGGCGAGGGCGAGGCGATCGATCTCCTCGCCATGGCCTGGGGCGGGCGCGGGATCGTCGCCAACGACGAGCACTTCGGCCGCGTGGAGAACATGACCGCCCCCGGGCGCGGCGTGGACATGGGCGACGGCTGGGAGACGCGCCGCCGGCGCGAACCCGGCCACGACTGGTCGATCCTGGAGCTCGGGACCTTCGGGCGGGTGAACGAGGTCGTCGTCGACACCGCGCACTTCAAGGGCAACTACCCCGACCGCTGCTCGATCCAGGCCACCGCCCGCGCCCACGGCGCCCCGCACGAGATCGCCCAGCAGGCCGAGAGCTGGCCCGTCCTGTTGCCGGAGGTGAAGCTCCAAGCGGATCACATCCACATCTTCCGCAGCGAACTGGCCGACCTCGGCCCCATCCGCTTCGTCCGCCTCAACATCTATCCCGACGGCGGCGTCAGTCGGCTGCGGATGATGGGGACGGTGGCGCGCTAGGCGGCCACGGCCACCGCGGTCACATGCGCCTCGGCCGCCGCGCGGATGGCTTCGGGGAAAGGGACCGCCCGGCGCAAGCGCAGATCGGTGTGTACGCCCGTGATCGCGCAGGTGGCGCAGGCCTCTCCAGTCTCGGCGTTGTGCATCGTGTGCACGAACCGCACGACTCGCTCCCGCACCTCGATCACCTCGGTCCGCACCTCGACGCTCTCGCCGGCCAGGATCTCCTTCCGGAACGTCGTGTTCTGCTGCACGGCGGCCATGCCGCGCTCGGTGTCGCGAAGGTAAGTGGGGGTGATCCCAAGCTGGAGCAGCAGGTTCCACGACGCCTCGTCGAACTTCCCCGCGAACCACATGTTGTTCATGTGCCCGACGTGGTCGCAGTGCCAGGGGTAGACGGTCCCCCGGTAGGTCAGCAGCGGTTGCATTCTCGTCCTTCCTCGATGGCTCCGTCCTCGGCGGAGTTCGTTTGTGATACGGTTCCGTATCGAAGCTGGATGCGAAAATCAATACGCTACCGTATCAACGTGGCATGAGCACCGCCGATGGATCGCAGGACTGGGTTGAGGCGGGCTTCGACGCCCTGGCGGAGGGCGGCGTCGACCGCGTGCGGGTCGAGGTGCTGGCCCAGATGCTCGGCGTCACCAAGGGCGGCTTCTACCGCCGCTTCCGCGATCGGCCGGCGCTGCTGGCGGCCATGCTGGACACCTGGGCGGATGGGCGGATCGCCGCCATCCGCCAGCAGACCGCCCTCGACGGGGAGACCCCGCACGAACGCCTACGGCTGCTGATCCGGTTGTTTTCGGAGCGGCCGAACGCGCGGGGGCTCTCCATCGAACTGGCCGTCCGCCAATGGGCCCGCAGCGACGCGCGCGCCGCCGCCGCTGTATCCCGCGTCGACGCCGTGCGGCTGGAGCGCGTCACCGACCTCTACGCCCGGCTCGGCTATCCGCCCGTCCGCGCCCGGGCCCGAGGCCTGATCATCTACGCTTATATCTTTGGCCAGGGCCTGCTGTTGCCAGAGGCGTCGCAGGGCGAACGCGAGGCCCTGGCTCGCGCCTGCATGGATGAGCTGATCCCAGTGGAAGGCTAGGCGCTGGCCTCCAGCCGCAGCAGTTCGGGCTTGCGCATCAGGGCCGGCAGCAGCGCCTCGCCCGCGGTCTCGCGCCATCCGCTTCGCGCATGCCGGCGCAGCAGGAACGACGTTTCGCCGGCCGTCGGTCGGACGATCCAGACGAACACCCGCTCGTGCGAGCGGACCGGCAGGCGCGGGAAGTTGTTCTCCCGCGTCTCGCTCATCAGGGTGGCCAGCATCTCTCCACCGTCTGCCTCGATCTGCGGCCGCATGACCCGGGCGAAGAACTCGGCGAAGGGCGCCATGAGCCCGTCGTCCAGGTAGTGGATGAAGGCCAGGATTCCCCGCGGCGCCGAAGGCAGCGGCCGCAACGTGCTTCCGTCGGTCGGCCTCAAAAGCAGCACGTTGTCGGAATCCAGCATGGTGCTGTTCGCCGCGTCGCGATGCGCCTTCCAGACGGGGCCGCCGTAGAACGCCGTCAGCGCCTCCGCGCGCGCCGCGTAGGTCCCGAAGCCCCGCAGCCAGACGAAGCGGTCCGGGTCGTCGCGATCGCGAAAAGTCCCCAGGACCCTCGCGCCCACCGCCTCCTGCGGCTCGATGAACGCCCGCGCGAACAGCTCGTTCAGCCGGTTGCGGCCGCCGGGGTGGCAGGTGTACTGCCGAAGTTCGATGACGGGATCGCCTGCGACGGTCGCGTGCGCCGGCAGGGCGGCGAGGGCGGCGCCGGCGGCGACCACCGCGCGGCGATTGGGTTGAGGCTCGGGCATGGCCCTGTTTCGCCCAGGCCTGCTGACAGCCTCGTGGCAGTAGCGACGTGAAACCGGTCCACGCGCGCTACGCTGCGCGCGCCGTCGGCAGGCCGCCGGCTTTTGCGATGAAGGCGATCACCTCGTCGAGGCCTGCAAGCCGCGTAAGGTCGGTGAACACGAACGGCCGCTGGCCCCGTTGCGCGCGTGCGTCGTGGTCCATGATCGAAAGATCCGCCCCCACGTGTGGCGCGAGGTCGGTCTTGTTGATGATCAGGAGGTCCGAGCGCGTGATCGCCGGTCCGCCCTTGCGGGGGATCTTCTCGCCCTGGCAGACGCTGACCACATACAGCGTCAGGTCCGCGAGGTCGGGGCTGAAGGTGGCCGCCAGGTTGTCGCCGCCGCTCTCGATGAAGATCACGTCCAGGTCCGGAAAGCGCCGGTTCATTTCTGCGATCGCCCCCAGGTTCAGCGAGGCGTCCTCGCGGATCGCGGTGTGCGGACAGCCGCCGGTCTCCACCCCGATGATCCGATCCTCCGGAAGCGCCTGCAGCCGGCTGAGGATCAGGGCGTCCTCCTGGGTGTAGATGTCGTTGGTCACCACGGCGATCGACCAGCGGTCGCGCATGGCCTTGCACAGCTTCTCGGTCAGCGTCGTCTTGCCCGAGCCGACGGGGCCGCCGATGCCGACGCGCAGGGGCCCGTTCATAGCCGCGTCCTCATGAGCCGAAGAGCCTCCCGTCCAGCGTTTCGTGCCGCATCGCGGCGATGTCGGAGACCAGGCTGGCGGAGCCGAGATCGTCCAGCGTCGCGGCGGCCGCCCGGACGGCGGTGCGCAGGATCACCGGCTCCAGGCCGGCGAGCACCTGCAGGGCGTCCGACTGGCCCAGCGGCACGGCGCGCACCGCCACGCTGACCAGGTTGGAGGCAAAGGCGTGCAGCCAAGCCGTCAGCGCCGGCTGCAACGGAAGGCAGGCCGCCCCGGCGGCGGCGCCCAGCGCCACGGGGTAGGGCGCCCGGATGAGCGGCGGCGGGTTCCAGGCGGCCACCGCCTTCAGGAACGCTTCGCCCTGCGCCATGGTCTCGCGGTGGCGTTCGAGGGACGGCGCCAGCGCCTCGCCCAGCTCGGCTATCTCGTCCAGCGCCACGTGGTCCTCGGCGGTCACCGCGGTCCAGGCGGCCTTCACCAGCACCGCATCGGTCCAGGCCGATCCTCGCTCCAGCAGCGGCGCGATCCAGCCGGTCAGCGAGCGCACGTCCGAGACTGCGCCCTCGCGGATCGCCGTCTCCAGTCCGTGCGAGAAGCCGAACGATCCCACGGGAAACGCCGGCGACAGCCAGGTGAGCAGGCGCAGCAGGCGCGCTTCAGTGGGCATGCCCATCTCCTTCGTGCCCGCGGCCCTCGTGGCTGTGGGCGTCGTGGTCGTGGCCGTGGTCGTGATAGGCGCCGCCCTCCGGGTCGAACGGCGCCACGACCTCGCGGACGTGGGCGCCCTGGTGCTCCAGCATATGCGCGATCACGTGGTCGCGACGGATCAGGATGCGGTCGGCGAAAACCTGCGCCGCCAGATGCCTGTTGCCGATGTGCCAGGCCAGGCGGATCAACTCCGCGGGCGTGTGCGCCGTGACTTCCAGCAGCGGCTCGGGCTGGGCCACCACCGCCACGACCCCGCCGCCCGGAAGCTGCAGTCCGTCGCCGTCCTTCAGGTGCGTCGCCTCGCTGAGGTCGAGGAGGTATTCGGCGCCGGAAGCGCCGGTCAGCATGATTCGGCGGCGATGGCGCCCGTCATAGTCCAGCGTCACCCTGTCGGCCGGGGCGCCGCTCCAGGCCCCTGCGGGCAGGATGTCGGTGATGGTGGTCAAAACAGGAAATACCTCTGCGCCATGGGCAGCACCTCGGCGGGCTCGCAGGTGAGCAGTTCGCCGTCGGCGCGCACCTCGTAGGTTTCGGGATCGACCTCGATCCGCGGCGTCGCGCCATTGTGGATCATCGAGGCCTTCGAAAGCCCGCCGCGCACGTTCTCGACGGCGACCATCTCCTTCATCAGCCCCAGCTTCGCGGGCAGCCCGGTTTCGACGGCGAGCTTGGACGTGAACACCACCGACGAGCGGGTGACGGCCCGCCCGAACGCCCCGAACATCGGGCGGTAGTGCACGGGCTGCGGCGTCGGGATCGAGGCGTTCGGATCGCCCATCGGCGCGGCGGCGATCGATCCGCCCAGCAGCACCAGGTCCGGCTTCACCCCGAAGAAGGCGGGGCTCCACAGCACTAGGTCTGCGCGCTTCCCGGGCTCTATCGAGCCGATGTGGGCTGCAATGCCATGGGCGATGGCCGGGTTGATGGTGACCTTGGCGATGTAGCGCTTCACCCGGACGTTGTCCGCCGGGCCGTCGCCAAGCTTCCCGCGCTGCTTCTTCATCTTGTCGGCGGTCTGCCAGGTGCGGATCAGCACCTCGCCCACGCG
>NZ_JANINU010000126.1 GCF_024508875.1 Phenylobacterium sp.
CCGAAGAACTCGCGCACGGCCGCGGCGGCCGGCTTCGCGTTGATCAGGTCGTGCGGCATGACCGTGTCGATGTCGACCGAGCTCATGCGCTCCTTGATGGCGCGTTCCATGCGCAGCAGGCCGACGCGGTACTGGTTCTCCAGCAGCTCGCCCACCGAGCGGACGCGGCGGTTGCCCAGGTTGTCGATGTCGTCGATTTCGCCGCGGCCGTCGCGCAGCCCAACCAGCGTCTTCAGCACCGCCAGCACGTCTTCCTTGCGCAGGATGCGCACGTCGTCGGGGCAGTCCAGCTCCAGGCGCATGTTCATCTTCACGCGGCCGACCGAGCTCAGGTCGTAGCGCTCGCCGTCGAAGAACAGCGACTTGAACATGGCCTCGGCGGCTTCCACCGTCGGCGGCTCGCCCGGACGCATGACCCGGTAGACGTCGAACAGCGCATCCTCGCGGACCGTGTTCTTGTCGATGCGCAGGGTGTTGCGGATGTAGGCGCCGACCGTCACGTGGTCGATGTCCAGAACTTCCAGCGTGGTGAAGCCCTGCTCTTCCAGCGAGGCGATCAGGCCGGCGTCCAGCTCATCGCCGGCTTCGGCGTAGATCTCGCCGGTCGACATGTTGACCAGGTCGCGCGCCAGGTAGCGGCCGTTCAGGGCCTCGGGCGCCAGCAGCAGGGTCTTCAGGCCGTTGTCGGCGAACTTCTTGGCGTTACGCGCCGAGATCTTCGTGCCGGCCGGCGCGATCTCTTCGCCGCTGTCGGCGTCGATCAGCGGGAACTCCGGCTTCACGCCGCGCCAGCGCTCGGCCTTGTACGGAGTGGCCCAGCCGCCCTTCTTCTTCTCGTACGGCACGGTCTCGTAGAACGTCGAGAGGATCTCCTCGCCGTCCATGCCCAGCGCCATCAGGAAGGTCGTCGCCGGAAGCTTACGGCGGCGGTCGATACGGACATAGACGATGTCCTTGGCGTCGAATTCGAAGTCGAGCCACGAGCCGCGGTACGGGATCACGCGCGCGGCGAACAGGAGCTTGCCCGAAGCGTGGGTCTTGCCCTTGTCGTGGTCGAAGAAGACGCCCGGCGAGCGGTGCATCTGGGAGACGATGACGCGCTGGGTCCCGTTGACGATGAAGGTGCCCTTCTCCGTCATGAGCGGGATGTCGCCCATGTAGACGTCCTGCTCCTTGATGTCCTTCACGGAGCGGGCGCCGGTCTCTTCGTCCGTTTCGAAGACGATGAGGCGCAGCTTCACCTTCAGCGGCGCGGCATAGGTCATGTCGCGCTGGACGCATTCCTCGACGTCGTACTTCGGCTCTTCGAACTCGTACGAGACGTACTCGAGCACCGCGCGTTCGTTGAAGTCCTTGATCGGGAAGACGGACTTGAAGACCGCCTCCACGCCCTCGTCGCGGCGTTCGCCGGCGCGGACTTCGCGCTGCAGGAACTGCTCGTAGGAGGAGCGCTGAACCTCGATCAGGTTCGGCATCTGCACGGCTTCGGGAATGCGGCCGAACGACTTCCGGATCCGCTTCTTACCGGTGAAGGATTGCGCCATTTTGATCCCTTGATGACGCACGGAGGGACTCCGGGCGCCGAGTGCTTCATCCTGCGTCCGCCCTACGGACCCCCTGGCGGGAGCCGGACGCTGGAATGC
Source organism: Phenylobacterium sp. (assembly GCF_024508875.1). GTDB lineage: Bacteria > Pseudomonadota > Alphaproteobacteria > Caulobacterales > Caulobacteraceae > Phenylobacterium. Next base: position 1,644 of record NZ_JANINU010000126.1, read on the forward strand.
TCCCCGTGTCGTCGGGAGCGCCCCTTCGCATGGTCGGAGGGCGACGGACCATGCCTCGGGGCCTGCACGCGCGAAGGCCGCATCGAAAGATGTGAATCGGAAAGGTGTTTCGCGAACGGGCGGAAATAGGCGCTTTCGGGCGCTTTGTGAAGCCCCCTGCCCCCGGAAAAATGCGCCTCGGACGCGAGAGACGACGCGGAGCCGTGTCCTCCGCGCCGTCCCGTCGGGTGTCCCGGGCGTATCCCGGGCCGTCATGCTGACTTCCGTCTCGCCTCACCAGAACCAACGAGGCTGCCTGAGAGTTCCCCGCGCCTCGAAGTCGCGGCCTACGGTTGCGATCCCACATCTTGCAACTTCCATTTTCGCGGAACAATGTGATCGCGGGGGACGGCGGCGGGCCGTCGGGGATGGGGGAGCAACATGGCGGGCGAAGCTGCGCCCGACGCAAAGGCGTCGGACAACATCGTCACGGCCCAGGACCGCCACACGTGGCGCATCATGGGCGGCTTCATCACGGCCGTCGGGGTCGGCGTGGTGGCGATCGCCATCGCGACGCTGCGCGAGAAGTGGCGTCCTGAAAGCGGGGTCGACGCCCTTTATCTGCAGCCCTATATCCTGCTGGCCCCAGCGGCCGTCGCGGCGATCGCGATCTTTCAGGCGCTGAACCCGGTGGTGGACGATCCTCCGCCGCAGCCGCCTCGGCTTCCAATCCCACGCAACCTTCGAGCGACGGAGCGGCACGCACTGGAGGCGCAGCGCTGGACCGAGGAACAGCAAGAACGCCAAGCCCGCCAGCGGCGGGAGGATGAGGCCCACCGTAAGGCGCGGATGACCTACCTCCCCTGGGCCTTTGGCGCACTGGTGGCGACGGCGATCCTGTTGTTCTTGCTGGCCGCCGCAGCGCGCCGAACGCCCAATTACGAGCTCTTCGCCCTGACGCTGCCCACGGCGGCGCCGGCCGTGGCGTCCGCACCCCCGCAGATTGTCCGTGTAGACCGCACGGCCACCAGCAAAGAAGATTACGCGTCGGGCGAGACCCGGGCCTCGACCACTGAAGTTACCCAGCAGTTGTCCGCCCACGCGCCAACGCGGCAGGCCGTGATGATGTGGTGGGTCCGCAAGCAGCCCCCTGCACTGCCCAGCGGCCTGCTTCCGATGACGCTAGGAGGCATCTTTCTCTGTCTCTTCGGAGCGTACTTCCCCCGGATCAACATAACTGCGGCCAACAGTAGCGTCGGATTCCTGGAAAAGGCGGTCGCGCCGGCGCTCAGCTTGGCGCTGGTCGGTGTCGGCGCTACCCAGCAAGTACAGGCTGCGCGCAGCAAGCAGGACGCCGACTTGGCTGCGAAGGGGCTCCCCGCAGTCGTCAGCCTGAGCCCACGGCAGCTTGGTCTGCGCGAAACGCTCACCCGCGAGAGCGAGGCGCGCGTGCTTGAGCGGGAGTCGCTCAGCCCGGAGGCGATCACGCGCTTGGAAAACAGCATCACCGAGCTGTCAAAGACGTTGCGGGATGCGCGCGGAAAAGCTTCCGGCGAGGGCAATCCACAGATCCTCATCCCGCAGCTCAAGTCCATCATCATCCGCAACCCTGGACCGCCCACCCCGGCGCCCGACGAGAACCTGGCGAAGATCGCGAAGGCCGCGGAAGCTCTCGACGTCAAGGCCAGCCGCGAGTTGGAGGCTGCCGACCAGCGCCGCAGTCTCGAACTGGCGCGCAATTGCGCGCTACTGGCGATCGACGACGCCCAGACCGCTGTCCGCATCCGTGAGCTTCGCGCGATCGCGGCTCAGAAGAAGGCGGCCCGGGCGCGCTACGACGACCGCGCGTTCTGGGAGAAGGTAATCTACGCCAAGCCTGAAGACGGCGCCGCCGAGTCCCGGATGGCCGAGCGGCTCGCGACCGGCGCAGCGACCGATCGCGAGCTTCGCATGCGGGCCGTCTGCCCCGAACGCTAGATCGAGCTGGCGACCTCGGCGTCCCGACGCCCAGCGAAGGGCCGCCAGGCCGCTTTGGCGTAGCGCGCCAGGTATTCCGGGTGCTCGGTGCCCATCCAGCGGTCCCACCAGGTGAACCAAGCGGCGTAGTTCCAGCCGGCCTGGGCGTGATGCAGGTCGTGGTGGGTGGTGGTGACGATGAAGTCCAGCATCGGCCGTCCGTCGCGTCGGGCGGGCATCAGCTCATATCCCGAGTGCAGCAGGGTGTTGGTGACGATCTGGTAGAGCATCACCCACTGCATGGCCCCGGACGACATCGGGAACACCATCGGGAAGACCACCACATAGCCGATCAGCACCAGCGCCTCGCCCACGTCGAAGCTGTAGGCGGTGAACGGCGACGGGTTGTTGCTGCGGTGGTGGCGCCGGTGGAAACGGCGGAACAGCCGCGGGTCGTGCATGAGCCGGTGGGTCCAGTAGAACCAGGCGTCGAGCCCCACAATCCCGGCGACCAGGGAAACGGCGAACCAGGCGGGACCCCAGGAATCCGCGATCGCGCCCAGCGGATAGAGGCCCGCGCGGTACATCAGGGTCATCACCACGCCCATCGTCGCGAAGATCGCCATCGATCGCAGCGAGAACATCAGTTCCGTGGCGAGCTGCTTCGGCGGCGGGGTCTCCTCGCGGATCTTCCGCGCCCGCAGCAAGGGCCGCAGCCCCACCCACAGCAGGAGCCAGACCCCGAACGTGAAGATCACGTAGCGGGTCAGGGTGGGTTCGAGCTCGCGCAGCCAGATGTGCGCTAAGTCGGCGATGGAGGATGGCATGGGGTCACCTCGTGGTCGTTAGAGGCTCCATGGGGCCGGCGCGGCCTCGGGTGGTCTCGCCGCGGGCGAAGCACCCTCGCCGATTTTGAAATCAGACGGCTTCCTGCAATTCCGGCGAGGCCTGCAGCAGCGCCTGGCGGCGCCACTCGGTCGGCGTTGCGCCGGTGGCCGCCCGGAAGGCGCGGTTGAACGGCCCCAGCGACCCGTAGCCCAGGTCGAAGGCGATCGCCGCCACCGTGGTGCGCGCCTCGTCGGGATCGCCGAGGCGCGCCTTGGCGGCGTCGATCCGGTAGCCGTTCACGAAGTCGGCGAAGTTGCGGTGCCCCAGGCGCTGGTTGATCAGCCGCCGCAGCCGGTGCTCGGGCTCGCCCATCTCGCGCGCCAGGGCGCCGATCGTCAGGCCCTCCTGCCGCCAGGCGCCGGCGGCCATCAGGGCGTTGAGCTTGCCCGCCATGACCCGGTCGGCCGTCTCCGCCCGGGCGTCGGCGCCGGGAGTCTCGCGCCGCGTGGCGCCGAACAGGGAGGGCCGCGGCTGGAGGAAGACGACGGCGGCGGCGATGACGATCAGGGCGAAGATCGCCCCGCCTCCCGGCCATCCGGCCGTCCATTGCAGCCACGCCTCGTGCGGGTCGATGCGATTGGCGAGCCCGATGACCACGTTGGTCAGGCCGTAGAACGCCGCGAAACCGAGGACGGGCGCGCGGAGGCGACGCCGCTGTTCGAGCAGGTCGCCCGACCACCCGCGGACGATCACATAGGCCGCGTGGATCAGCAGGAGTCCGCTGAACATGTTCCGGGCCATCCAGAGCGGCCAGCGCGTGGGGTCGGGAAGGAACTCGCAGACGACGCCTGAGACGAAGAGGATCGCGCAGGGGATCCAGGTGGCCGGCGTCAGCGGCCGGTCGTCGAAGACGGTCAGCACGAACAGCCAGAAGATGGCTCCGACGGCGTAGGCAGGCGCCACCAGCGGATAGAAATCGCCGAACGCGGTCCACAGCGTGTGCGACTCGGTGATGAGCCAGCAGGCGATGGACAGGCTCAGCAGCCCGCCGGCCAGCCGCACACGGCCGGCGAGCCCGCTGCCCTGCAGCGCAAGGCCCGTGACGATCATGGCGCCGGCGGCCACGCCGCGTACGAACATGTCGATGAGGGTCAGGGACGTCGGCACGCTTCGACGTTACCACGCCGTGACGGCACGCCCAGTGAAGCTCAGTTCATCTAACGCAGCGCGCCCAACGACGACGACGACGACGGGCCCTTGGCGGCGTCGGCGATGCGCAGGCACGCCTGGATCGCTGTCTCGTTCCCCCGCGCGTTCTGCACACAGGTGGCGATCGCCTGCTGGATCGCCGCCGGATTGACCGCGGACGTGGCCGCGGGCGCCGGCGCGGCCTGCGCCTGGGCCTGGCTCAGCAGGCTGAAGATCCCCGCCGCCGCCGCGGCCTTGCCGGGCCCCAGCGCGCCCGGCACGGCGCCCGGGCCAGCGCCCACGACGGGCCGCCCGCGCAGCCTGGCGCATTCCGGGATCATCGCGCCCATGGCCGAGCTGCACATCTGGATGGCCTGGGCAGCGCGGTTGTACTGGTCTGCAGTCTGTGCCCCGCTCGGCGAGCCTGTGGCCAAAGCGCCTCCCGCGACCAGCACCGCCAGCATCGATTTCTTGGCCATCGCCTGCACAAGCCCCCAAGTCGAGGACCTCACCCTGGCGCGGGCGACACGACATGCCCTCCCCCATTCGGGGGCATAGAAAAAGGGCCGGGATCGCTCCCGGCCCTCGATCTTCAGAAGCGTCTGTCGACGCCGTCCAACTACTTGATTTGGACGGTGGCGCCGGCTTCTTCCAGCTTCTTCTTGATTTCTTCCGCTTCCTGCTTGGAAACGTTTTCCTTCACGTTCTGCGGAGCGCCTTCGACGAGGTCCTTGGCTTCCTTCAGGCCGAGGTCCGGACGGACGCCGCGGACTTCCTTGATCACGTTGATCTTCTTGTCGCCACCGGCGGTCAGAACAACGGTGAACTCGGTTTGCTCTTCGGCGGCTTCGGCCGGAGCGCCGCCACCGGCGGCCGGAGCGGCGGCCACGGCGACCGGAGCAGCGGCGCTGACGCCCCACTTTTCTTCCAGCAGCTTGGACAGCTCAGCGGCTTCCAGGACGGTCAGGGCGGACAGGTCGTCGACCAGCTTTTCGAGATTGGCCATGTGGTTTGATCCTTAAGAGAGAGGTTTGTCGGGAAGTGACGATCAGGCGGCGTCTTTGGCGGCG
>NZ_JANINU010000127.1 GCF_024508875.1 Phenylobacterium sp.
CGGCGGGCTTCAGCGAAGCCGTGGTGCTCTTCAGCATGAGGGACGATCCAATAGACTTAGCGGAGCCGCTGAAGGCGTCCCCGACGTGAGGCGCGGCATATGCCGGTCGAAAGCCTCAAAGTCAACAGTGGAAATGTCGCGCATTTCCACGAAAAGCACGTAAATTCTGATACTTACGCGTTACGGTATTATAATACCGCGACTTTTCTGCGCTCAGACCCGCCGCACGCGCCAGCCGAACGCCACCGCCAGGCTAAGCACCAGTGCCGCGACCAACTGGTGGACGATGCTCATGCCCAAAGGCGCATGCATCATCAGCGTGCCGATCCCGAGCAGGACCTGGAGCAAGACAGCGACCGCCACCGCCGCGCCCAGCATCCTGGACTCGCGCGCCAGATAGTCCGAGCGCCATGCCGCCGCCCCGATCGCGACCGCCACGATGGTCAGCAGGTAGGCCACGAGCCGGTGATGTAGCTGCACCGCCCCCTGCACGTGCGCCAGAGTCGCCCAAAGGCTGCCGCCCGAGCCATAGTCGTCCGGAACCAGGGCGCCGTTCATGAACGGCCAGTCGTTGTAGACGAGGCCAGCGTCGTTGCCGGCCACCAGGGCCCCCAGCAGAATCTGCAGATAGATCAGGCCGATCAGCCAGGAGGCGCGCCGCCCCCACGGGCTGGGCAAGGTCTGGCGCGCGGCCCCCGCCCAGGCGTCCAGCGCTGTCCAGAGCAGCAGGCCCAGCAGTGCGAACGCCAGGCCCAGGTGGACCATCAGCCGCTCGGGCGCCACCGACACGCGCTGGGCCAGCCCGCTGGAGACCATCCACCAGCCGACCGCCCCCTGCAGCCCGCCCAGGACGAAGATGCCGCCCAGACGCAGGAACAGCCGCCGCGGCAGGTCGCGCCGGATGGCGAAGACCACGAAGGGCACGAAGAACACCACGCCCAGCAGGCGCCCCAGCAACCTGTGCGACCACTCCCACCAGTAGATGGACTTGAAGGCGCCGAGGCTCATGCCGGCGTTGAGCTGGCTGTACTGCGGGATCTGCTTGTAGAGCGCGAACTCGCGCTGCCAGTCGGCGTCGCTCAGCGGCGGGATTGCGCCAGTCACGGGCTTCCACTGGGTGATGGACAGGCCGCTGTCGGTGAGGCGCGTCGCCCCGCCGACGATCACCATGCCCAGCACCATGGCGGCGACCACCAGCAGCCAGATGGCCACGGGCTTGGAACGGTCTGAACGCAGGAACGAAGTCATCGACGGGCGGTGGCGCAGCTTCTGGGCCGAACTTTGGCGGGCTCTCTAGCCGTCTTCCGCACCGGCCTCCAGCACTCTATGACGCAGCCATGTCTCCGCGCCTGCGCAAGTTCATCGGCATGATCGGCATCCTGGGGTTCTGCGGCGCCTATGTCGTCGCCGTCGCCACCATCGGCGACTACCTCCCGGACCATTGGGCGGCGCGCCTCGTCTACTACGGCCTGGCCGGCACGCTCTGGGGCGTGCCGCTGTTCCCGCTGATCCGGTGGATGAACCGGGAGCCGCCGCCCAAGGGCTGAACTTGGCGCTTGCGGTCGCGCGTCTATCCGCTAGAAGACGCGCCTCGCCGCCTGGCCCTTCGGAGCGTGGCGCAGCTTGGTAGCGCACTTGACTGGGGGTCAAGGGGTCGCAGGTTCAAATCCTGTCGCTCCGACCAGCGGCCGGCGGCGAGAATTTCCCATCCATAAAGACATGCTCGTCATGGCCGCCATGACGATCGGGGTAAGGCGCCCTACTCCTTCAGCAGGCCGTCCAAGCGGGCCTTGGCCGTCTCGAGATCGCGCAGCGCCTCCAGCAGGGCCGATCCGCCTACGGCCTTGGGCGTGCGCGCCGCCGCCGGCTTCGCCGCGATAGCGGCCGCAGGCTCCGACGGGACCTGCGAAGCGCCCTCCCCGGCCGCGACGAGCCGCTTCAGGCCCTGCTCGCGGTGGAGCTTCTGGACGCCCTTGATCGTGTAGCCCTCATCGTGCAGCAGGCGCCGCACGCCGCGCAGCACGGCGATGTCGGCCGGGCGGTAGAACCGGCGCCCGCCCGCCCGCTTCATGGGCTTGATGAAGCTGAACTTGGTTTCCCAGAACCGGAGGACGTGCTGGGGCACATGAAGCTCGTCCGCCGCTTCGGAGATCGTGCGGAAGGCTTCGGGCCCCTTGGCCATCGCCCTACGAGGCCGTCACCGAGAGAGAGCCTGGTCGACGCGCGCCTTCATCACCTGCGAGGCGCGAAAGCCGATGACCCGGCGCGGATCGATAGCGGCCGGCTCGCCCGTCTTGGGGTTGCGGCCCATCCTGGCGCGTTTGGCGCGCACCTGGAACACGCCGAAGCCCGAAAGCTTCACCTGCTCCCCGCGCTCCAACGCCTGGCACATCAGTTCGAGGACGCGCTCGACCAGCTCGGAACAATCCTGACGGGTGAGGCCCACCTGCTCGTGGACGGACTCGCACAGATCGGCCCGCGTCACCGTCGCGCCCTTCATGATGGCCATTGTCCCCGCAGACACGTCGTTCATGCGCCTTGATTGTCCCATCGCGACAAAGACTTCAAGTCACGCTTTACAGCTTAAGCCTAACTGATCCTCAAAGGCGCAAGACGCAGGCGCCCCAGGTGAGGCCGCCGCCCATGGCTTCCAGCAACAGGAGCTGGCCCGGACGGATGCGACCGTCCTTCACCCCCTGGTCCAGCGCAAGCGGAATCGAGGCCGCCGAGGTGTTCGCGTGTTCGGCCACGGTCGAGATGACTTTCGTCTCGTCGATGCCCAGCCGCCTGGCCACGCCTTCCAGGATCCGCTGGTTGGCCTGGTGGGGGATGAACCAATCGACGTCCGGCACGGCCACGCCCGCATCCGCGGCCGCGGCGGTCACGGCCTCCGAGATGTTCACCACGGCGTGGCGGAACACCTGGTTGCCCTGCATCCGCAGGTAGCCGGTCTGGCGGTTGGTCGAGACGCCGCCGTCCACGTAGAGCAGTTCCTGCTTGGTCCCGTCGGCGCGCAGGGCGAAACCCAGCAGGCCGCGGTCGGCGGTCGTCCCCTCGCCTTCGCCCGGCTCCACGACGACGGCGCCAGCCCCGTCGCCGAACAGCACGCACGTGCCGCGGTCGGTCCAGTCCATCAGCCGCGTCATGGTCTCGGCGCCGATCACCAGCGCGCACTTCGAGCGGCCTCGCGCCACGAAGCCGTCGGCCGTCGAAAGGGCGTAGACGAAGCCCGAGCACACGGCCTGCACGTCGAAGGCGATGCCGACGGGGCAGCCCAGCTTGCGTTGGACGATGGTGGCGACGGCGGGGAACGTCAGGTCGGGCGTCGTGGTGGCGACGATGATCAGGTCCACGTCGGCGGGCGTGCGGCCGGCGGCCTCGAGCGCGCGGCGGGCCGCCTCCACCGCGAGGTCCGACACCGGCGTATCGTCGTCCGCCTGGCGGCGCTGGCGGATGCCGGTGCGTTCGCGGATCCATTCGTCGGAGGTGTCGACGATCTTGGCGAGTTCGTCGTTCGTCACGATCCGGTCGGGCAGATAGCCTCCGACCCCGGTGACGACGCTACGCAGGACTTTGGACAATTCAGGCGGCTCCGTCCGCGGATGCGCGGTCCGCCGGCGCAAGGGCGGCGGGAAGCCGCCTCATATTCCGTTCGATCTCCGAGGCAAACCCGCTTTGCGCGATATCCGCCGCCGCGCGCAGGGCTTTCGCGAAGTCGCGCGCATCCGCACCGCCGTGGCATTTCAGGACCAGGCCGTTCAGCCCCAGCAGCGGCGCGGCGGGCGGCGGGCTGATCTTGTCGCGGAAACGCCGCAGCGACGGGCGCGCCAACAGAAAGCCAAGCTTGGTGAGCAGGCCCGACGCCAGGGCGTCGCGCAACTCGCCGTACATGAACTTCGCGGCGCCCTCCATGGCTTTCAGGGCCACGTTGCCGGTGAAGCCGTCGGTGACCACCACGTCGACCGCGCCATGGGTGATGTCGTCGCCTTCCACGAAGCCCTTGTAGTCCAGGTCGATCGCCCCCTCGCGCAGGATGCGATTGGCCTCGCGCACCTCCTCGTGGCCCTTCATCTCCTCCGAGCCCACGTTCAGCAGGCCGACGGTGGGTTTCGCCACACCGTGGGCGGCGCGGTGATAGGCCTCGCCCATGATGGCGAACTCGACGAGGCGCTCGGCGTCGCAGTCGACGTTGGCGCCGACGTCCAGGAAGGTGGTGACACCTTTAGCGTGGGGAATGCTGGCCACGAGGGCCGGCCGGTCTAGGTCGGCGCTCATCCGCAGGATCAGCTTGGAGATCGCCATCAGGGCGCCGGTGTTGCCGGCCGAGACTGCGGCGTTCGCCTGCCCCTCGCGGATCGCCTCGACGCAGGCCCACATCGACGTGCCCTTGCCGCGGCGCAGCGCCTGGGCGGGCTTCTCGTCCATCGCGATGACCCGCTCGGCATGGCGCACCTCGGCCCGGGCCTCGGAAAGCTTGCACCGCGCCATCTCGGCGCGGATCGCGGCCTCGTCGCCGTGCAGCAGCAGCCGGACGGTCGGCGGGAGGTCCTTCAGGGCGGCTGCGCAGGCCGGTACGACCACAGACGGGCCGTGGTCGCCGCCCATGGCGTCGACGGAAATCACCAGGGATTGGGTCAAATGAAGTGCTTTCGTCCCTCGGCGAACCGGATTCGCGGGGCGACCTTACTCCCGCCCGTCAAAGACTGGAAACTAGGGCTTCGGCTCGTGGAGTTTCTTGAGCGCCGCGAACGGAGAGGTCTCCTCCTCGGGCGCCTGGTAATCGAAGGTTGCGCCCGGCTTGCGCGGGAAAGGATCGATCTCCAGCGCCAGGTGCTCGACCACATAGGCCGCGACGTCGATGGCGTCCCCCGACAGCACGTCCGGCGCGTCCGGCGCGTCGAGGTCCAGTTCGACCTCAGGGCCTTCATGAGACACCGCATGCGGGCTTCCGGCCGGAACGACGCGCACATCGATCTCGCCGGCGAGGGGCTGTTCGAAGGGCTCCAGCGACACGCCGCAGACCTGCTCCACCACGGCCTTGAAGCGGCCCACGATCTCGGTGCCGTCCAGCCAGGGCTTCACGGTGACCTCGGCCGTGAGCGACGGCAGGCCGCGAAGTCCCAGGCGCTTGGCGATGGCGGCGCGCTCGGACTCGTCGGCCAAGAGCTGGAGGCGGACGGGACCGCGATCCAGTTCGTGCAACTTGATAAGACGGTCCCAGCTCACAGCGGCCTCCAGTTCAGTTGGCCGGTCACGATGCGCTCCAGGTCTTGCCCGGCCAGGGCCTCGCGCTGCGCCAGCACGTAGGCGGCGAGGTGCGGCGCCGGCGTGCTGTCGGCGTTGGCGTAGACGGTCCGCGCCAGTACGGCCTCAATCTCCGCGCGGTCCGGCAGCGCCGCGAGCGCCGCTTCCCAGGAATGGACCCGGCCGTAGAAGGCTTCCCCCAGCTTGCGCATGCGCTTTCCGACGGAGAGGTCGCCGACACCCAGCTCGCGCAATCCGTTGTCCAGCCCGCTGAGGAACGTGTCGAAGAAGACCTGCGCCGTGTCGGCGGCCTGCGCCCCCTGCCCCTTCAGCCGTTCCAGGATCAGATAGGTGTGGAGGCTGTAGATCTCGAACCGGCCCTCCGCCGTGTCGGGCGCGCCCAGGTCGGCGTAGAGGAACGGCTGGCGCGCCTGGGCGACCATCGCCGCATAGAGCGCCTGGGCGGCGATCTGTGTCGGTCGGGGCTTGAACAGCCGCTTGAGCATGGAAACCGGCCTCGATTTCGCCAGAAGACGTGGCTAAAGGCGGCATTGAACTAAGGGGCGGCCGGCGATAGGTCAAAGGCTCTTGCCCGCTTGGCGACCAGAAACGAGTCCTGATGTCCCGCAACGCCGCCCTCGCCGCACTTGCCGCCGTCACCCTGACGGCCGCCGGGCTCTCGGCCTGTTCGCCGATCACCAGCTATTCCGGCTTCCAGGCGATCGACAGCGACCCCAAGGACGTGAAGGTCGGCACGGATACGAAGTCCACCGTCCGCGCCAAGCTGGGGTCCCCCTCGGTGCAGTCCACCTTCGACCCGAACGTCTGGTTCTATATCAACCAGGTGAAGGAGCGCGTGGCGTTCCGCAAACCGCAGGTCACAGCCCGCAACGTCACCGCCATCGTCTTCAACAAGGACAGCGAGATGGTGGAGACAGTGAACGTCTATACGCTGAAGGACGGCAAGGTGATCGCCTACAACAACCGCGAGACGCCGACCCGCGGCCGCGAGATGACCGTCCTGGAACAGCTCCTGGGCAGCGTGGGCCGCGGCACCATGCTCCCGCAGGACGACGAAGGCGTGCCCGGCAGCCGCCCCGGCGACCGGCGCTAGCGCCTCCTCCAGGATCGAAAAGAACGAGGCCCCGGAGAGCGATCTCCGGGGCCTCTTCTTTTCGCCTGAGGCGGCGCCGGACTAGCCGACCGCGCCGTGGGCCAGGATCGCCAGCAGCAGCAGGGCCACGATGTTGGTGATCTTGATCATCGGGTTCACGGCGGGACCCGCCGTGTCCTTGTAGGGGTCGCCGACGGTGTCGCCGGTGACGGCGGCCTTGTGAGCCTCCGACCCCTTGCCGCCGTGGTGACCTTCCTCGATCAGCTTCTTGGCGTTGTCCCACGC
>NZ_JANINU010000128.1 GCF_024508875.1 Phenylobacterium sp.
CCTGGCCGGCGCGCTGGAGGCCCTGCAACGCGCCACCGCCCTGGACGGCGGCGCCGCCCTGGCCGCCCGCGCCCAGCGCGAGCGGGTCAGGCTGCGGCTGAACTGACGGTCCGTGCGACGGGCGGCGGTTGCAAAGCCCCGCCCGGCTCGCCCACAGTGCCGCGACGAATCGGCTGAGTAGGGCGCGCGGCGGGCGAAGATGGTCTTCAGTTCGATCATCTTCATCTTCTACTTCCTGCCGGTCTTCCTGCTCGGCTACTACCTCAGCGGTTGGCGGACCGGCGTTCTGCTGGCCGGAAGCGCGGCGTTCTACGTCTGGGGCGAGGGCCCCTACATCTTCCTCTTGGCCGCCCTGATCCTCGCCAACTACGCGGGCTCGCGGGTGCTGGCCTCCAGCGAGGTCACTGGGCCAAGGCGCGCCATCCTGACCGGCCTGATCGTGCTCGACCTCGGCGTGCTGGCCACCTTCAAGTACGCAGGCTTCCTGGCCCACAACCTGAACCTCCTGATCCCGGGCAAGCCGCTGCCCGAGATCCATCTCGCCCTGCCGCTGGGCGTCTCGTTCTTCACCTTCCAGCTCATCAGCTACGTGGCCGACGTCTACTGGCGCCGGATCGAGGCCGAGCGGAGCCTGACCCGCTTCGCCGCCTACATCCTGATGTTCCCGCACCTGATCGCCGGCCCCATCGTGCGCTTTGCGAACATCGTCGAGGAGCTGCACGCCGACCGTCGCCGGACGGGCCGGATCGGCCTGGGCATCCAGTATTTCATCGTCGGGCTCAGCCAGAAGGTGCTGGTGGCCAACAACGTCGCCCCGCTCGCGGACCACGCCTTCGGCCTGCCCGCCGAGGCTCTGGATGCCGGTTCGGCCTGGCTGGGCGCCTTCGCCTATTCGCTGCAGATCTATTTCGACTTCTGCGGCTATTCGAACATGGCCATCGGCCTGGCCTTCATGCTGGGGTTCACCTTCCCCAAGAACTTCGACCACCCCTACGCCAGCCGCTCGATCACCGAGTTCTGGCGGCGCTGGCACATCTCGCTGTCGTCGTGGTTCCGCGACTACGTCTACATCCCGCTGGGCGGCAATCGCGAAGGCCGGTGGAAGACGGTGCGCAACCTGCTGGTGGTCTTCCTGCTCACCGGCGTCTGGCACGGCGCGGCCTGGACCTTCATCGCCTGGGGGCTTTACCACGGCGCGTTCCTGCTCATCGAGCGCTTCGGCCTGGGGCGCCTGCTGGCCGCGCTCCCGCGGTTCGTGGGCCACGCCTACACGCTGCTGGCCGTGCTGGTTGGCTGGGTGCTGTTCCGCGCCGACACCCTGCCGAACGCCCTCGCCTACCTTTCCATCATGGGCGGCGCAGAGGGCTGGCGCCCGCTCGGAACCGCGACCCAGGTGCTGCTGGACGCTGAGACGCTCGCCGCCCTGGCCGCCGGCGTGGTGTTCGCCGTCCCAACCCTGTCGTGGGCGCTCGACCGCCTCCGCGCGCCGCGCCTCGACCCGGCCCACACGCTGGAGCGCCGGCTCGACACCCAGGGCGTCCACGTCCTCTCCACCCCCGTGCTCGTCCTGGGCCTCGTCCTGAGCATCGCCTTCCTGTCGGGCACGACCCTCAACCCCTTCCTGTACTTCCGGTTCTGATGGCCGACGTTCCGCGCGCACACTGGGCCCGACTGATCGCCGCCACCCTGGCGGTGATCGCCGGCGGCTTCGCCCTGCCGTACGTGCTGCCGACGCCGGTCCTGCAGGAGAACCGCACCCTGGCGCCCGCGCCCGCCTGGCCGAAGGGGCCGGGCGACCTCACGGCCTTCCGCAAGGCCACCGACGCCTGGGTCGCCGACCACTTCCCCGCCCGCACGCAACTGATCGCCGGCCTGAACGTCCTGCGCTATCGGCTGGGCGTCTCGGGCTCGCCGCGCGTCGCCGTCGGCCGCGACGGCTGGCTCTACAGCGACGACGGCAGCCACATGGCCGCCGCCCGCGGCGACACCGGCCTGTCGGAGGCGCAGATCCGGTCCTGGCTCTACGGCCTCGCCGGCCGCACCGAGGCGTTGCGCGCCCAGGGCCGCGCCTATGTGGTGCTGGCGCCGCCCATGAAGGAGGCGGTCTATCCCAACCACGCGCCCGGCTGGTTCCGCCTCGACCCCAACCGGCCGGCCGAGATGCTCTCGCGGCTCGCCATGGCGTCCGGCGCCGGAGAGGTGATCTACCCGCACCCGCAACTGGCCCAGCAGGCGCACTGGGGCCTGCACGTCTACGACCGCTACGACACCCACTGGACCGGCCTCGGCGCCTACCAGGGCTATGCCGCCTTCATGCGCAGCCTGGCGCGTCAGGGCTTGGCCGAGGGCCCGCGCCCGCTGGGGTCCTTCAGCGAGCGGACCGACATGCCGCTGTCGGCCACGCCGCGCGACCTGTCGCTCATGCTGGGGGTGGCTAGCTTCGTCACGCCCGACTTCCCGCAGTTCAGCGATCCCGCCACCGCCCAGGGGGTCCGGATCACCTACCTCAGCGGCCACGACTGGAACGGCCTGCGGATCATCGACACCGGCCAGACCGGCAAGCCCGTCCTGCTGATGACCGTCGATTCCTTCTCGAACGCGCTGATGCCGTTCCTCTACGGCCATTTCAGCCGGATCGTCACCGCCCACAATCAGGACGGCTTCTGGCGCCCCGACCTCATCGCGCGGTTCCAGCCGGACATCGTCGCCATCGAGGTGCTCGAGAGCGGCCTGCCGGCGGTGATGGGCGAGGCCTCCGCACCCTCGGCGGCGGCGACGGCCCGCATCGACGAGGCGGTCGAGAGCCGGGCCCGTTATCTCTCCATCGCCCGCCGGCAGCGCTACATGGGCGAGCGCAACGTCATCAATGGCGGCGAGGGCGACGATCGGCTGAAGGGCACGCGGCGGCCGGACGACATCCAGGGGCGGCCCGGCAACGACAGCATCGAGGGCCTGGGCGGCGACGACGTCCTGCGCGGCGGGCGCGGCCGCGACACCGTCGATGGCGGCGCGGGGGACGACTGGATTTCGGGCGGGCGCGACAACGACGTGCTCCGCGGCGGCAAGGGCGCCGACGTCTTCAACAGCTTCGCCGAGTCCGGCACGGACGTCGTGCTCGACTTCGACGCGCAGGAGGGCGACCGGGTCGAGATCAACCTCGGCGACGCCTACCGGGTGCGCCAGAACGGGGCCGACACGATCGTGGAGCTGCGGGGTGGCCGGCTGGTGCTGCGCGGCGTCACCCTCAGCCACCTGCCGCTGGGCTGGATCCGCAACCGGTAGCGGCGAGAGGGGCCTTCCGCTGGCGCTCGCGCCCGCAAGCCCCTATGTCGGCGGGGTCCGAACCCCGAGGAACGCCCGCATGTCGCTGAAGGTCGCCGTCCAGATGGATCCCATCGAGGGCATCAACATCGAGGGCGACACCAGCTTCCTGATGATGGAGACGGCGCAGGCGCGGGGGCACTCGATCTTCGTCTACCTGACCGACTCCCTCGCCATGGAGAACGGCCGGGTGTTCGCCCGCGGGCGGGACATCGAGGTGCGGCGCGTCAAGGGCGACCACTTCAAGGCGGGCCCGGTGCGCCGGGTCGAACTGTCGGACTTCGACGTCGTCCTGATGCGCCAGGACCCGCCGTTCGACATGCACTACATCGACGCCACCTTCTTCCTCGAGGCGATCCATCCGAAGACGCTGGTGGTCAACAACCCGGCCGAGGTGCGCAGCGCGCCCGAGAAGATCTTCGTCACCAAGTTCCCCGGCCTGCAGCCGCCCACCCTCATCACCTGGGACCGCGAGGCGATTCGCGAGTTCCGCGCGACCCACGGCGACATCGTGCTGAAGCCGCTGAACGGCCGGGGCGGCTCGGGCGTCACGCGCCACCTCGCCGACGACCCCAACTTGGACTCCCTGCTGGAGATCCACGCCGAGCTCGCCCGCGAGCCGGTGATCGTCCAGAAGTTCCTGCCGTCGGTGACAAAGGGCGACAAGCGCATCCTGCTGGTCGACGGCGAGCCGGTCGGCGCGATCAACCGCGTGCCGGCCAAGGGCCAGATCCGTTCGAACCTGGCGGTCGGCGGCGAGGCGCAGCCCGTGGAGCTGTCCGCCCGCGACCGCGAGATCTGCGCCACGATCGGCCCCGAGCTGAAGGCGCGCGGCCTGATCTTCGTCGGCATCGACGTGATCGGTGAGTGGCTGACCGAGATCAACGTCACCTCCCCCACCGGCGCCGTGGCTCTGAAACGCTTCACGGGAATCGACGCCACCGACGTGATGTGGCAACGGATCGAGCACCTGCGCGCACAGGTTTAGCTTGTTTTCTAAAAGACGTCCGGAAGTTACGGAATTGTCTTACTTTCCCCGTAAGTTCATTTTTTGTTCTTGATCTGAGCCGAGCGTTGTGGTCGGCTGTGGATAACTTATGGCCTGTCCTACGGGGGTGACGGGGATGTCCGCGCGGGTTGTGACCCTGGCCTTTCGGGGCGTCGAGGCCGTCCGCGTCGACGTCCAGGTCCAGTTCACCGGCGGCGAGCAGAAATTCTTCCTGGTCGGCATGGGCGACAAGGCCGTGTCCGAGAGCCGCGAACGGGTGCGCGCCGCCTTCCAGGGGATGGGCCTGGCCCTTCCCGCGCGGCGCATCATCGCCAACCTGGCGCCCGCCGACCTGCCCAAGGAGGGCAGCCACTACGACCTGCCGATCGCGCTGGCGATCATGGCCGCCATGGGGATCATCCCGCCCGACGCGCTGGAGGGCTGGGCGGCGGTGGGCGAGCTGGCCCTCGACGGGCGGATCACCCCGGTGGCCGGCGCCTTGCCCGCGGCGGTGGCGGCCGGCGGGCTGGGCCTGGGCCTGATCTGCCCCGAGGCCTGCGGGCCCGAGGCGGCGTGGGCGGGCGAGACGCGGGTGCTGGCCGCTCCGTCGCTGATCGCGCTCGTGAACCACTTCCGCGGAACCCAGGTGCTGAGCGCGCCACGGGCCGGCGACATGCTGGACGGCGAGCGCGTCCCCGACCTGCGGGACGTGAAAGGCCAGGAGAACGCCAAGCGCGCGCTCGAGATCGCGGCGGCCGGCGGGCACAACCTCTGCTTCGTCGGACCGCCGGGCTCGGGCAAGTCGATGATGGCCGCGCGCCTGCCGGGCCTGCTGCCGCCGCTGACCCCGGCCGAGCTCCTGGAGACCTCGATGGTCCATTCCGTCGCCGGCCTGATCGCCAAGGGCCAGCTTTCCCGCGCCCGTCCGTTCCGCAGTCCGCACCACTCGGCCAGCATGGCGGCCCTCACCGGAGGCGGGCACCGCGCCAAGCCCGGCGAGGTCAGCCTGGCCCACAACGGCGTGCTGTTCCTCGACGAACTGCCCGAGTTCGGCGCCCAGGCGCTCGACTCCCTGCGCCAGCCGCTGGAGACCGGCGAGGTCGTGGTGGCCCGCGCCAACGCCCACGTGCGCTATCCGGCGCGGTTCCAGCTCGTCGCGGCGATGAATCCATGCCGGTGCGGCCATGGCGGTCCCGGCCGCGGCGCCTGTGGCCGCGCGCCGCGCTGCCAGACCGACTACCAGGCGCGGATCTCAGGGCCGCTGATGGACCGTATCGACCTGCAGATCGAGGTCCCGCCGGTCACCGCCGCCGACCTCGCCCTGCCCCCGCCCGCGGAGGGCACCGCCGAGGCCTCCGCGCGGGTCATGGCCGCCCGGGCGGTGCAGGTGGAGCGTGCGCAAGGGACCGACGGCGCCCCGCTGAACGCCCAGGCCGAGGGCGATTTCCTGGAGACCATCGCCGATCTCGACCCGCCGGCGCGCGCGCTGCTCGCGAAGGCCGCCGAAGCTGGCGGCCTCTCGGCCCGCGGCTGGACCCGCACCCTGCGCCTCGCCCGCACCATCGCCGACCTGGAGGGGTCAGGCCCGGTGCGCCGCGTCCACGTCGCCGAGGCCCTGATCTACCGCCGCGTCGCGCCGGGAACGTCGGTGGGGTCGGCCGCCTCGATCTCGGCATAGCGCCGCGGCGCGGTCCACGAGCCGTAGCCGATGGCCGCGATCGCCAGATAGCCCCAGATGATTCCGGCGGTCTGATACGCCCACCCCGAGACCCCGGCATCGAGCGCACGGGCGATGTGGGTCAGGACGGCGAGAAGCTGGAAGGCCGCCGAGAAGAGGGGCCAGTAGCGCCCCGTTTTCAGCGCCACCCCCACGAAGATCGCGAGGAGCGCTGCGTCGATGACCATGATCGCCCACTGCGTCTCACCCGTCCCGGCACGGAAGGCGACGAGGCTCAGAGCCCACGCAGCCAGGTAGGCGCCCGCCGATAGCCGCTCGAGGTCGCGCCCGCGCCAGGCAGCCAGGCCGCAGACGATCATCAGCGCCGTCGGCCAGACGAATGGAGGAAGCTGATAGGCGGTCAAAAGAAAGCGGCCCCCGGGCTCACCGAGGGCCGCACTCTGGCAGATGCGACCGAGAGTTTGAACCTGGGCTTACGAGGCGATGCGCAGGCTCCGCATCCGGACGCGATCGGTCTCCAGTCCTTGCGGCGGCGGCTTGTCGCCCGCTTCGCCGGCCATCCTGATCGCGCCCAGGCCGATCTGGCCCTGGACGACGCTCAGTTCCTTGTGGGTCTCGACGATGGCGCGGCGGGCTTCGGCCAGGGCCATGATGG
>NZ_JANINU010000129.1 GCF_024508875.1 Phenylobacterium sp.
TGCGACATGAACGAAAGAAGAACATGCGACCCCGCAGGGAGTCAAAGTTGTTCTTCCCTTTCTTTTGCCCTCGTCATGGTCGGGCGTGTCCCGGCCATCCAGATGCGCGGGCGGGACGGCCGTGCGCGCGGCCTCGCCGCCGGCGTGTCTGGATCCCCGGGACGAGCCCGGGGATGACGAGCCGGAGGGGGGCGGAGACGGCCGGCGCCCTGGAATGGAGCCCGGGGGTCACGCCCGGGGATGACGATTAGAAGGGAGGGGGCGGCCGGGGCGGGCGGCGGGCCTTGCTACCCCCGCTCCGAATCCAGGTGCGCCATCTGGGCTTCGGCGTAGCGCGTGCCCGCTGTTGCGCCCTTGGGTATCGCGGCTTCGAGCGCGGCGAGGCTTTCGGGGGAGAGCGGCTTGGCCAGCGCGCCGAGGGACTCGGCCAGCCGGTCGCGGCGACGGGCGCCGACGAGGGGGACGATGTCCTGCCCTTGCGCGGCCACCCAGGCGATCGCGGCCTGGGCGGGGGTGAGGCCGGCGGCTTCGGCGATGGGGCGCAGGGCTTCGGCGAGAGCCAGGTTCCTTTGCAGGTTCTCGCCCTGGAAGCGGGGACTGTGGGCGCGGAAGTCGCCCCGGGCTGCGAAGTTGGTGGTGTTGCCGCCGATCAGGCCGCGGCTGAGCACGCCATAGGCGGTGATGCCGATGCCCAGTTCGCGGGTGGTCTGCAGGACGCCGTCCTCGATGCCGCGGGACATCAGCGAGTATTCGATCTGCAGGTCCACGATGGGATGGACGGCGGCGGCCCGGCGGATCGTCTCGGAGCCCACTTCCGACAGGCCGATGTGGCGCACATAGCCGGCGCGGACCATGTCGGCGATGGCGCCGACCGTGTCCTCGATGGGCACGTTCGGATCGAGGCGCGCGGGGCGGTAGATGTCGATATGGTCCACGCCCAGGCGCTGCAGGCTGTAGCAGAGGGCGGTCTTCAGGCTGTTGGGGCTGGCGTCGAAGCCGATCCAGCCGCCGTCCGGGCTGCGCTGGGCGCCGAACTTGACGCTGATGACCACGTCCTCGCGGCGGTGCTCCTTCAGGGCCTCGCCGATCAGCATCTCGTTGTGGCCCATGCCGTAGAAGTCGCCGGTGTCGATCAGGTCGATCCCGGCGTCGATGGCCGCGTGGATCGTGGCCAGGCTCTCGGCGCGGTCGGCCGGGCCGTACATGCCGGACATGCCCATGGCGCCGAGGCCGAGGGCGGAGACAGTGGGGCCGGTCTTTCCAAGTTTGCGCGTCTGCATGTGCGCCTCCTGTTGTGCGGTGGCCGGCTATCTAGCGCTGGGCATTTATCGCGATAATCGGCATTGTACCGTACGAACTGTGCGGAAAATCGAACAATGGACCGGCCCGACCTCCATGCGTTGGACAGCTTCGCGGTGGTGGCGCGGCATCGCAACTTCCGGCGCGCGGCGGTGGAGCGGGGCGTCTCGGCCTCGACCCTCAGTCAGACGGTGCGAGACCTGGAGGCGCGGATGGGCGTGCGCCTGCTGAATCGCACGACCCGCAGCGTGGCGCTGACCGACGCCGGCGCGGCCCTGCTGGATCGGCTGCAGCCCGCGCTGACGGCCATCGGGGAGGCGGTGGCCGAGGCGCGCTCGGCCCAGGCCCAGCCGCAGGGCGCGCTGCGCATCAACGCGCCCGAGCCGGCGATCGAGCATGTGCTGGCGCCGATGATCCCGGGGTTCCTGGCCGCTTATCCGCAGGTCAGGCTGGAGGTGACGGGCGAGACCGCGCTGGTCGACATCGTGGCCGGGGGCTTCGACGCCGGCGTGCGCTGGGGCGAGAGCCTGGCGCAGGACATGGTGGCCGTGTCGCTGGGGCCGCCCCAGCGGTTCGCCCTGGTGGCCGCCCCGTCGCTGATCGCGCGGGTGGGAGCGCCGACCCATCCGCGGAACCTGTTGGGCCTGCCGTGCGTGCGGGTGCGGTTTCCGAGCGGGGCCGAGCCCGCCTGGGAGTTCGAGAAGGGCGGCGAGCCGCTGCGGATCTCGCCCAGCGGGCCCCTCGTCTCGACAAGTCCGGCGCTGCTGATGCAGGCGGTTCTGGACGGGATCGGGTTCGGCATGGCGTTCGAAGAGGCGGCGCGGCCGCACATCGAGGCCGGACGGCTCGTGGAGGTGCTGGGAGACTGGTCCGAGACGTTCCCGGGGCCGTTCCTCTATTACCCCAGCCGCCGGACGATGCCTTCGCCGCTGCGGGCGTTCGTGGATTTCATCCAGGCGCGGCGCGCGGGGTAGCGGGCTCAGGCGTCCGCGGGCTCGATCGCCTTGAGCTTGCGCCAGACGGTCATGCGTGAGACGCCGAGACGGCGGGCGATCTCGACCGGGCCGACGCCGGCGCGCTGGAGGGCGAAGATTTCGTCGGCCGCGGCGGCGCGGCGGCGGCGGCCGGCGGGGGCGGGTTCGAGCCCGGCGACGGCTTCCAGCACGGCGCGCAGGGCCTCGCCGCTCTGGCCTTCGCTGCTGATCCGGGGTTCCAGCACCTGGAGGCTGGCGCCGCGCGCTTCGAGCCGGTCCAGCGCCTCCAGCAGGCCCCGGCCGCCCAGGGCCAGGCGGTCCAGGCGCGTGACCACGAGCTGGTCGCCGGACGCGATGAAGTCGAGGATCGACGCCAGCGTCTGGCCGGCCGCTTCGGACTCCTCGGCGCGCACGACCTGGCAGCCGGCGGCCTTCAGCGCCGCGGCGTCCCCATCCGAGGCCGCGTCGCGCGCCCGGACATAGCCGATCCTCAGCATCCCCACCGCCGATCCCGGAACTTGCTCAACCTTCGATGGCCAAGGTTCCCAAATGGCGACGCCCGCGCCAAGACGGGCAGAGGTTAAATCGCAGCAATGAAAGTCGCCGAACTTGGGCGAATTGGGCGAAAGTGTGTCGAATTTCGACAGACTATGCTGCGTTGCTGGAAAATTTCTCCGCGTCCCGCCGCAAGATGAATTCGCGGTCGACGGTCTTGCCGACGCGGAAGCCGTATTCGCCGACCTTGTCGAACCCGCGCCGTTCGTAGAACCGCTGGGCTCCGAAGTTCTCGGACCAGACCCCGATCCAGACCGCGCGCGGCCCGTCCTTCTGCAGCCAGGCCATGACCTCGGCGAACAGCCGGCCGCCCTGGCCGCCGCCCTGGCGGTCCTTGCGGAAGTAGATGCGCTTGAGCTCGCCGCAGGCCGGGGTGACGTCGTCGTGGGGTAGGCCGCAGGGGCCGGCGCTGGCGTAGCCGATCGCCTCGCCGTCAACCTCCACGAGCCAGGACGCCTTGGCCGGATCGGCCACGGCGGCGCGGGTGCGATCCACGTCGTAGGCCTCGGCGAGGAAGGCGTTCAGGTCCTCGGGATCGTAGAGGTGGGCGAAGGTCTCGCAGAAGGTGCGGGCGCCGAGAGCGGCGAGCGTCTCGGCGTCGGCCGGCGTCGCTCGGCGGATCACGGGCTGGGTCATTTGGCGGCCGGATGGGCGAAGCGGGAAGTTGCGCTAGGATGAAGCATGACCATCGCGCTCTACACCCATCGCGACATGTTCGGCCACCGTCCGGGTGAGGGCCATCCCGAGCGCCCGGAGCGGCTGCGCGCGGTGCTGGACGCGCTGGGGGATTCCGGCCTCGACCTGGAGCCGCACGAGGCGCCGGTCGTGGCGGAGGCCGACCTGCTGCTGGCGCACGATCCCGACTATGTGGCGGCGATCGAGCGGGCCGCGCCGGCGGCGGGCGGGCTGAAGGTGCTGGATTCGGACACCTACATGTCGGGCGGCAGCCTGCTGGCGGCGCGGCGGGCGGCGGGCGCAGTCGTGCAGGCGGTGCGCGACGTGGCGGCGGGACGGACGGAGCGGGCGTTCTGCGCCGTGCGGCCGCCGGGGCACCATGCCGAGCCCGGCCTGCCCATGGGTTTCTGCATCTTCTCGAACGTGGGAATCGCGGCGCTGGCGGCGCAGCAGGCGGGCCTGGCCAAGGTGGCGGTGGTGGACTTCGACATCCACCACGGCAACGGCACGCAGGCGGCCCTGGGCGGGCGGCCGGACACGTTCCTGGCCTCGATCCAGCAATGGCCGATGTGGCCCGGAAGCGGCCACCCCGACCAGCCCGCGCCGGCCAACATCGCCAACGCGGTCTCGCCCGAGGGCGCGCCGGTCCATGTCTGGCGGCGGGCCTTCGAGGGGCTGATGGAGAAGGTGGACGCCTTCGCCCCGGACCTGATCCTGGTCTCGGCCGGGTTCGACGCCCACGTGCGCGATCCCATCGGCGGCGCGGGGCAGAGCCTGGAGGAGGCCGACTTCGCCTGGGCGACCGGCGCGATCCTCTCGGTGGCCAACCGTACGGCCAAGGGTCGGGTTGTGTCCTCGCTCGAGGGCGGTTACGACCTCGAAGCTCTGGGCCGCTCGGCGCGCGCGCACGTCGCGGCCCTGGGCGAAGGGTGAGGGGCAGTTCGCGGGTGCGTTCCCTGGATCGATGGCCGAAAGCTTGACCGCCGGGTCCGCCTCCACGCGCTACGGCGCGATCGTGCTCGCCCGCCACGGCGAGCCGGCGCTTTCGCGGAAGGTGCTGCTGTCGGCGCGCGAGTACGCCGAGTTCTGGGCCAAGTACGAGGTGGGCGGGATCGTGCCCCACCACGGACCGCCCGACCGCCTGCGCCAGTTCGTGACCGAATGCGGCGTCTTGGTCTCGTCGACCCGGCCGCGGGCCATCCAGAGCGCGCGGATGATGGTGGGCGAGCGCGACTTCCCGCACCACGAGATCCTGATCGAGGCGCCGCTGCCGCCGCCGAACTTCCCGTCATGGATCAAGCTGTCGCCGAAGATCTGGGGCTTCCTGTCCCGGTTCTGGTGGTGGTTCTTCGACCACCACGCCGGCCAGGAGACCCGCGCGCAGGCCGAGGCGCGCGCCGACGAGGCCGCCGCCCTGCTGGTGGGCCTGGCCGCGCAGGGCGAGACCGTGGTCGTGCTGGCCCACGGGTTCTTCAACCACCTGATCGGGCGCTCGCTGAAGAAGCTGGGTTGGAAGCTGGTCGAGGGCCACGGCTACAAATACTGGTCCGTGCGGCGGTTCGAGCGCGGGTAGGGCGCCTGTCCCTCCCCTTCATGGGGAGATGGGCGGGGAGTAAGCTCGAGCCCGGTTTGTGGCTTCCCCCCTCTGTTCCCCCGGATCAAGTCCGGGGTCGCAGCCAGCCTCCCCATCGAGGGGAGGGAAAAGGGCGTAGATTCCCTGTCGCCACGCCACTAAAGATCGCTCCATGTCCGAACCCGCCGACATCTCCGCCATGACCTTCGAGACCGCGCTGGCGGAGCTCGAGCAGATCGTCGCGCGGCTGGAGTCGGGCCAGGCGCCGCTCGAGGATTCGATCCGGATGTACGAGCGCGGGGCGGCGCTGAAGGCGCACTGCGAGACGCGGCTGGAGGCGGCGCGGCTGCGTGTCGAGAAGATCGTGATGGGGGCCGGCGGCGCCCCGGCGACAGAACCGGCCGAGTTCGGCTGATGGACCTGGCCCAGCGTGTGGCCGAGGCCGCGGACCTCGTCACCGTGGCGCTGGACGAACTGCTGCCCCGTGGCGAGGGGCCGGAAAGCCGGCTGACCGAGGCGATGCGCTATGCCGCGCTGGGGCCCGGCAAGCGGCTGCGGACGTTCTTCGCGCTCGAGACCGGGCGGATGTTCGACCTGGACGAGACGTCGGTGCTGCGGGCGGCCTGCGCGCTGGAGTGCATTCACGCCTACAGCCTGGTCCACGACGACCTGCCGTGCATGGACGACGACGACATGCGGCGCGGCCAGCCGACCGTTCACGTGGCCTACGACGAGATGACAGCGGTGCTGGCGGGCGATGCGCTGCAGACCGCCGCGTTCGAGATCCTGGCCCATCCCGACACCCATCCCGACGGCAATGTCCGCGCCGAACTGGTGACCCGGCTGGCGCTGGCGTCGGGCGCGCGGGGCATGGTGGGCGGCCAGATGATCGACATGCTGGGCGTGCGCGAGGACCTGGGCGGGGTGGCGCGGATGCAGCGGCTGAAGACCGGCGCGCTGATCGCCTGCGCGTTCGAGCTGCCGCTGACGATCGCCCGGGCGCAGGACGGCGAGCGTCACGCGCTGATGGCGTTCGCCCACGACCTGGGCCTGGCCTACCAAATCGTCGACGACCTGCTGGACGCCGAAGGCGACGCGGGAGAGATGGGCAAGGCGGTGGGCAAGGACGCGGCCGCCGGCAAGACAACCTTCGTGACGCTGCTGGGCGTCGATGCGGCGAAAGAGCGCCTGGGTCTGCTGAAAACCCAGACGAAATCCCACCTGGATCCGTTCGGGCCCCGGGCCGAATTCCTGCGGGCCAGTGTCGATTTCGTGCTAGAGCGCCGACAATAGTTCGAGGACTGCCCGCGTTGCCGCCTGAAACTCCCCTGCTCGATACGGTCTCCTCGCCTGCCGACACCCGGAGCCTGTCGATCCCGCAACTGAAACAGCTCGCGGACGAGCTGCGGGCCGAGACGATCGATGCGGTCTCGCAGACGGGCGGGCACCTGGGCGCGGGCCTGGGCGTGGTCGAGCTGACGGTGGCGTTGCATCACGTTTACGAGACGCCGGACGACATCCTGATCTGGGACGTCGGTCACCAGGCCTATCCGCACAAGATCC
>NZ_JANINU010000130.1 GCF_024508875.1 Phenylobacterium sp.
GGGCCCGAGAGCGCGGCGCGGTATTCCTGCGGCACAACGATGCGCCGCTTCGCGTCCAACTGCTTCTCGAAGGTCGAGAGAAACATCTCTCCGAACGGCCCCCTGCCCTTCGCCGATCAGCCTGGGTCCGCGCCCCGACCCGCCACCCTGATCTACGAATTGCAATTGGGTTAACATGGGACCAGATGGGTTTCAATGACACTCAATGACTATTTGCACGAAAACAAAGGTGTCGTTTGGGCGCAGGGTTAACCCGCGCGGATTATCAACAGAACATACACAGAACTGATAGTTAACGGCAGCGCTCTGATCTCGCCGCTTCGGACGAGCGTGCAAATGCGTCGGTTGTCCGAAGCTTAACGACGCCGAAGCTGTGGATATGCGGATCAGACGGCCTGTAAGCCGGGTTCTGTGCCGCCCCCTGCGGGACGCGGCGGTCATTCCTCTGGACCGACCCTCGCGGGCCGGTTCTCGCGACCTACCCGGACCCCTCGAGCCGGCGACGGCTCTACCCGGCAGTATCCTTGCGGACTGGCCGGGCGCGGGATCCCTATTCGGTCTTGCTCCTGGCGGGGCTTGCCATGCGACCCCTGTTACCAGCGGCCCGGTGCGCTCTTACCGCACCCTTTCACCCTTACCCCGGCCGAGGCCGAGGCGGTCTGCTCTCTGTGGCGCTATCCCTGGGGTCACCCCCGGCGGGCGTTACCCGCCGCCATGTCGTCGTGGAGCCCGGACTTTCCTCGAGCTTGCGCCCGCGACCGCCCGGCCGTCTGATCCGCGGCGGAAGTTGGGGAATTGGCGAGGAGAGTCAAGCAAGTCCCTCCCCGCTAAGGGAGGGACGAGAGCCGGAGCAGGGCGATCAGACGCGCCCGGGTCTCGCCGTCGGCGATCCCGTCCACCTTCTCTGGCCGCCAGTGCCGCTGGAAGGCGCGGACCACCGTCGCGGTGTCGGCGTCGAACCGGCCCGACGGCGGCAGGTCGTACCCCAGGCGCGTGAAGCCGGCCTGCAGCGCGAACACGGCCGCGCCTTCCTCGCCCTCGCCGATCGGCTCGCCCGGTGCGGACGGCGCCTCGGCCCAGAGGCCGTGGCCGGCCTCCGCCAGTCGTTTCCATGGGAACAGCTCGCCCGGATCGTCCTTGCGCGCCGGCGCGACGTCGGAGTGCCCAACGATGTCGCGGTCCTCGATGGTCCAGCGGCCGCGGATGTCGCCCACCAGCGCGATCACCGCGGCGACCTGCGCCTCGGGGAACGGGCGATAGCCGAACTCGTGTCCCGGATTGACGATCTCGATGCCAATGGAGTCGCCGTTTATGTTCCTCCGCCCCCGCCAGAAGGAGACGCCCGCGTGCCACGCCCGGCGCTCCTCGGGCACCAGGCGGAAGATTCGGCCGTCCTCCTCCACGACGTAGTGCGCGCTGACCTTCGCTTCGGGATCGCGCAGGCGCGCGATCGCCGCCTCGCCGGTCTGCATGCCGGTGTAGTGCAGCACCAGGATGCTGGGCGTCACCGTCCGCGGGTCGAAGTTGGGTGACGGGGCTTCGATGAAGTTCATTCCGCGCGGCTCCGGATCGCCATCAGCATCGACATCACCTGGTTTCCGCGCAGGGCGATGATCAGCACGCCGGCCAGCGCCAACGCGGTCCCGATCATCATCCGCGGGCCGAACGGGTCGTGGAATGCCGCCACCCCCAGGCCGATAGTGGCCAGCGGCGTCACCAGGATCAACGCGGAGATCAGGTTGGCCTCGTACTTCTGCAGCAGCGTCACATAGAGCGTGTGGGCGCCCAGCGAGACGACCAGCGCCGAGAAGACCACGGCAGCGACGAACGGCCAGCCGGCGGCGAGCCCCGCCTGGATCTGCCCGGGCTCGAACCACGCGGACAGCAGCGCCATGGGGAACACCGAAGAGAGCCCCACCCAGGCCTGGAACGTGATCGGCCGCATGCCTTCGATCTGCTTGGTCATGACGACCCCGATGCTGGACATCAATGTGGCGCCGGCGATCAGTAGCAACCCGGTCGACAGCGCGAAGCCGTGCGGGTTCCACATCACCACCAGCACCCCCGCGAAGGTGAGCGCGATGCCGAGGGCGCGGCGCCAACGGATGCGCTCGCCGAGGAACAGCACCGACAGGATCAGCGTGATCGGCATCCCCAGTTGCAGCACCACCGCCGCGGCGCTGGGAGTCGAGTACTTCAGCCCCACGAACATCAGGCCGAAATTGCCGCCGCCCATCAGGAAGGCCGTCAGCACCAGCCGCCAGAGCGGCCGCGGCGCCGGCCGCAGCACCGGGATCAGGCATGCGGTGACGATGGCGAAGCGGGCGGCCGCATAGAACAGCGGCGGCACGTCCAAGACGCTCACGACGTACTTCGAGATGATGTTGTTGACCGCCCAGACCATGCACATGGCCATGAGCAGGCCGAAGTCGCGGAAGGCCATGGCGCCCTGCTAGGGCGCGCCAGGCGAAAGGGGAAGCCGGTTTCGGCGCCGCAGTTCGCCTCAGTCGCGAAGGAACGCCTCAAGCGCGCCGTTCACCTGGTCCATGTGGGTGACGAACAGCCCGTGCGGCGCGCCGGCCAGCACCTTGAGCTGCGCCCCACGAATACCGGCGGCGAAGCGGCGCCCGGTAATCTCCAGCGGCGCCGAGGCGTCGCGGTCGCCGTGCAGGATCAGCGTGGGGCGATCGATCCTGGAAAGGTCGGGCCGCACATCGGCCTCGATCAGCGCGCGGAACGTGGCGATCGCGACCGGCAATGGCGTGGAAAGCATCTGCGCCACCAGCCACTCCTGCATGGCCTGCGAGGTCTGCGGCGTGAAGAACGGCGGCTGGTTGTCCCGCGCCCACTTTGGAAAATCGGCGCGCCAGTCGGCGATCCTGCTCTCGAAAGCGGCCCGCGGGGCCCCGTACGGATTGTCCGGTCGCTGGATAAGGCAAGGACCGGCCGGGGCCAGCATCGCGATGCGGCGAATGCGGTCGCTGCCGTGGCGGGCAAGGTAGCGCGCCGCTTCAGCCCCACCCATCGAGTGGGTGACGAGGTCGACCTTCCGCAGGCCCAGACCATCGATCACCGCGGCGATGTCGTCGGCCAGGGTGTCCAGGTCGTAGCCGCTCGCGGGGACGTCGGACCGTCCATGGCCCCTGCGGTCGAATGCGATGCAGCGAAAGCCCGCGTCGGCGAGGTGGGCGACCTGATAGGCCCACATCTCGCTGGTCAGGGCCCAGCTCGCCACGAAGACCACCGCTCGCCCCTCCCCCCAGTCGCGGTGGAAAAGCGCCGCGCCATCCTTGGCTCGGATCGCCGAGGGTCTGACGGCCGCCGCCCCCGGCCGCGGGGCAGTGGTGACGGCCGCGCCGGCGAGGGCCGAGGCGAGGATCTGGCGGCGGTTCATGGCGTGTCTCCCTGAATGCCGGGAGATCACGGCAACGTCGGCGGCCGGTCGATTACGCGGCGGGTAATGGGCCAGGTCCCCGCCCGGACCGCCCTCTCACGCTCGCCGCCGCGTGAACCTTAACGCGGTCAGCGTCTCGGAGAAGCCGACCACCTTGTTGTCCACCAGGCCGAACGACTTGGCCGCCGCCATAACCTCGACGTCCTTGACCGTGGCAGCCTTGCCCTTGCGCGAGACCACCCACAGCGCGCCCTTGTCCGCCAGCGTGGGAACCAGCTGGCCGATCCGCCCCAGCGCCTCCGCGTCGTCGGCGGCGTAGAACAGGATGTCGAGCTCCGAGAGGTCGTTCAGGGGCGCCGCGCCCCGCGCCGCCAGCTCGCCGGCCAGGGCAGTGTCCTCCACGTCCAGCACCGCCACCCGCATGCCGGGCTTCACGCCGATCTTGTCCAGCCGGCCCTTCGGGTTGGCGATAGCGTCCGCCCAGCTCTTCGCCTGCTTCTCGCCCAGGGCGAACCGCGCGCCGTCGGCCAGCACGAGATCCGCGCCCTCGGCTCGCACGCCCTTCAGCCCCTCGGCGCCCCATACCCGCCGCTGTGCGCCGCGGAACAGCAGCCTCGGCGCCTCGTACTGCAGGCGGCCTTCGTCGGCGCCGTCCGCGAACCGCCCCGTCGTCCGTGCGTCCTTGCCCATCGCAAAGCTCTGGCGCACGACCACCGTTCGGGCAACCCGAAGCATCCATGGACGCCATCGTCTTCATCACCCATCCCGAAGTGGTCATCGATCCCGCCGTCCCCGTTCCGCGCTGGCCGCTGTCGGCGAAGGGACGCACGCGGATGGAGACCTTCGCCGACGCGTTGGCGGGCGGTCCGGTCGCCGCTGTCTGGTCCAGCGACGAGCAGAAGGCGCTGGACGGCGGCGCGATCCTGGCCGAGCGGCTAGCCGCCCCGCACCGCGTCGATCCGCGGCTCGGCGAGAACGGCCGCGAGTCCACGGGCTATATCGCGCCGCCGGAGTTCTGGGAGGTCGTGGCCGAGTTCTTTGCGAAGCCCGACGAGAGCGTCCGTGGATGGGAGACCGCCCGACACGCACAGCAGCGCATCGTGGACGCCGTCACGCGCCTGGACGCCAATAGCCCGCCAGGCGTCGTCCTCGTCGTCTCGCACGGCGGCGTCGGCGCCCTACTGACGGCGCACCTGCAAGGCGTGGAGATCGGCCGGGAGGATCGCCCGCCGAACCCCGCCGGCGGCTGCTATTTGGTGATCGGGCGCGGCCCGCTCGTGCTCCGTGGCGGCTGGCGCGAGGTCGAGACCCCGGCGGCAGCGTTGGCCATCTGGGGTTAGCCCGAAACGACAACGGCCGCCGGCGTGATCGCCGGCGGCCGCCGAAGTCGTCGTCGTGGTCCGTACGTCAGGCGGCCTTGCCCAGCGACAGGAACTCGTAGCGGGCCAGGTGATGGTCGACCGAGCCGAAGGCGCTTTCGATCATGGTGGCGCGCTTGAAATAGTGGCCGATGGCCATTTCGTCGGTCATGCCCATACCGCCGTGAAGCTGGATGGCGTTCTGGCCGACGAACTTGCAGGCCTTGCCGATCTGCACCTTGGCGGCGCTGGCGGCCTTGGCGCGCTCGGCGTCGTCGGTGACCTTGATGTTGGCCATGTAGGTCATCGAGACCGCCTGCTCGACGTTGATGAACATATCGACCATGCGGTGCTGCAGCACCTGGAACGAGCTGATCGGCACGCCGAACTGCTTGCGCTGCTTGGTGTACTCAAGCGTGCCTTCGTGCAGCTTGCGCAGCACGCCGCAGGCTTCGGCGCAGGTGGCGGCGATCGCTTCGTCCACGACCTTCTCCACCAGCGGCAGGCCGCCGTCGGCCGGGCCGACCAGGGCGTCGGCGCCCAGGCTGACGTTCTCGAAGTAGACCTCCGAGGCGCGGAACCCGTCGACGGTGGGATAGTCGCGGGTGGTCACGCCCTTGGCGCCCTTCTCCACGATGAACACCGAGATCCCCTGCGCATCGCGCTCGCCGCCCGAGGTGCGCGCGGTCACGATGAAGTGGGTGGCGAACGGCGCGCCGATCACGACCGCCTTATGGCCGTTGAGTGTCCAGCCCGCGCCGTCCTTCTTGGCCGTGGTCGAGACGGCCGCGAGGTTGTAGCGGCTCTGCGGTTCGGCCTGGGCGAAGGCGAAGATCGTCTTGCCCTCGATGATGCCGCCGATGAGGTCCGCCGCGCCCGCGTGGCCCGAGTGCTTCAGGAAGCCGCCGCCGATGACGACCGTGCCGAGGTACGGTTCGACGACGAGCGCCTTACCGAACTCTTCCATCACGATCATGTTCTCGATCGGGCCGCCGCCCAGACCGCCCAGTTCCTCGGAGAACGGCGCGCCCAGAATGCCCAGCTCCTCGGCGAAGGCCTTCCAGACCTCCGGCCGCCAGCCCGGCTCCTTGGAAACCACGGCCCGACGCTTGTCGAAGTCGTAGTGGTCCGCCAGGTACGCCGCGACCGTGTCGCGCAGCATCGACTGTTCTTCGGTGAAGCTGAAATCCATCCTCGGCGGCTCCGCTTTATGCTTCCCCCGCCGTCGCAGGGCGGGGGTTGAAGGTCAAACAGTTGTTCGTCGGCTAACCGATAGCCCGGCGGGGCCGGGCTGTCAGCCACGCTTTCGGCGCGGGATCAGAGCCCCAGCACCGCCTTGGCGATGATGTTGCGCTGGATCTCGTTCGAGCCGCCGTAGATCGACGTCTTGCGGCCGTTGAACATCTCGCCGGCCAGCCCGTTGGCGTAGCTCGGACCGACCGTGGCGTTGGAGCCCGACAGGTCGCGCAGGAACGGCGCGCCGTAGTGGCCCACCGCTTCCAGCGCCAGTTCCTGCAGGCGCTGCTGGATCTCGGTGCCCTTGATCTTGAGGATCGAGCTTTCCGGCCCCGGGCCCTTGCCGCTGCTTTCGCCGGCCAGGGTGCGAAGTTCGGTGAACTCCAGCGCCGTCAGGTCGATCTCCAGTTCGGCCACCTTACGGCGGAAGAACGCGTCCGCCAGCAGCGCCGAACCGGTGTCCGAGCGCTCCGTATTGGCGATCGAGCGCAGCTTCTCCAGGTTCCGCTTCGAACGCGCCACGCCGGCGATGCCCGAGCGCTCGTGCGCCAGCAGCGCCTTGGCGCAGGTCCAGCCCTGGTT
>NZ_JANINU010000131.1 GCF_024508875.1 Phenylobacterium sp.
CGCGAGGCTGGCGCGCGGCCCCCGCACCCGCGCCGCGATCTCGGCGGCGCCCATGCCCAGTTCGCCCAGCAGGCGCGCCGCCAGCCAGCGGGCCCGGCCGCGCCCTTCGTCGCAATGCAGCAGCACCCGGCCGCCGCGCCGGAGAATCTGGCGCACCTGCCAGCCGACATAGGCCCACTGCCGCTCGAACCGGGCGCCCGGGGCTGCGCCGGCCCGAAGCGGGCAGTGGTGCCACTGGCCCGTCAGGCGGGGGAGCGCCTCGGCCAGGTCCAGCCGGGGCGTGAGCTTCAGCTCCTGCGCCGACAGGAGGGTGACGATCGCGTCGGGCCGGAAGTCGGCCATCGCCTGCAGGTCGGCGCCGGGCGTGCGGCCGAGGCCCGGACAGGGCGCGACGCCCAGGGCGCCACGACCAAAGCTGATGACGTCGAAGGGCAGGGATGACGCGGCGCAGGCGAGACTCATGGGGAGGCCTCTCGATGGACTGGAACGCGAACCAACTTAGTGTTAGATTCACACTTACCAGCCACCACTTAGTGTCGTCAATACACGAACATGCCTTTCACGTATGAGCACCCCCATCCCGCCGTGGCTACGGACATCGCGGTCTTCACCCTGCGCCGCGGCGCGCTGCACGTGCTGCTGATCGAGCGCGGGGCCGAGCCGTTCCGCGGCGCCTGGGCCCTGCCGGGCGGCTTCCTGCAACCCGACGAGGAGCTGGACGACTGCGCCCGGCGCGAACTGATGGAGGAGACGGGCGTTGCGGCCGAGCTTCTGCTGCCGGTCGCCAATTTCAGCGCGCCGGGGCGCGATCCGCGCGAGCGGGTGATCTCGGTGGCCTACCTGGCGCTGTTGCCGTCCGACGAACTCAAGCTGCAGGCCGACACCGACGCGGCCCAGGCGAAGTGGTTTCCCCTGGCCGAGTTGCCGAAGCTTGCCTTCGACCACGGCGCGATCCTGGCCCGGGCGCTGGACACCCTCTCCGCCCACGCGCGCCAGGTTTCGCCCCTGTTCGCCCTGCTCCCGCCCCGCTTCACCCTCAGCCAGCTCCAGGGCGCGTACGAAGCCGTCACCGGCGACGACGCGGAGAAGCGCAACTTCCGCAAAATGGTGGCGACGCTGGGCTGCGTCCGCGAGACCGAGGACTTCGCGCACGGCAGCCACCGGCCGGCGCGGCTCTACGAGGCGGCAGCCTAGCAACGGCGCCCCGCAGGAGCGGGCGGCTTCAGGCCTCCGTGGGCAATTCCAATCTGCGTCGCCCGAGCAAAGCTGCCAGATCGCGATGAATCCGGGCGCGGGTCATGACCTTGCGGTGGCCCGCGTACACGACCACGCTCTCCGCGCTCGGATGCTGCTCAAGCGCCGAAAGGGCTCGTTCCGCCACGTGTTCGTCGGAGTTGAGCTCGACGCTCTGGAACGTGTCGCAGAGGCCGTTCCTGAGGGTGGGATAGAGTGTGTAGAGAGGCATGCGCGTCCCTTCTTTGCAGGCGGGAGCGCTAAAGCGGTAGCCGTCTCTCAGCCGCTGGCGCCCGGAGAGCGTGGCCAGCGATTTCGAATGGTTAGCACATCCCGCTCCCCGCGATCGTCGGACAGCCGACATGGGCGAGCAACTTCCCGTGTGGACCGGCGCGACAGCGGTGGGAGGAAGATTGGAGCGGGTGAGGGGAATCGAACCCCTGACATTCAGCTTGGGAAGCTGACGTTCTACCTCTGAACTACACCCGCGTGCGGCGGCCTACATAGCGGCGCAGGGCTCGCGGGCCAAGGGGCTGCATTGACCTGGGCGTCCGCGGGTCGCACCCTTGGGCAAATACGATAACCGAGGGAGAGACCGGCATGGCCGACGGCGCGGCGCACGACATCGACTCCAAGGAACGCGCGACGTTCACGGCGATGACCGAGGGTACGGCGGCCGACTGGGCGGCGATCGCCGCGGCCGGCCAGGCGCACCGGGGCGAGCACGTGGACCGCATCCTTTCGCACCTGAAGCTGCTGGACAATGACTACGGCGGCTTCAACGTCGACCGGCTGGAGCACAGCCTGCAGACGGCGACGCGGGCGCACCGGGACGGGCGGGATGAGGAATATGTGGTCTGCGCCCTGCTCCACGACATCGGCGATATCCTGCTGCCCGCCAGCCACGCCGAGCTGGGGGCTGCGATCCTGAAGCCCTACATCTCGGAGCAGAACCACTGGATGCTGGAGAAGCACGGCATCTTCCAGGGCTACTACTTCTTCCACCACCTGGGCCTGGACCGCGACATGCGGGACGAATGGCGGGGGCATCCGTGGTTCGAGTACACGGCGCAGTTCTGCCACCTGTACGACCAGAACTCATTCGATCCGGCCTATGAGAGCATGCCGCTGGAAGCGTTCGTCCCGATGATGCGGCGGGTGATGGAGCGGCCGGTGCGGTCGATCTACAAGAAGCCCGAAGCAGCTTGAGGCCTCCCAGGACCGCGGCCTAAGCCGTCTCGTCCTGGAAGATCTCCTCGATCTTCATCTCGAACAGCCGGGCGATCCGGAACGCCAGCGGCAGGCTGGGATCGTACTTGCCGGTCTCCAGCGCATTGACGCTCTGGCGGGACACGCCGAGGCGCTCGGCGAGGTCGCCCTGGCTCCAGTCGCGCTCGGCGCGCAGCACCTTCAGGCGGTTCTTCATCGGATCATCCATAGCAGCGCGGTCCCGATTCCGAGGAAATAGACGCTGCCGGTCACGAGCAGGACGGCGGCGAGGCTGAGCGGGCTCATCGGCGGGTCCACCACCAGCCGGCCCACGCCACGAGGTAGCCCGTGATCTGCGCCAGCATCACCGTGGCGGCGCCGATCGCGAAATCGCTGTGCAGGCCGGGCAGGATCTGGGGGACCGGGATCTTTTGGCTGTCGACCAGGATCAGCAGGGCGCCGGCCACGCCCATCCCGAACGATCCGCCCCAGTACCAGGCGAACTTGTGCGCCTCGCGCGCCACCTCGTCGAGCGCGCCCCACCACTTCCAGGTCGAGAGCGCGGTGATGGTCACCAGCACCAGGAGGACCGCGAGGCGGAACCAGCGCGGGAATTCCAGGCCGGCCACGTGCTTCAGCGCGACGAGCGCCACGGCGACCGCGGCCAGCAGGATGAGGCCCATGGAGCCGGCGCGAGCGGATTGTCTTGTCATCGGTGAAGTTCCCTTGTCTCGATGACAAGGAAACATGACACGCGAGATGTGTCAAGCGACCATGACATAATGTCGTGCAAGCTGTTCCCCCCCCCTGCGAAGCGGGGGAGGGGGACCACGAAGTGGTGGAGGGGGCGCTGACGCGGCAAGGCGGTTGGCAGATCGGCGCACGGCCCCAGCGCCCCCTCCGTCGGCTTCGCCGCCACCTCCCTCGTTCGCTGCCGCTCTGCGGGGGAGGAGCTAAACTACTGGACCCGCTCGACCCTGAAGCCGCGCGCCGCCAGGAGGGCCGGCAAGCCATCTGCGCCGACCATGTGGAAGGCGCCCACGTTGACGAGCTCGACGCCCGAGCCGGCCATCTCGGCGGAAAGCCTGTCGGCCCAGCGTTCGTTCCGGCGCTTGAGGAAGGCCTCGTAGAGCGCGGGGTTCTCCGCACGCATGTCCGCGATCTGGGCCGGCCCCAGAGTTCCGGCGAGCCAGGCGTCTTCCAGGCTCTGCGGCTTGAACGGCAGGCGCAGGCGCGGACCCCGGCTGCGCTCGCGCACCACGTCCGCCAGGTAGCGGACCTCGGACGCTTCGGGCAGGCTCGCGAACATGCGGGCCTGGTCCTCCAGGGTCTCGAACGCGCGGATGCGCTTGGATTCGGCGCGGGCGGCGCGGGTGATCGTCAGGTCCGCCCCCTTGTCGACCGAGGCGCCTTTGGCCAGCGCGGGCTGCATGGACAGCATAAGGGCGGCAGCCCAGGGGCGCAGGTGGTCGACGCGGGCGAGATCGGTCTGGCGGGCGAGCGCGCCGAGGTCCGACGGCGCCAGCTTGCGGCTGAGCGGCCGGTCGGGATCGACGCCGTAGCGCTGGACCAGCAGGCGCAGGGTGTCGGGATCGCCCGACTGCATGTCGGCCTCGAACCAGACCGTGCCGGCTCGCGCGAGGACCGCGTCGTAAAGCGGCGTGCGCCAGGCTTCGCCCGGCTTGAGCGCGTGCAGGGTGCCGAAGAGGTAAACCTGGCTGTCCCCGTCAGAGACGCGCCACATGGCCGGGGCAGCCGAAGCCGCGGCCCCCCAACCGAAAGCCAAAGCGCCCGCGACGGCGGCGAGCCCACGCAACCACGCCACAACGATGTCCCCCGACAGCGACGCCCGCAGGCGTCAGGGGACTATGCCTGCCAAATCCGGAAATGCTTGGATAATTTCAGGCCCTGGCGCTGGTAGTGCGACCCTAGGTCGCCATAGAGGCGCGTGGGGCGCTCGGTGAGCGGCTCGTAGACGAGCCGGGCGACCGTCTGGCCATCCTCCAGGATGAACGGTGTCTCGTGGCTGCGGACCTCCAGCACGCCCTTGGACCCCTTGCCGTGCGCCTCGTCCGTGCCGAAGCCGGGGTCGAAGAAGCCGGCGTAGTGGACGCGGAACTCGCCCACCGACGGATCGATCGGGGTCATCTCGGCCGCTTCGAGGACCGGGATCTCCACCGCCTGCTTCGAAGCAAGGATGTAGAACTCGCCAGGGTCCAGCAGGAGCTGGCCGTTGCGCGGGACCAGCGGCTCCCAGAAATCGCGCGGGTCGTGGCCGTCCTCGTGGTCGAGGTCGACGACGCCGGCGTGGCGGCGGCCGCGGAAGCCCGCGATCTCGCCGGTCAGGTCGACGCCGACGCTTTCCGTGCGCAGACGCGGCGGCGTACCGGCCTTCAGGCGGAGCTGGTTCAGCCGCGTGCCCGAGCGCACCAGCACCGAGAAGGTCTGCGGCGCGATCTCCATGTAGAGCGGGCCTTCATAGCCCTCGTCCACGTCGTCGAAGGCGTCGCCGAAGTCGGTGATCACCCGCACGAAGACGTCGACGCGGCCGGTGGAGCTCTTGGGATTGGCGCGGGCGGAGATCCCGACCGGCAGCTTCACCCGCTCCTGCAGCTCGGCAATGTAGACGCAGCCGCGCTCCAGCACGGCCCCGGCCGTGAGGTCCAGCTCGTGCATGGCGACCTCGGAGATCCGCTGGCGCACCGTGCCGTGGCGCGGCAGGAACGAGGCGCGCACCCGCCAGGCCTTGCCCGCGAGCCGCAGGTCGAGGCTGGCCGGCTGGACCTGGTCGTGCGCCCAGGGCGTCGCCGACGCGATGGCGCCGCTCGCGATCAGGGCTTCGATGGACTGGCAGGGCAGGATGCCCGGGGCGGCAAATTCGCTCATGGGCCGCGAACCCTTACCGCAGAACCGCGACGTGGCAAGGCTTCGCGAGGGGAATTGAGGCCGCTTGCAGGAAAGCGGCGCTTGACGCGCAGGGGCGCCCGGCGTTCAAGGCGCCCAGTTTTTCTGAAGGAGGCCGTGATGGCTGAAGATCCGCGCGATTGGGAAATCGAGACCCGGGCAGTGCGCGGCGGCCTCATGCGCACCGAGTTCGGCGAGATCTCGGAAGCCCTCTTCCTGAACCAGTCCTTCGCCTACGACAGCGCCGCGTCGGCCGACGCGCGGTTCGCCGGCAATGCGCCCGGGTTCATCTACCAGCGCTTCGGCAACCCCACGACGCAGATGTTCGAGGACCGCCTGGCGCTGATGGAAGGCGCCGAAGCCTGCAAGGCGACCGCGTCGGGCATGGCGGCCGTGCAACTGGCGCTGATGGGGCTGGTCCGCGCTGGCGATCACATCGTGGCCGGCCGCGCCCTGTTCGGCTCGTGCCGCTGGATCCTTTCGGAATGGATGCCGCGGTTCGGCGTGGAGACCACCTACGTCGACGCCACGGACCTCGAGGCGTGGAAGAACGCGGTGCGGCCCAACACCAAGTGCTTCCTGGTCGAAAGCCCGGCCAACCCCCTGCTGGAGATCACCGCCATCGGCGCGGTGGCCGAGATCGCGCACGCGGCCGGCGCCACGCTGGTGGTGGACAATGTCTTCGCCACGCCGATCTTCCAGAAGCCGCTGGCCCTCGGCGCCGACGTGGTCGTCTATTCGGCTACCAAGCACATCGACGGCCAGGGGCGCGTCCTGGGCGGGGCGATCCTGGGGGCCGCCGACGTCCTGACCGAAGCCTACAAGGACATGCACCGGCATACCGGCCCGGCGCTGTCGCCGTTCAACGCCTGGGTCCTGCTGAAAGGCCTGGAGACGCTGGAGCTGCGGGTGCGTCGCCAGACCGAGAATTGCGGCAAGGTCGCGAACGCCATCGCCGCCCATTCCAAAGTGTTGAAGACGATCTATCCCGGCCGCCCCGACCACCCGCAGGCGGCGATCATCGCCAACCAGATGACCGGCGGCGGCAATGTGGTGGCGTTCGACCTGGGCAGCCGCGAGGCGGCCTGGCGCTTTCTCGACGCGCTGGAGATCGTCGACATCTCCAACAACCTGGGCGACGCCAAGTCGATGGCCACCCACCCCTGCACCACCACCCAC
>NZ_JANINU010000132.1 GCF_024508875.1 Phenylobacterium sp.
CTTGGTCTTGCGCTGGTGGTAGCCGGTGGCCGAGACCACGTCCCAGTCGCCGATGTGGCCGTGGACGGAAAGCGCCGCCTGGTACCATTTGTCGTCGTTCTCGGTGACGTCGTAGTCGTGGACCTCGAGGTCGCCGACGCGCGGGTCGAACCCGAAGTAGCCCTTCGAGACCTGGTGCTGCGCCGTGATCTGCGGCGTCACTTCCCAGCCGGGCGCCACTTCCCACAGCGCCTGCACGCGGGCGCCGTACTCGCGGATGGTGTTGTAGTCGTCCTTGGCGATGGACGAGTTGTCCAGCGTGTAGGAGGTCGCCGGGTTGTTGTCCCCGAGCGTCAGGACCGCGGACCGGCCGTCGTTCAGCTTGCCGTTGTTCGGCGTGTTGTCGACGTAGCCGCCGTCCCGCCGATAGTAGGCCATGGCCCGCACGGCGATGTTCTCGGTGACGGGCGCGTTGACGTAGGATTCGATCTGGCCGCCGACGGCGCCGGGCCCGTACTTGTTGCCTTCGAGGTTGTATCCCCAGTCCAGCTGGCCGGTCTTGGGCTTGTTGGTGATGAAGCGGATGGTGCCCGCCAGCGAGCCGGCGCCGTAGAGCGTGCCCTGCGGCCCCGACAGAGCCTCGACGCGTTCCAGGTCGTAGACGTGGATGTCCGGAACGCCGGTGCCGGTGATCGGGATGTCGTCCAGGTAGTAGCCGACGGACGCGTAGTTGCCGCCGGCGGGAACGATGCCCCGGAAGTAGGCGGTCTGCCGTCCCGGCCCGAGGCCAGCGAACGACACCGAGGGCAGCAGGGTCACGAGGTCCGAGAGCCCCTTCACCTGTCGCTGCTGCATCTTCTCGGTGCTAAGCGCCTGGATGGAGATCGGCACCTTCTGCACGCTCTCCGACCGGCGCGTGGCCGTCACGATGACTTCGCCCAGCACGGCCTCCCCGCCATCTTCCGCCGCGGCCGCGGCGGATGCCGGCCCCGCAAGCACGAGAGGCGTCAGGACGGTTGTCGCCGCCAGCAAGCAAAGAAGGCGCTTTCCTCGGAAAGCGGTTTGATCTGTCATGATCGCATATCCCCCAAGTCTTGACCCTAGTTGCCCTCCTTCCTCTCCGCTTGCTGCGCTTGCGTTGAGCGACGCTTCCTCTGGCGCTGTTAAGTCTGTTTTGGGTGTAATCAGCGCGCAATTATTCGCCTCCGAAGACGATATCTTCGGGCGAGTCGTCGTTCGCACTTTGACGTGCGGAACATATTCTGAATCAGGCAGACAGTCCGAGGACGCAGCACTCCGCGGAGATGTCTCAATTCTGATAGACTGAGCGCCGATCAGAACTGTCAAGCGCGTTACACCATGAGACCTAGGCCTTCGCCGTCGTGACACGCCTGAGACCTCGAAAGTTGTCCTAAATTTGAGCGTAGGCGCCCAAGGGCTCGGCCATGGACGAGGCGCCGCTCCCCCTCACGGGCCTTGCGGTTGAACGGGAGTCGGGCGCGCGGCCGGATAGGCTGGCGGTCGTCTCGAACGCGCCGAATGCGCTGTCGCCCCTGCGACTGCGGCAGGACAAGGAAGTCTTCATGCCGATCCCGCCGGCGCGACCGGGCGTGATGATCCGCCCCGGCCGCCCTCCCGAGACGCTGTCGCTCCAGGCCGCCCAGGCCGAGATCGCCGCGCTGCTCGATACCGATCCCGAGGCCGCGCTCGCGCGCGCGGAGATGCTGTTGAGACAGGCGCCTGCGCTGCCGCCGGCGGAGCTGCTCGCGTGCCAGGCCCTGCGTCGGCTGGGAAGGCCGAAGGCCGCGCTGGCCCGCCTTTCCGTCCTCGCGCGCGAGCATTCGCGCGTACCCGCGGTGATGTGGGAGTTGGCGCAGGCCGCGAACGAGGCGGGCGACAACCGGCAGGCCATAGCCGCCCTCGAGACCCTCACCCGCCAGCAGCCGGCGGTCGCCGACGGCTGGTTCCTGCTCGCCCGGGCGCTGCGCAAGGCCGGCCGCGCGGATGACGCCTGGCGCGCCGACCTGTCGGGTGTGCATGCGTCCTCCCACGATCCCGACCTGCTGCGCGCGGCCGCGGCGATGAACGACGGGCGCCTCGACGAGGGCAAGGCGATCGTGACCGCGAGGCTCCAGCGGCGGCCCGACGATCCGCCGGCCCTGCGGCTCCTCGGCGAGATCCACTGGCGGCGCGGCGAGATGACCGAAGCGCTGGCGCTGGTGGAGCGGGCGGTGGGCGTGGCGCCGGGCTTCGACCTGGCCCGCGACTTCCTCGTACGCCTGCTGTTGCAGACCAACCGCCTTCCCGAGGCGCTGGAGCACGCCGAGACGCTGGCCCGCTCCCCCGTCGCGAACCGCGGACACGACCTGCTCAGGGCCTCCGTGCTGGTGCGCCTCGGCCATCAGGAACAGGCTGGCGAGATCTACCAGCGACTGCTGGAGCAGCACCCGGACCAGCCGCAGGTCTGGCAGAACCTCGGGCATGTGCTGAAGACGCTGGGGCGGCAGGCCGACGCCATCCACGCCTATCGCGAGGCGGTCACGCGCCAGCCGACCATGGGCGAGGCATGGTGGAGCTTGGCCAACCTCAAGACGGTGAAGCTGGACCTCGGGGACGTCGCGGCCATGGAGGCGGCGCTCGCGTCACTGGAGCACGACGCCGACCTGCGGCGCGAAGACGTGTTCCACCTCCATTTCTCCCTGGGCAAGGCCCTGGAGGACGCGAAGGACTACGACGCCTCGTTCCGCCACTACGACCAGGGCAACCGCCTGCGCCGCACGATTGTGCAGCACGACGCCGACGCCTTTTCGGCCGAGGTGGCGGCGACGGCGCAGACCTTCGGCGCCGCCTTCATCGCCGCCATGGGCCCCGGCGGCTGCCCGGCCACAGACCCCATCTTCGTGGTCGGCCTGCCGCGCTCGGGCTCGACCCTCGTGGAGCAGATCCTCGCCAGCCACAGCCAGGTGGAAGGCACCATGGAACTGCCGGAGATGATGATGATCGCCGGTCGCCTGCAATCGCGGGTGGACCAGGGCGAATTCCCGGACTTCCGCGCGATGATCGCCTCGCTCACGCCGGCCGACCGCCAACGGCTGGGCGACGAGTATATGGAGAGGACGCGGGTCCACCGGCAGACGGACCGGCCGCTGTTCATCGACAAGATGCCCAACAATTGGCAGCACGTCGGCCTGATCCGGCTGATCCTGCCAAACGCGAAGGTCGTGGACGCACGGCGTCACCCGCTGGGCTGCTGCTTCTCGGGCTGGAAGCAGCATTTCGCGCGCGGGCAGGCGTTCTCCTACGACCTCGCCGACATCGGCCGCTACTACCGCGACTACGTGGCGCTGATGGCCGCCTACGATGAGGCCGCGCCCGGCGCCGTGCACCGCGTGATCTACGAACGGATGGTGGCGAACACTCCGGAAGAGGTCGCCCGGCTGCTGGACGCCCTCGGCCTGCCGTTCGAAGAGGCCTGTCTGGAGTTCTACAACAACGACCGCGCGGTGCGCACGGCCAGCTCCGAGCAGGTGCGCAGGCCGATCTTCACCGACGCCGTCGAGCACTGGAAGCACTACGAGCCGTGGCTGGGCCCGCTGGTCGAGGCGCTGGGCCCCGTCGTCGACGCCTATCCGGATCCGCCGGCTTGCGCGACGAGCGGCCAACGCTGAGCTTTCTGCTTGATCGCGAGGCCCTCATCATGGGTGATATCGCGAGTTCCGAGAAAGCGTCGGCGTGGAAGAAATAGGCGCCCGGCGCGAGTCCTTTGCCTGTTCTTTGGCGCATTGCGCCGCAGTCGCGTTTCCCGGTCGCAGTCCAAGAGAAACCCGCTTGACCAGCTTGGCCTCTGACCGTCCCGCTCCACATCCGGAAGGCCGGTGAGACTCGTCCCGGACCGGCAAGGGGGATTATCTCGAGATGAACGTCCCGCAGAGCGAAGTCGGCGCGTCTGACGGCAGTCAGGACAGTCCGGGACACGCGCCGCCCGGGTCCGCCGCGGGCGGGCGCCGCGCCGCGTGGGGGGCCCGATCGCAGTTGCTTCGCAAGGCCGGCCCGCTCGCGCTGGCGATGTTGGGCGTGTTCTCCGCGTCGGTGGTCGTGGCGCAGGTCAACAAGCAGACCGGCCCCGACCCCGTCGAGTGGACCGAGACCGACAAGGGCATTCCGGTCACCGACAAGCTGACCATCGAGAAGTGCGGCACGTGTCACGCGGCCGACGACAAGGGCAACCTGTCGCGGATCTCCTGGGTGCGCTCCACGCCGGAAGGCTGGGCCTCGACAATCAAGCGCATGGTCAAGCTGAACGGCGCCACGATCGATCCCGCCGAGGCCCGCAAGATCGTGCAGTACCTCGGCACGCACCACGGCCTCGCGCCGGAGGAAGCCAAGCCGGTCATGTACCTGGTGGAGAACCGGATCCAGGACGAGACCAACATCCCGAACGACACGGTCCGCCAGGCCTGCGCCGCCTGTCACGCCTTCGCCCAGCCCCTGTCCTCGCGGCGCAGCCGCCGCGAATGGGCGCTGCTGCAGAACATGCACGTCGCCCTCTATTCCCAGGCCGAGGCGCAGTACAGCCGGCCGGCGCAGGGCGGGCCGCCGTCGCCCGGCCCCGACGGCAAGCCGCTGCTGCCCGGCCAGGTCGCCCTGAACTGGCTGGCGGCGAACGCGCCGCTGCACACGCCGGAATGGGCCGCCTGGGCGCCGCGCATCCGCTCGCCCCGCCTGGAAGGCAAGTGGACGGTCTCGGCCAACCTGCCCGGCAAGGGACGCTACGTCGGCGACATGACGATCAGCCCCGGCAAGGACGCCGACCACTTCGTCACGGTCACCACGCTGCGTTCGCTGCAGTC
The DNA here is from genome assembly GCF_024508875.1 of Phenylobacterium sp. Taxonomy (GTDB): domain Bacteria; phylum Pseudomonadota; class Alphaproteobacteria; order Caulobacterales; family Caulobacteraceae; genus Phenylobacterium. Next base: position 4,830 of record NZ_JANINU010000132.1, read on the forward strand.
CGGCGCCACGATCTCGCGCAAGGGCGAGGGCATCGCCTACGGCGGCTATAGCTGGCGCGGCAGTTCCAGCGCGGGCGGCGCCGGCCAGCCCGACGATCCGAAGAGCGCGGGACGCGAGACCATGTGGTTCGCGCCGGACCTCAAGATGGCGCAGGGCCGCTGGTACTGGGGCGCCTACAATGAGTTTGGCTTCAACGTGACGATGGCCCGCGCCTCGGCGGATCCGACCATCGCCGCGGTCATGCCCTACGCGCTGAAGGCCGGCGCGAAGGGGGCGAGTGTCCGCATCTACGGCGACGGCCTGCCCGCGAAGCTCTCGCCCGCCGACATCGACATGGGCGCCGGCGTCACCGTGACCAAGGTGGTCTCGGCCAGCTCCCGCGAACTGGTCGTCAGCGTGGACGTCGCCGACAAGACGCCGACCGGCAACCGCGACGTCAGCGTCAAGGGCGCCGTGCTGGTGAACGCGCTGCCGATCTACGACAAGGTCGACTATCTGAGGGTCACGCCCGAGACGGCGCTCGCCCACCTCGGCGGCATCAAGTTCGACAAGGGCTACGAGCAGTTCGACGTCGTCGGCTACGCCAACGGCCCCGACGGCAAGCCGCGCACCGACGACGACGTCGCCCTGGGCCCGGTCCCGGTGACCTGGAGCATGGAAGAGTTCCACACCGTCACCTACGACGACGACACGAACTTCGTGGGCGACCTCAGCGCGACGGCCCTGTTCACGCCTTCCGTGGAAGGTCCCAATCCCAAGCGCCGGTTCGGCCGCAACAACTACGGCGAGGTCTGGATCGTCGCGACGGCCAAGGACGATAAGGACAAGTTCGGCAAGCCGCTGGTCGGCAAGGCCTACCTCGTCGTCACCGTGCCGACGTACCGGCGCTGGGACCAGGCGGAGACCACCCAATGACCAGCATGACGCCGATGACGGCCACCCGGTATCGCCGGGGCGAGCTGCACGAGTTCCAGGCCGCCGGCCAGGACTTCATCTACCTTGTCGCCGCCGGCGCGATCTTCGCGCTGGACGACGGCGCCAGCGCGGTGCTCCGCCGGCTCGGCGAGCGGGAGATGACCCATGCCGAACTGGTGGACGCCCTGGTGGAGCACGGCCATCTCCGTGCCGACGCCGAGGAGCTGATCGGCGAACTGCGCTACGTGCGCGGGATCGTCTCGGACACGGTGACGCCGGCCGTCGCCCCGGGGCCGACCAGCCCGCCGGCCGACTTCCCGCTCCAGGCGCTGGTGCTGAACATCACCAACCAGTGCAATCTCGCCTGCACCTACTGCTACGAGTTCGGCGCCGACAAGATCGCCACGCCCGAGGGCAAGCCGAAGTACATGACGCTGGAGACGGCCAGCGCGTCGGTCGACTTCCTGCTGGCCCAGTCGCCCGGCCGCAACGCGGTCCACATCACGTTCTTCGGCGGCGAGACGCTGATGAACTTCAAGCTGCTGCGCCAGGTCGTGGAGTACGCCCGCGAGCAGGCGGCGATGCAGGGTCGCGGGATCGGCTTCAGCCTCACCACCAACGCCACCCTGCTGACCGACGAGATCATCGAGTTCCTGGCGGAGAACGAGATCGGGGTCACGGTCAGCATGGACGGGCCGCCCGACCTGCAGGACCTGCGCCGCGTCGACAAGCGCGGCCGCGGCACCTACCGCATCATCGAGCCG
>NZ_JANINU010000133.1:0-15343 GCF_024508875.1 Phenylobacterium sp.
CGGGCGGCGGCGGCTTCGGCGGCGGTGACCGCGGCGGCTACGGCGACCGTGGCGGCGGCTACGGCGGTGGCGGCGGCTACGGCGGCGGCGGTCGTGACCGCGGCGGCTTCGGCGGCGGCGGCGGTGACCGTCCGCGTGGCGTCGTCTCGGGCTCGGGCTCGGGCGAAGTGAAGTGGTTCAACCCCACCAAGGGCTTCGGCTTCATCAAGCCGGAAGGCGGCGGTCAGGACATCTTCGTCCACATCTCCGCGGTCGAGCAGGCTGGCCTCTCCGGCCTGAACGAAGGCCAGCGGGTCAACTTCGACCTCGAACAGGATCGTCGCAGCGGCAAGACCTCCGCGACCAACCTGAAGGTCAGCGGCTAAGCTGCCCAGGCGGGCCCATCCGGCGGATGGGCCCTCCGACCTGGCTGAGCTGAACCGGCCAGCCTCCGACGCGTTGAAAGCGCTCAGTTCGAGGACATCCTCGTGGAGCGTTGAGAATGCGTGCGTTTCTATACCTCGCCCTCATGAGCGCGGCCGCCCTTCCGGCCCCCGCGTTGGCGCAGGCCGTTCCCACGTCGCTCGCATCGCCGGCGCCCGCCACCACGGTGGCGCCGGTGGACGTGACGGCGACCCCAGCGCTGGCGCCGCTGCCTACGGTCGCGCCCACGGTGGACGCCCCCCCGCCCATCAGCGCCAAGCCCCCGCCGGCCCCGGTCTCGGACTCGGTCGACCCGGCGCTGCCCGACGGACCGACCAAGGCCGCCCCCATCATCACGCCTAAGGACCAGGGCACCGGCCTCGGCGGCAAGGTGGGCACGATCGCGGCTGGGGTGGCGGGCGGCGCGGCCGGCGCGGCGGTGGCGGGCCCGGTCGGCAAGTTCGCCGGCAGCTTCCTTGGCAAGACCATCGGCAAGGGCCTGTTCGGCGGGGACAAGACGCCCGAGGTGACCGTCGCCGAGGCTCCGTCCGCCGAGGCCGCGGCCACGCCGGCGGTGGCCGCCCCGGCGACGGCGCCGCCCCTCAAGGAGAAGGTCTCGACCGCACCGTCGACGCTTTAGGCGAGGTCCCGTGCCTTCCCACGCAGTGCGGGAGGAAGGAGGATGGCGGCCCCTAATTCCGGACCGGCGACAGGCGCGCCTTGCCGCCGCCCGGCAGCTTGGCGACGTAAGGCCCGAACCGCGTGTCCGGTCTCATGTAGTCCGTGGAAACGTATTGCGCGCCCGAGCTGAAGGCGGCGGCTTGGCGCGTGGTGTCGTTGGCGCGCGCCTCGACCGTGTCGGCGTCGGCGCGGGTGCGAACGATGATGCCGGCCTTCACGGCCGCAGCGATCCGCGCGGCGTCTTCCTTGGGCTCGTTGAGGGTGATGTAGCCGGCGGCCGGCGAGTTCTCGTCGATGTTCACGAAGGCGACCCGGCCTTCCAGCACCTTGCGCCCCTCACGGTAGCGGGCCACCTGGTCGGGCGGACAGTCCATGGCGAACATCACCCGCCCCCGCGCGGCCTTGAGCTTCGGCCAGCCTGCGGCGGCGACGGCGTCGCGCAATGTGGCGGCCTTGCCCTGCACCTGGTCGGGCGTGATAAGCGCCGCCTCCGGGAAGACCGATCGGATCTCCGCATCCACGAGGTCCATCGCGGCGGCGTCGAAGAGCGGGGCCTTGACGGCCCCCGGCATCGAAAGCCCGCCTTCCTTCAGGTTCATGATCACCAGGATCGGCACATGGTCGGGGTGCGCCTTCGACCAGGCGCGTATGTCGGCCAGGCATTGCCTGAACAGCGGGCAGACCGATCGGTAGTCCACCGACGGCTCGTGCAGCACCTTCAGGCCCGGCTGCTTCAGCGGCGCGAAATCGTAGGGGACAGCCTTCGCCCCGGCCATCCTGAAGCCGAGCGGATTGGCGTACGTCCCGGTCTGCGGGTCGTAGACCATATCGATCTCGAGCTGGCGGGCGCCGGCGTCCAACTGGTCCTTCAGCGGCGGGTGGCCGTAGTCCAGCCCATCCGCCTCCTTCGGGTTCACCGCGCGGATCGTCGCCATCTCGTTCGGCGCGATGGCGATCTTGTAGCTGTTGTGCGTGCCGATCACCTGGATGGCGTTCATCGGCAGGGCGTCGACGGCGGCGCGGGTGCAGCCGGCCGCGCCCGACGGCGCCTCCAGGTCGCAGGCGGCGGACACGGCGGCGACGGCAAGCAGGGCGGCGATCATGCGATGGTCCTATTCGGCGTCGGCGACAGGCGCGTGACGGGTCATTTCCACGGGATCTGCTCCGGCGTTTCGGGCAGTTGGCCGCCGACGATCGGCGGCAGGCGGCTGGCCAGCCCGGGCGGGACGACCCGGTCGGTGGTGGCGAGCAGTTCGGCGTGGGTCCACCAGCGGATATCGTCGATCAGGTCGTGCTCGTTCGGCTGCCAGCCGTCGCGCCTGGGGTCCGCGCCCTCGCAGTGGGCCACGAAGTACTGCTCCTTAAGCAACGTGGGTTCGGGCAACAGCATCACGCCCTCGCGGACCCAGATCACCGGGCCGAGCACGAAATCGTCTATGCCGGTCTCCTCGCGGATCTCCCGCGCGGCGGCGTCCTCGTAGGTCTCGCCCGGCTCGACGCCGCCGCCGATGGTGAACCAGATCCCCGGCCGGTCGCGCGCGCTGGGCAGGCGCCCCTTCATCAAGAGGACGCGGTGCTGCACATCGAACAGCAGAACGCGCGCCGTCGGCCGTTCCGGTTGTATGCGACTCAACTTTTCCGTCATGCTTTCTTAGGGTGCTATCGAAGACTTAAGCACTCTCTCCCCAATGTGCCCGCCGATCCCCACGGCCGGGAAGCCTGGAACCATCGCATGTCGGACGATGTCTCCACCAGCAAGCGTGACCTCGTAGCCCGCATCGCCACGCTGGAGCTTCTCGTGGCCGATCTGATCGACGCGCTGTGGCGGGTGGATCCACGGGGCATGAACCAGATCGCTGCCGGCGCGGGACAGGACGCCGACAGCCAGGAGGTCCGCCAGAGCCTGCCGGTCGGCGAGCCGGACCGAGAACGCCTCTATTCAGTGCTTGAGACCCGCAGCCGGATGCTGCGCCGGAAGAAGGCGGACGCCTGAATCCCCAAAATGGGTGGCTCGATCGCCAGGCCCGCCGCGAACGCGGTCTCGCACACCCGATCTTAAGCGCGCGCCGGCAAGGCTAAGCCTCTCGCAGGGCTCAAGTTATATTGCCGACACCGCACCGCTTCCTCGCCTTCGGCTTCGCCGCCGCCGACCTCTTGATCGAGGTGGGGCGCGACGGCCGGGTCAGCTTCGCCCTGGGCGCTGGCGAGGCGGTGCTGGGCCGCTCGGACGCGTCGATGCGCGACCAGCCGTGGCAGAGCCTGTTCGCTCCGGAAGACCACGCGATGGTCGAGGCCCTGTTCGGCGGGCTCAGCGATGGCGCCCGGGCGGGGCCGGTGGTGGTCGGCGTCGCGGTCACCGCGGGACGCCCGCCGCGTTTCGCCAGCCTGACCGCCATCCGGCTGGTGCAGAACAAGGGCGCAATCTCCTGCGCTCTGTCGCGCGCCGGCGAACGCAGCACCTCCGGGCTGCAGGGCCGCGAGGCGTTCGAGGCGCGCGCGGCCGAGCTGCTGGTCGGCTCCTCCGAGGCGCTGGAACTGGCGTTCGTCGAATTCAGCGGCCTGTCGCGGGCCGCGTCCGGCGTCGAGCCGGGCCAGATCGACAACCTCATCAACGGCGCCCTGCGCGCCCAGGCCTATCGCGGCGAAGCGCCCACGGCGGTCGGCCCCGACCGCTACGCCCTGCTCCATGCCGGCGACGAGCCCACCGAGGCGCTGACCGGCCGCATCGAGCAGGTGCTCTCGAACGCCGGCCTCACCGGCGTGAAGGCCGAGGCCGCAGCCATGCCCCTCACCGGCGTCGCGCGACCCAAGCAGATGGCCCAGGCCCTGCGCCACGCCTTGAACCAGGTGCTGGAGAACGGCCTGTCGCGTCCGCTGCCCGGCGATCTGGCCCAGGCGCTGGACCGCGCCATGCAGACCACCCTCTCGAAGGCGGGACAGCTCGGCGCCGCGATCCGCCACCGGCGCTTCAGCCTGGCCTACCAGCCGGTCGTGGCGTTGGGCGACGGGACGTTGCATCACCACGAAGTCCTGGTCCGCTTCGGGTCGGACGGCAGTCCCTTCCCGACGATCCGGATGGCCGAGGAGATGGACCTCATCGAGCCGCTCGACATGGCGGTGCTGGAGGAGACCCTGTTCGCCCTCCAGAAGGACCCGAAGCTGATGCTGGCGGTGAACGTCTCGGGCCGCAGCCTGATGAGCGACGACTACGTCGAGGGCGCGCTTTCGCTGCTGAAGGCCCGGCCCTGGGCCCGCGGGCGGCTGATGTTCGAACTGACCGAGAGCGCCGCCGTCGAAGACCTGGCCGCCGCCGACCGGCGCATCCAGAGCCTGCGCCAGGCCGGCTGCGAGGTCTGTCTCGACGACTTCGGCGCGGGGGCCGCATCCCTCGCCTACCTGCAGCAGCTCACCCTCGACCTGCTGAAGATCGACGGGCGCTACATCCGCGACCTGCAGCACGGGGGACGCGAGGCCACCTTCGTGAAGCACCTCGTCAACATGTGCGGCGAGCTGAACGTGCGCACCCTGGCCGAGATGGTCGAGACGCCGGAGGCGGAGGACGCCGTGCGCCGCGCCGGCGTGCACTATGCGCAGGGCTGGCTTTACGGCCGCGCCCGCGAGACCCCGGCCGACGAAGACAGCATCACCGCCCGAGGCCGCACCAGGTCTGGAGCCCTGGCCATCCGCTCCGCCCTGGACCGATAGTCCCACCCTCACGACTTCTTGAGGCGCGCGCCGCGAAACTTGAGGCGTAGGGTTTTCCCGTAAGGGCGGCGTTGGCTGGCTCTCAGACCGGTCGCCGACCGCTCATAACCGCGCGCAGGGGCGCCACCACCTCCCGTCAGGCGGGGCGCTCTCGGCGCCTTCGGTGATGGGAGAACGCGACATGGCAATCCGAGACAAGGGGTCGGTTCGGGCGCTCGCGCTCGTCGGCCCCACGAGCGCCGGCAAGACCGCTCTGATGGAAGCCTTGCTGGAAGCCGCGACCGGCCAGGCTGTGCGCCCCGGCGAAGTGGGCGACAGCAGTCCCGAGGCGCGGGCCCGCGGCCATTCGGTCGAGCTGAACCTCGCCGGCTTCGACTTTATGGGCGACCGCTACGTCGTCGTCGATTGCCCCGGATCCCTCGAATTCTGCTGCGAGATCGACAAAGCCCTGCCGGCCGTCGACCTGGCCATCGTCGTCGCCGAACCCGATCCGGCGAAGGCGGTGCTGCTCCAGCCCACGCTGCGCGAACTTGAGCGCCTGGGCGTGCCGCACGCGCTCTTCATCAACAAGACCGACCAGGCGCATGGCTCGGTGCAGGACCTGCTGGAGGCCCTGGCTCCGGTGTCCTCCGCCCCGCTCGTCGCCCGCCAAATCCCCACCTGGAGCGGGGACAAGGTCACCGGCTACATCGATCTGGCCCTGGAGCGCTGCTACGTCTACCGCCCCGGCAAGCCCAGCGAGCTGGTGGACATCCCGGCTGACCTGCAGCAGGCCGAGGCCGACGCCCGCTTCCACATGCTGGAGCAGATCGCCGACTTCGACGACGAGCTGCTGGAGCAGCTCCTCACGGACGTCCAGCCCAGCCGCGACGCGGTCTTCGGCGACCTCGTGCGCGAGATGAACGACGGCCTGATCGTGCCGGTCTTCTTCGGTTCGGCCCAGAACGGCTTCGGCGTCCGCCGCCTGCTCAAGGCCCTGCGCCACGAGACGCCGCCGGCCGAGAAGGCGGCCGAGCGCCTGGGGATCACCCGAGGCGCCTACGTGATGAAGACCGCCTACGCCGGACAATCCGGCAAACTGGCCTATGCGCGGGTGTTCGGAGGCAAGCTGGCGGACGGCGCCGAGCTCGTCCTGCCCGACGGCTCGAAGAGCCGTGCCGGCGGGCTCAGCCAAGTCCAGGGCTCGGCGCTGAAGAAGATCGCCGAAGCCGCGCCGGGCGAGGTCTGCGCCATCGGCAAGGTGGACCACGCGACGGCGGGCCAGATCCTCTCCACCACCGGCCAGCCGCAGGCGGTGAAGGAGGCGGCCCGACCGCGGCGGCCGCTGTTCGCGGTGGCGCTGATGGCGAAGAACCGCAACGACGACGTCCGGCTCTCGGGGGCGCTCGCCAAGCTCGTCGAGGAGGACACCGGCCTGTCGCTCACCCACGACGCCGAGCAGCGGCAGGTGCTGCTGGCCGGCCAGGGCGAAGGCCACGTCCGGCTCGCGCTCGAACGCCTGAAGCGCCGCTACGGGGTCGAGATCGACACGGTCCAGCCTCGGACGCCCTACCGCGAGACCCTTGCCGGCGCAGCCACCCAGCGCGCCCGGCACAAGAAGCAGTCGGGCGGCCATGGCCAGTTCGCCGACGTGACGATCGAGGTGCGCCCCCTGCCCCGGGGCTCGGGCTTCGTCTTCCAGTCGAAGATCGTGGGCGGCGCAGTGCCGAAGCAGTGGATTCCGGCGGTCGAGACCGGCGTGCGCGACGGCCTCGCCAAGGGCCCGCTCGGATTCCCTGTCACCGACCTGGAGGTCACGCTCACGGACGGCATGACCCACGCCGTCGACAGCTCGGAAATGGCGTTCCGGACAGTGGGCCGCCTTGCCATCGAGGAGGCGTTGAAGGCGGTCGGCACGGTCCTGCTGGAGCCGATCGAGAAGCTGACGGTCTATTCTCCGTCCAACAGCGCCAGCCACGTCACGTCGGCGCTCACGGCCCGCCGCGGCCAAATCCTGGGGCTGAGCCCGCGGGAAGACTGGCGCGGCTGGGAGCGGATCGAGGCCTACCTGCCGCAGAGCGAGCGCCAAGACCTGATCGCCGAGCTCCGTGGCCTGACCCAGGGCCTAGGCGCGTTCGAGGCCGACTTCGATCATATGAGCGAACTGCACGGACGACTTGCGGACGAGGCGGCGCAGGGGGCGAGGACCTAAGCTCGGCGCGAACCCGGCGCCCCGTCTACCCTTCGGGTTCCCCTCCCCGTTCACGGGCGAGGTTCGCAACATCGCGTACCTCCCCTGTGAAGCGGGGGAGGTGGCGGCGAAGCTGATGATTGCGCCCGAACCTTCGCGGGGAACGTAGAGCGCGCTACTCACGGCCATGACCATGAGACTCGCCCTCACCGCCCTGCTCGTCCGCGAATATGACGAGGCCCTGGACTTCTATGTCCGCAAGGCGGGCTTCGAGCTTGTCGAGGACACCGACATGGGCGGGGGCAAGCGCTGGGTGGTCGTTCGGCCGAAAGGCTCGCAGGGCGGCCTCCTGCTGGCCCGCGCCGTGGGGGAGCAGGCGCGGGCCGTGGGCGGCCAGGGCGGCGGGCGGGTCTTCCTGTTCCTGGAGACGGACGACTTCGCCGCCGACCATGCCCGCATGAGCGCAGCGGGCGTGCGGTTCCTCGAAGACCCCCGCCACGAGCCGTACGGAACCGTGGCGGTGTTCGAGGATCTCTACGGCAACCGCTTCGACCTTATCCAGCGGGCTGAGGCTGCGCCTGCTCCGCGATGATCCTGTCGTCGATCTCGACCGCCCGCTTCGCCGCCGGCCGGGCGTGGTGCAACGCCACGTAACGCTCGAAGGTGGGGCGCTTCTCGATCGTGCCGAAGTTCATGCCCCAGCCTAGGTGCGACGCCACGTAGAGGTCGGCGGCCGTGAAGCTGTCGCCAGCCAGGTGGTCGCGGCCGTCGAGCGCCCCTTCCAGGGCGTCCAGCACATGGTCCATCGACCCGCAGCCCAGCATCCGCTCGCGCTCGGCCGGCACCTCGACGCCCATGGCCTTCAGGCCCACCGCCTGCTCGACCGGCCCGGCGGCGAAGAACAGCCAGCGATAGTACGGCCCGCGAAGCCGACTGCCCGTCGGCGGCGCCAGGTTCGCCTGCGGAAAAGCGTCGGCCAGATAGGCGCAGATGGCGCCGCACTCGGTCACCACCGTGTCGCCGTGCTTGATCGCCGGCACCTTGCCCATGGGGTTCACCGCCAGATAGGCCGGACCCTTCATCGAGCTCTCGTAGCCGAGGAGCTCGGTCGTGTAGGGCTGGCCTACCTCCTCCAGCATCCAGCGGATGATCCGGCCGCGCGACATGGGGTGGGTGTAGAAGACGAGGTCTGACATCGAGGGCTCCTTCGGTTCGCCCGCATTCAGCGCCCGGGCTGCTGACAGCAGTGTGTCAGCAGAGTCCGTTTCACGCTGCAAGGGCCGTCGCGCGGGGCAGGCGGCGGCGGATGTAGAGCTCGGCGAGGGCCAGGTTCGGGACCCAGGAGATCCAGGCCGTGGCCACATAGATCTGCTCGAACGTCAGGCCCGCCATCACGCCAAGCGGGAGGTAAAGGCGCAGCGTCACGGCCGCGAAGGTCAGCGCGAACGAACGGATCATCCAGCGCCGATGCTCGTCGAACCGGCGGGCGCGGGCCGTCAGCCAGCCCTGCCCCGTCACATAGATCCAGATCACCGCCAGGATGCCGAAGCCCCAGCCCGCCACCGGCCCAGCCGTCGTGCCGAACGCCATGGCGAAGCCCGCGAAGCCGCCGACGACGCAGCCGGTGGCGTAGATCCGGCCCAGCCAGCGGTGCAGCGCGCGCCGCCGCCGCAGCGCGGGAATGAATTGGAAGCCGCCCACCAGCAGCGCCGTCGCCGCGCCGCCGGCGTGCAACACGAGCCAGGGCTTGGCGAACAGGTTCGCGGTCACGCCCGGCGACAGCGGCCCCACCTGGAGCACATAGCGATAAGAGAAGATCGCCACGCCCGCGCTCAGCACGATGGCGAGGCCGAGCAGTCCGAGGGAGAGGCGGCGGGCGGGAGCCTTTGTGTTCACGGTCTGGGCGGTCATATGCAAATCCGTCTGTGTCGTTGACGGACGAGGGATGGTCGGCGGCGCCCCCCGCGCCTAGGGCGGTTCTCGCGAACGGCGCCGCCGCTGCGCGAACGGATGCGCCTATTCCGTCAGTCGTGGCAGGATCGCGCGAACGACTCGGCCCCCTGATCCTCGATGCCCGACCTCCTGGCCCGCCCCTGGCTCCGCCGCCTCGCCGCGGACGTCGCGCTGTGGACCACCATCGGCCTGGTCATGGCGATCCTGGGCCCCTTCGGGTCCTCCGAGCGCAGCCTGGCCGAGCGCCTGCTCTACTGGCAGATCTGCATGGTGGGCGGCGGCTTCATTGGCGTGGCCATAGACGAGCTGGTGCGCCGCCGCGTCCGCCACTTCTGGGCCCGCCTCGTCCTCTCCAGCATGGGCATGACGCCGCCGGTGACGGTGCTGGTCGGCTTCACCAACCACTTCCTCAGTCCCATGCGGCTGACCTGGGCCAACGTCACCGAGCCCACCTTCCAGGTCTTCGTGGTCTGCATCGCCACCATGTGCCTGCGCCAGCTCGCCTGGGCCCAGGCCGAGGCGCCCGCGCCGGCGGCCGGCGCCGAACCCGCGGCCGATCCCACCGAGGCCTTCCGCCGGCGCCTGTCGGCCAAGCGTCGCGCCGCCAACCTGTTCGCCGTCGAGGCCGAGGACCACTACCTGCGCGTCCACACCGACGCGGGCGAGGAACAGATCACCGCCCGCTTCGGCGACGCCCTGGGGGAGCTGTCCGCCGCGCCCGGCTTCCAGACCCATCGCTCGTGGTGGGTCGCCGCCAGCGCCATCGACGAGGTGACGTGGCTGCGCGGGCGCGGCGAGGCGAAACTGAAGAACGGGCTCGTCGTGCCGATCAGCCGAAGCAACGCGGCCCCGCTGAAGGCCGCCGGCTGGTTCTAGGCGGTCGCTAGACCTTGAGGGAAAGGTTGGCGCCGGGCGCGTAGGCCGCCGGCTGTGACGCAGCGTCCGGCGCGGTCAGGGCACCGCCGAAGGCGACCGCCGGGCCGTGGTCGCCCTTCGTGGCGTCCAGCCTGCCAGCTGCCCCGGCCTTGTCCGACTTGCCCGCCTTGTCGACCGCATAGGCTCCCTGCGGCCCGTCTTTAGGGTGGGCCGGGTCGACGCCCTTCTTGGTGTACTCGACGTCGGTGCAGTTCCTGCAGACGTAGCCGTTGACGATTTCCATGGCCATGGCGCGCCGAGGCTGCCACGGCCACGGTTAAGTCCGCGTTCTCACGCGTACGAAGCCACCCAGTCCTGAACGTGCCGCTCCAGCACGGTGAGCGGCATGGCGCCGGAGAGCAGGACGGCGTCGTGATAGGCCTTCAGGTCGAACTTCGGACCCAGCTTCTTCCTGGCGTCCTCGCGCACCTTCGCCCAGACGGTGTGGCCCACCTTGTAGCTGTTGGCCTGGCCCGGCGAGGAGAAGTAGCGCTCGACCTCGCGCTGGGCGCGGCTCTCGGTGTTGCCGATGGTGTCGACCATGTACTGGGTCGCCCTCGCCCGGCCCCAGCGCTTGTAGTGGATGCCCGTGTCGGTCACGAGCCGCGCGGCCCGGAACAGCAGCGACTGCAGGTAGCCCGCCTGGCCCAGCGGATCGCCCTCGTAGGCGCCCATCTCGTCCGAAAGCTGCTCGGCGTAGAGCGCCCACCCTTCGGAGAACGCCGAGAAGCCGAAGCCGGCCCGCCGGATCATCGGGATGCGGCTGCTTTCCTGCGCCAGGGCGATCTGCAGGTGGTGGCCAGGCACCGTCTCGTGCGCCGCCAGGGTCTTGAGATTGTAGCGCGGCCAGTCGGCCGTCTCCTTCAGGTTGATGTAGAAGGCGGCCGGGCGCGAGCCGTCCAGCGCCGCCGACTGGTAGTAGCCATTGGCCGCCCCGTCCTGGATGAACACCGGCACCCGGCGCACCTCCACCTTGGCCTTGGGCAGGGTGTTGAACGCCCGCGGCAGCAGGCCGTAGAGGTCGGCGACGTCCTTGTTCAGGTCGGCCAGCATCTGCTCGCGGCCGGCGTCCGTCGCCGGATAGACCTGCTTGGGGTCCTCGTTCAGCTTCATCAGCCGCTGGGCGATCGTGCCCTGGGTCAGCCCTTGCGCCTTCAGGATGCCGTCCAGCCGCGCGCCGATCTCGGCCACTTGGGTGAGGCCCAGTTGGTGGACCTCCTCGGGGCTATAGTTCGTGGTGGTCGAGGCCTTCACCGCGTCGGCGTAGTAGGCGTCGCCGTTCGGCAGGGCCCAGACGCCGGTGTCGGGCTTCGCCTTGGCGCGCACCGCCTGCATGGCGGCGATCTGGCGGTCCAGGGCGGGATAGACCTCGGTCTCGACGATCTTCTGGGCGCGGGCAGCCCAGTCCCCGTCCAGCTTCGCCGCAGCGGCCTTCTTCGCCAGCGAAGCGGTCAGGATCACCTTGTCGGCCGGCTGGTCGCGCAGCGCCTTCATCTGGCCCAGCGACAGGTCGCAGACGAAGTCCGGCGGGATCACGCCCATGGCCACGTCCGCCTTCTGTCGGGCCACGTCGTTGTCCATGGCCTTGGCGAAGGCGGACAGGCGCGCAAGGTAGGCCTGCGCGTCGTCGGCGCTGGCGACCTTGTGCTGGCTGTCCAGGAAGTCCGGGACGTTGGCGTAGGCGCCGCCCCGCTGGCTGATCACATACGGGCTGAAGTTACCGCCCACGTCGCCGAACCGGTACTTGTCGCCGTTCCGCACGGCCTGTTCGTTGGCGTAGAGCACGACGTCCAGATCGATCTTCGAGCCCGCCGACAGCTTCGCGCGGTCGATGGCCTTGAGCTCGGACACCCACTTGCGGGCGCGCTCCAGGCGCTTGGCCTTGCCGGCGGCGGAGTTGTCGTCGAGCTGGCTCTTCAGCGCCGCCCGAGCGCCCTTGTCGAGGCCCAGCGAGGTGGCGAACCGCGGGCTGTCGTCCACGGTCTGCTCGAACATCCTGTCGAGCTGCGCGCGCAGCTTGGCGTCCTCGGACCCGGCCTGCGCCAGCGCGGGCGTCGCGGCGGCCAGCGCCCCCGCTGCGGTGGTCACGAGGAAGCTACGGCGGTCGATCGGCTTGGTCACGTCGGACTCCTTGCAAACAAATCCCGTCATCCCGGCCGTAGCGTAGTGGAGAGCCGGGACCCAGGGCGGCGCGCAAGGCTTCTGGGTCCCGGATCGGCCTAGCGGCCCTCCGGGATGACAGCGAGAAGATCAGCCCTTGGTCTTGGCGATGTAGAGGTCGACGACGTTCTCCAGCGCGGTCAGTGGCATGGAGCCCGACAGCAGGATGGCGTCGTGGAACTTGCGCGGGTCGTACTTCGGACCCAGCGCGGCCTTGGCCTTCTCGCGCAGCTTCAGGATGGTGACCTTGCCCACCATGTAGCTGCACGCCTGGCCCGGCCACACCGAGTAGCGCTCGATCTCCTGGGCGGCCAGCGGCTCGGGATCGCCCTCGATGCCGCGCATCTCGGCGATGGCCTTCTCGCGGGTCCACTTCAGGTGATGCAGCCCACTGTCGGTGACGAGGCGCGCCGAGCGCAGCAGGGCGTCGTGGATGTAGCCCAGCTCGTTCAGGGGCTCGCCCTTGTAGACGCCCATCTCCTGGACGACCTGTTCCGAGTAAAGCGCCCAGCCCTCGGCGTAGGCGCCGAAGCCCATCACCCGGCGGATCATCGGCAGGTCGGCCTCGCGCTGCAGGGTGATCTGCATGTGATGGCCCGGGATGCCCTCGTGATAGGTCGTCGTGGGCAGGAACCAGTACGGGCTCTCGGCCGTGTCGCGCAGGTTCAGCCAGTAGACGCCCGGCCGCTTGCCATCGAGGCTGGCGCCCTCGTAGTGCGTCGAGGCCCCGCCCTCGGTGGCCGCCGGGATGCGGCGGATTTCCAGCGGCGCCTTGGGCAGCGTGCCGAACTGCTCGGGCAAGCGCTTCTGCATGTCCTGCACCACGTGGTTCAGGTCGGCGATGATCTTAGCCTTGCCGGCGTCGGTGTTCGGGTAGACGCCCTTCTTGCTGTCGTAGAGCGCGATGTAGCGCTCGCCCACCGTGCCCTTGGTGAAGCCGAGCTGCTTGAACAGCACGTCCGCCCGCGCCGAGAGCTCCCGGGTCACGTCCCAGCCCAGCTTGTGGACCTCGTCGGGCGTGATCCGGCTGGTGGTCTGAGCCGAGAGCATGTGGGCGTAATAGGCCTCGCCGTCCGGCAGCTTCCAGACGCCCGCATCGTGGTTGGCCTTGGCCTTCAGGCTCTCCAGCAGGGCCATCTGCCGGTCCAGCGCCGGGACCACCTTGCCGTCGTAGAGCGCGCTCGCCTGGGCCGCCCAGTCGCCCGCGATGCCCTTGGCCTTGGCGCGGCCCGCCAGCGAGCTCACCAGCGTGGACTTGTCGGCCGGCTGGCGCAGGACCTTCATGCCCCGCAACGCGCCGTCCAGGGCGTAGTCCGGCGGGATCACGCCCAGACCGACGTCCTTGCGCACCCGCTCGATCTCGGCGTCCATCGTCGAGGCGAAGGCTTCGAGGCGCGAGAGATAGGCCTGACAGTCCTCGCGGGTCTCGATGGTGTGCTGGCTGTCCAGGAAGTCCGGCACGTCCTGCCAGGCGCCGCAGATCTGGGCCAGGACGTAGGGGCTGCCGCCCGAGGGGTAGGCGAAGCGCCGGTTGCCGTCCTCGGTCGTCTGCAGCTCGAACAGCAGGGTGTCGTAGTTCACGGCCGCCATGCCGGTCAGCTTCGAGCGGTCGATCAGCTTCAGGCGACGGAGCTGGTCGGCGTTGCGCGCCTTGCGCTGTTCCACGCCCGCCAGCGAGGCGTCGTGCAGTTGCGCTTTCGCCGCCGCCCGCTCGCCCTTGTCGAGGCCCAGCGACGTGACGAGTTCGGGACTGTCGTCCAGCGTTTCCTTGAACACGTCGTCCAACAGCTTGGCGAGTTGGGCGTCCGCGCCGCTCGCCTGCGCCAGGGCGCCGCTCGCCGACATGGCCGCCAAGGCGCCCGCGGCCATCATCAGTTGCCGTCGGTTCTGCACGGCGCCCTCCCCGTTACATGCGTGTGACGCGAAGGCTTAGGGCCCCGGCCGCCGCAGCGGCAAGCACGCGCGCACGGATCAGCGCATTAATTCCCGGTAATGCGGATGAACCTGCCCTCGCGCCCTAGCGGAGGCCGGACGGATCGGTTGATATGGCCCCGCTCGCACGCAAGGATTCCATCACGATGTTACGCGTCTCGCGGCCCGCGCTGGCCGCCGTCCTCACGCTGACCCTGGCCACCGGCGCGGCCGCCGCGCCCAAGTCGTCTCACGCCGAGCGGACGATCCACGACATCCGCGAGAGCCAGGGCTTCCAGGCCGCGATGGACGCGCTGGACCGCGACCACGACCGCATCGTGCAGGACACCATCACCCTGACCGAGATCCCCGCCCCGCCCTTCAAGGAACAGAAGCGGGCCGAGGCCTACATGGCCATGCTCAAGGCCCACGGACTGACGGACGTCGAGATGGACGCCGAGGGCAACGTCATGGGCATCCGCCGCGGAACCGGTCCCGCCGGTGCGCCGCTGGTCGTGCTGGCCGCCCACCTCGACACGGTGTTTCCCGAAGGCACGGACGTGAAGGTCCGTCGCGAGGGGACCAAGCTGCATGCCCCCGGCGTCGGCGACGATACCCACTCGCTGGCCGTGCTGCTGGGCTACATCCGCGCCCTCGACGCCGGCAAGGTGAAGACCAAGAAGGACATCCTCTTCGTGGGCAATGTGGGCGAGGAGGGCCCGGGCGACCTGCGCGGCGTCCGCTACATCTTCTCGAAGGGAAAGTACAAGGACCGCATCGCCGCCTTCTTCTCGATGGACGGGACGTCGGCCGAGCGCGTCACCTATGGCGCCGTCGGCTCCAAGCGCTATCGGGTGACCTTCAAGGGCCCCGGCGGCCACAGCTACGGCGCCTACGGCCTGGTGAACCCCATGGCCGCCATGGGGACCACCGTGGTCGAGATGAACAAGATCGTCACGCCGGCCAACCCCAAGACCACGTACGCCACAAGTGTTGTGGGGGGCGGCACATCCGTGAACTCGATCCCCGACGCCATCTGGCTCGAGGTCGACATGCGCTCCGAGAGCAAGGACGAACTCGCCAAGGTCGACGCCCAGTTCCTCAAGATCGTCGAAGGCGCCGTGAAGGCCGAGAACGCCGCCCGCTCCACACGCGCCGGCGCGATCACCGTCGACATCAAGCAGATCGGCGAGCGCCCCACGGGCGCCACCCGCGAGGACGCCCAGATCGTGCAGATGACCTCGGCAGCCGCCCGCGCGGCGGGCTACACGCCGATCCTCGGCGCCAGCTCCACCGACTCCAACATTCCGATCAGCCTGGGCGTCCCGGCGGTCACTATCGGCTCGGGCGGCAACGGCGGGCGCGCGCACGCGGTCGACGAATGGATCGATGTCGCCAAGCCCGAGAGCCTGAAGGGCATGTCCGTCGGCCTGGCCGCCCTGCTGG
>NZ_JANINU010000133.1:15443-37303 GCF_024508875.1 Phenylobacterium sp.
GTCGCCAAGCCCGAGAGCCTGAAGGGCATGTCCGTCGGCCTGGCCGCCCTGCTGGCGATGGCCGGGGACGACTGACGCCATGGCCGCCGTCGCCGTGATCGGCGGCGGGCCCGCAGGCCTGTTCGCGGCCGAGACCCTGGCGGCGGCGGGCCATGCGGTCACCGTCCACGAGCGCATGCCCTCAGTGGGCCGAAAGCTGCTGATGGCCGGCCGCGGCGGCCTCAACCTGACACACAGCGAGGACTTCGAGGCCTTCGTGGCCCGTTACGCCGAGGCCGCCCCGCGCCTGCGGCCGCTACTCGAAGCCTTCCCACCCTCGGCGCTGATCGCCTGGGCAGAGGGCCTGGGCCAGCCGACGTTCGTCGGCTCGTCCGGCCGCGTGTTCCCGAAGGCCATGAAGGCCTCGCCCCTGCTGCGGGCCTGGCTGGGCCGCCTCGCCGACCTGGGTGTCACGATCCGCACCCGAAGCGATTGGCGGGGCTGGACCGACGATGGAGCGCTCCGCTTCCACACCCCCGAGGGCGAGATCGCCGAACGCCCCGACGCCACGATCCTGGCGCTGGGCGGGGCGAGTTGGGCGAAGCTGGGGTCCGACGGCGCCTGGGCCGCATGGCTCGACGACGTCGCCACCTTCCGCCCCGCCAACATGGGCTTCGACGTCGGCTGGAGCCCCGTGATGCAGGGCTTCGCGGGCCAGCCGCTGAAGGGAATCGCCCTGGGCTTCGGCGATCGCACGGTCCGCGGCGAGGCCATGGTCGCCCGCTACGGCCTGGAGGGCGGCGCGCTCTACGCCCTCTCCGCCCCGCTCCGTGACGCCATCGACCGGGACGGCGCGGCCACGGTCAGCTTCGACCTGCGCCCCGACATGACCGCCGGAGCGCTTACCGCCCGCCTCGCCCAGGGCCGCGGCAGCCAATCGCTCTCGAACCATCTGCGCAAGGCGCTGAAGCTCTCGCCTGTGGAGATCAATCTCCTGCGCGAAGCCCACGGCAAGGACCTGCCCTCCGAACCCGGCGCCTTGGGGCGGGCGATCAAGGCCGCGCCCATCCGCCTGACCGGCGTCCAGCCCCTGGCCCGCGCCATCTCTTCGGCCGGCGGCGTGCGGCTCGATGCGGTCGACGACCACCTGATGCTGAAGGCCCGCCCCGGCGTCTTCCTCGCCGGCGAGATGCTGGACTGGGAGGCCCCAACGGGCGGTTACCTGCTGCAGGCCTCGTTCGCGACGGGGCTGGCGGCGGCGCTGGGCGCGGAGAAGTGGCTGGAGCACTGACGCGCGCGCCGTCCGCGCCTCGGCTATGCTCCTCGCGCGTGTGGGCCCCTATTCCGCCGCCACCGCCTGCGCCTTGGGCCACGGATCGACCGTCACCCGGCGCATATGCCGGCGCTGGCCCGGATAGTCGTTGAGCGCGAAGTGCCAGACCGAGCGGTTGTCCCAGAAGGCCACCGAGCCCGGCCGCCAGGAGAAGCGGCAGGTGAAGGCCTCGTAGCGGGAATGTTCGAAAAGATAGTCCAGCAAGGCCTTGGATTCGCGCGTCTTCCAGCCGTCGATCCGCAGCGTGAAGGCCGGGTTCACGTACAGCGCCTTGCGGCCCGTCTCGGGGTGGACCAGCACCATCGGGTGGACGTATTCGCCCACATAGCCGTCGGCCTCGGCCACCTTCATCGAGCCGCGCTTCTGCGCCGAATGCCCCTGGGCGGAGTATTCGCGGCTGGCGGAATGCACCGCGTTCAGGCCTTCCAGCGTGGCCTGCAGCCCCGGGGACAGCGCGTCGAACGCCGCCGCCTGGCTGGCGAACAGAGTGTCGCCGCCCCACTCCGGCAGCTCGACGGCGTAGAGGATCGACCCGATCGCCGGCGTCTCCAGGAAGCTCATGTCCGAGTGCCAGCCGCCGCCGAAATTGATCTTGTCCGACGGCTCCTTGATGATCTCCATCACCTCGGGTTGCCCAGCCATTCCAGACACATAAGGGTGGATATTCAGCGGCCCGAACCGCCGACCGAAGGCCACCTGCTGGGCCGGCGTCAGATCCTGGTCGCGGAAAAAGATCACCTGATGCTGGGTGAGCGCCGCCCGGATCGCCGCGACCGTCTCGTCGGACAGGGCCTGCGACAGGTCCACCCCCGAGATCTCGGCTCCTAGTGCGCCCGCCACGCGGCGGATGTTCAGTCTCTCGGTCATGGTCGGCGCCTCCGACACCCATGCTATAGCAGCGGCCGAGCGCCGCCACACCGACAAGTCTAAAGGCGCTTGCAGGCCCTCTGAGGCCGGGGAGGTCACATGGACCAGACGGTCATCGGCTTCGACGCCGACGCTCACGCCGCCGAGATCCACGCGCGGGGCTACACGGTCATTCCCGACTTGATGGACGCCGCCACGCTTGAGGCCGTCCGCCAGGGGCTCGCGCCCTATATGGGTCGCCACCACGGCCGAAACGCCTTCGAAGGCTTCTCGACGGAGCGGATCTACACCCTCGTCGCGCGGGCGAAGGTGTTCGAGGACCTGACCGAGGACCCGCGCATCCTGGCGATCCTCGACCGTTTCCTGCAGCCCGGCTACCTGCTCACGGCCAGCCAGTCGATCCAGATCAACCCCGGCGAGGCCGCCCAGGATCTCCACACCGACGACGGCTTCTACCGCCAACCGCGGCCGCGCAAGCCGATCAGCATGACCGTCATCGCCGCCATCGACCCCTTCACCGCCGAGAACGGCGGCACGGAGGTGATCCCGGGCAGCCACCTGTGGGGCGATCACGGCGACGCGCTGCGCCCTAACGGCCACGAGGAGATGGAGCGGCTGCTGGTCCCGATGGAGATCCCGGCGGGCGCCTGTTTCGTCATGGCCGGCACGACCATCCACCGCGGCGGCGCCAACCGCAGCGACAAGCCGCGCCTCGCCTTCACCAACCAGTATTGCGAGCCCTGGGCCCGCACTCAGGAGAACTTCTTCCTGGGCATCCCACCCGAGCGCGCCCGGACCATGTCGCCGCGCCTGCAGACCCTGCTCGGCTACGACATCTGGGCGCCCTTCATGGGCATGGTCAGCTCCCTCCACCCTCGCAAGGCGCTGGAGCCGGGCTGGATTCCGCCTGTGGTCGCGCAAGCGCCGCAATAGATCGGATCGACACCGCTTCTTCCGCAAGGGAAGAAGGTCGCCCCCTATCCCAGGTTCCGCCGGAACAGGGCGAAGAGCCGCTCCCAGTGCCGTTCGGCGGCCGGCTTGTCATAGACCGCGCGCTGCGGGAAGGCGAAGCCGTGGTGGACGCCGGGATAGACCTCGACCTCTGCGTTCGCCCCGGCGCCCTTCAGCGAGGCGTCCAGGGCTTCCACCATCTCCAGTGGGGCGTAGGTATCGTGCTCGGCGCAGGCGAAGTAGAGCTCGGCGCCAGTCTTCTGGGCGGCAAGGTGCGGGCTGTCCGGCTTGTCTGTGACCAGTTGCACGCCGTAGAGCGAGGCCGCGCAGGCGAACCGTTCAGGGTGGCGCGCCGCCGCGTTGATCGCGTACTGGCCGCTCATGCAGTAGCCGATGGCCCCCGCCTTGCCGGGACTGGCCGCGGGATCGCGGCCGGCGAAGTCCAGCAGCGCGTCGGTATCGTCCATCACCCGCGGGATATTGATCGAGCCCATCAGGTCGAACATCCGCGCCCGCGCCTCGGCCTCCGGCAGCGGGGGCAGGTCGGCCAGTTCCAGGACGCCCCTCCGGTAATAGAGGTTCGGCAGCATCACGTAATAGCCGGCGCTCGCGATCCGCCGGGCCATGTCGCGCAGCTCTTCCCGGATGGCCGGCGCGTCCATGAAGAACAGGACCAGCGGATGCGGGCCGCCGCGCTCGGGATGGACGATGAAGGTC
The DNA here is from genome assembly GCF_024508875.1 of Phenylobacterium sp. Classification (GTDB taxonomy): domain Bacteria; phylum Pseudomonadota; class Alphaproteobacteria; order Caulobacterales; family Caulobacteraceae; genus Phenylobacterium. The sequence goes on from NZ_JANINU010000133.1 coordinate 19,291, forward strand.
GTGGTCTTGCCGTCCTTCGTGGGGATATCGACCGTCTGCTCGATCATGGGGTCAAACCAGCTCCGCGGGCGCGATCCCCAATTCTTTCAGCAACGGCTCGGCGTAGTCGACCCGTCCCGTCATGGTTTTGGGATCGCCGCTCGCCAGCCGGTAGACCGCCTCGGCGATGAACCCGATGGGCTGCACCCGGTCCTTGGTCTGCTCGTTGATCAACCCGTGGACGGCCACCCCGGGCGTGTCCACCAGCCCCGGAGAGATCACGTTCACCGCGATCCCGTCGTCATAGACCTCCGACGCCAGGCCGGTGGTGAACCGCTCCAGCGCCGCCTTGCACATGCCGTAGACTGTGCCACCCCCACGGCGGTTGTAGGGCTGCTTGGGGTGGATGCCCGCGGGCGAGGAGATGTTGACGATCCAGCCCGACTTCTTCTCCCGCATCGACGGCAGCACAAGCTGGCTCAGGTGGAACGGCGCCCAGACCTGCACCTCCATCATCAGGTCGAAGCGCTTCTTGGGGAACGTCTCCACCGGGATGAAGAAGGTCACCGCCGCGTTGTTCACCAGGATGTCCACCGCACCGAACGCGGCCGTCGCCTCGGCCACAAGGCGCTCGCGGTCGGCCTCGGTGGAGAGGTCGGCCTTGACGAACGCCGCCTGCCCGCCCATGGCGCGGATGCGGTCGATGGTGTCGTGCAGCGTGCCCGGCAGCTTGCTCTCGCCCGCCTCTGCGGTGCGCGCCGAGACCACGACCTTCGCGCCCTCCATCGCCAGCCGCACCGCGATGGCCTCGCCGATGCCCCGGCTGGCGCCCGTGACCAGGGCGACCTTGCCCCTCAGCGTTCCGTCCGGATTGATCCCGACCATAGGCGTCCTCCCGTACCGTCTTTTCTGATTGCCGGTACGGTCGCGCGGGGCGGCGCGGGAGGCAAGCGTCGCTTTGTCAGCGCTGGCGGATGTTGAGCCGGCCCACGGTCAGCTCGTCGACCTCCAGCCGGCGGATGCGGACCTTGTTGACCGTGAGACGGCCGATGGCCAGGCGGCCGATCGCCACCGCGCCGACGGCGAAGGCTCCCAGCGCCAGGGCGCCCACGATCACGCCTCCCAGCGCCGTGGCGCCCCCGGCGGCCGCGCCCACCGCACCGGCGCCCACGCTCCTGGGTTCGGCCACCTCGCCCATGTCGCCCTCCCAGCCGGTCTTGAGCCCCCTGCGGGCCATCAGTGCCCCCGTGCGTCCAGCGCCTCACGCACCTGCGCCACAACGCTGGCCCAGTCGTCCGGCGACGGCTGGCGGAACAGGCGGATCGAAGGATACCAGGGGCTGTCGCTCCGGTCGCGCATCCAGCGCCAGTCCGGGTTGAATGGCAGCATCACGAAGCACGGCTTGCCCATCGCCCCGGCCAGGTGCGCCACCGAGGTGTCCACGGTGACCACCACGTCCAGGCCCTCGACGATGCGCCGGGTGTCCTCGAAGTCGGCGGCGCCGGTGGCGCCGGGCGCCAGGTCCCGCGCGCCCTTCCAGCCCGACACCTGGGCGGCGAGTTCGGGCGGCAGCGAACGGTTCTGGTCGTTGACGTGCTCGGGCCGGCCGGTGGTCATCACGCCGATGCCCTGCCCGCCGGCCTGGCTGGCGATGTAGGTGGCCGACGGCCGAACGCCCGACAGGAACGGCATCGACGGCCCCAGCGCCCAGGCGTCGCACGCCGGCAGCGCCACGCGGCCCACGCCCGGCACGACGTTCACGGCCGGCTCCAGCTTCTGGAACAGGCGCACGAGCAGCGGGTGGCACAGGATCGACGCGGCGATCCCCTGCCCCTGCGCCCAGGCGGCGTAGCGGGCGAACATGATCTGGTCGCCCAGCCCCTGCTCCTGAAGGATCAGCAGCGAGGAAACCGGCCGCCCGTCCCACTCGGGAATCGCCAGCGTCGGCTTGCCGGCCGCCCGGCCGCCCATGTTCACCGGCCGGCGCTCCCACAGCGGCAGGCCCTCGTCGAAACGGCCCTCGCGCATCAGCAGGGTGCCCAGGCGCCATTCGATCTCGCGCTCGCCCGGGAAGGTCCTCAGCGCCCCCTGGAGCGCCGAAATGGCGTCCTCGAAGAGCCCGCGCCGTTCGAGGTCGTAGGAATAGTTGATCGCGGCGATCACGTTGGGCGGCAGGACGGGCGTCGCGTCGGCCATGATCTAGAGTCCGTGGGCGTCGAGCGCGGCGCGGACGTCGGCGACCACGCTGGCCCAGTCGCCAGGCGCCGGCTGGCGGAAGAGCCGCAGCGACGGATACCAGGGGCTGTCGGTCCGATCGCGCATCCAGCGCCAGTCGGGGTTGAAGGGCAGCATCACGAAGCAGGGCTTGCCCATGGCGCCGGCCAGGTGGGCCACCGAGGTGTCCACCGTCACCACCACCGCCAAGTCCTCGACGATGCGGCGCGTGTCCTCGAAATCGGCCGCCCCGGTGGACGCCGGCGACAGGTCGCGCACGCCCGGCCAGGCCTGGATCGTCGCCGCCACGCCAGGCGGCAGCGAGCGCCAGCGGTCGTTGATATGGTCGGGGCTGCCCACGGCCATGAAGCCGATGCCCTGGCCGCCCGGCTTGCCCGGCAGGTAGGGCGCGGGCGGGATGGTCTCCAGCGTCGTGCCCATGCGGTAGGGCAAGGAGCCCATCAGGACCCAGGCGTCGTGCCGCGGGATCGAGACCTGTCCCGCACCCTCCAGCATCTCGACGCCGTAGTGCTGGAACAGGCGCACCAGCGGCGGGCGGGCCGTGAGGGTCACCTCGATGCCGCGCTCGACAAGGGGCCGCACGTAGCGCGAGAACATGATCTGGTCGCCCAGCCCCTGCTCCTGCAGCACCAGCAGGCTGCCGACCCGCTCGCCCATCCACTCGGGGAAGCTCAATTTCGGCCGCTGCTGGCCCGGCAGGACGCGGTGCTCGTAGAGCGGCCAGCCCTCGGCGAAACGGCCCATGCGTAGCAACAGGTAGGACAGCCGCCGCTGGAAGGCCACGTCGCGGGGCCGCTTCGCCAGTTCGGCGCGGTAGAGGGTCTCGGCTTCCTCGTAGCGCCCCTGCTCCTCGATCGCGAGGCCAAGGTTCAGGATCACCTGGGGCGGCGGCTCGCCTGGCAACAGCGCGCGATACAGCCGCTCGGCCTCGGCGAAGCGGCCCTCGCTCGCGGCCGCCAGGGCCATCTCGAAGACCTGCACGAAGGTGAATTTCGGGGGCGGGTTGGGCTGGGACACGGGGGATGAATGCCGGGCCGGCCCGCGAAACACAAGCGCCGCCTACGGCCCCTCGCCCCGCCGCCGCTTCCCTCGCGCCACCTCGGTCGCCAGGGCCTCCAGCTTGGGCGTCCAATACAGGCGGAACCGGTCGAGCCAGGCATCGACCTCGCGCATTGGGGCGGCGTCCACCGCATAGATCCGCCGGGCGCCGTCGATGCGGACGCTGGCGAATCCCGCCTCGCGCAGCACCTTCAGGTGCTGCGAGACCGCCGATTGGGTGATGCCGAACTCGGCCTGCACGACCGACGTCATGTCGCCCGACGAACGCTCCCCCTCGGCGAGCAACTCGAGAAGCCGGCGGCGAACGGGATCGCCCAGGACGTCGAACGCGTGCATTGGCCCTCCGCAGTCAGCCTCCGGTGTAGAACGCCGCCGTGTTCGCCGCCATCCGCAGCGCCGTCTCGCGATCTTCGCCCGATGCGATATGGGCCGCGGCCCAGGCCTCGGCCGAGCCGCGCATGAACGCCTTGGCCTCGTCCGAGACCGCCCAGGCCGGGTCGGTCTCCGGGGGCTTGCCGCCGCCGGACGCGATGTGCAGGCCGAGCCCGAGGAAGCTCAGGTCCCAGCCCACCCCGACGGCGGCGGGGCCGTACTTGCGCCAATGTTCGCCGTCGAGGTCGCTCGCCGGCACGATATGCTCCAGCGTCAGCCGCGTTCCGCCCTCCTCCTGCGCGAGGCGCAAGGTGACCCAACTGGTCGCGCCCGCGAACTCCCAGGTGATGTCCAAGGCCTCGCCCGGATCGCAGCGCAGCACCGTTCCGCCCGCGTTGCCCTGGATCTGGAACCGTCCGCCGAGGCGCAGGTCGCCCGTCACCGGCGCGAACCACCGTGGCAGCCGCTCCGCGCTGGTCAGCGCGTCCCAAAGGTCATCGGGTTCGGTCGGATAGAGCCGGCTGGCGACCACGGCTTTCGCCGGTTGGCCTGCCCATTCGCGGTCGGCGACTTCGCGGAACTCGGCTCCGATGGCGCGGGACAGCATTGAAAGCTCCTCCGATTGGAGACGCTTTATATCAGTCCATACTTATATGAGTCGAATCTAAAATGAAGACAGCTACGCCGCCTTCTGCAGTTCCTGCTTCACCCGCTCGGCAAGGGTCTTGATGTCGATGGGCTTGGGCAAGAACGAGACGTTGCGCTCACCCTCAAGCAGGTCCGAGAACTCGCTCTCGGCATAGCCCGAGATGAACATCACCGGCGCCGAGCCCAGGTACTGGCGGGCCTGCTTCAGCAGGTCCGGCCCCTGCATGCCCGGCATCACCACGTCCGAGATCATCAGGTCGATCTGCCCGGCGTGCTCGACCGCGATCTCCAGGGCCTCTTCGCCGCTGGCCGCCTCGATCACCTCGTAGCCACGGGCGCGCAGCAGCTTGGCCGCCACGCCGCGCACCGCGTCCTCGTCCTCGACGAACAGGATGCGGCCGGCGCCGGAGAGGTCCCGCGCCGCCGGACGCTTCGGCGCCGCAGGCTCGGGCGCGGGGGCCGCCGCCACCTCTGCCGCCGGCGCCACGTGCACGGGCAGGAAGATGCGGAAGGCCGCACCTTCGCCGGGCTTCGAGGCCACCGCGATCCAGCCGTCGGACTGCTTGACGATGCCGTAGACCGTGGCGAGGCCCAGGCCCGTCCCCTCGCCCACCGCCTTGGTGGTGAAGAAGGGCTCGAAGATCTTGTCCATCACGTCCGGCGGGATGCCGGGGCCGTCGTCCGACACCTCGATCATCGCGTGGTCGCCCTGCGCCCCCGGATAGCCCAGCGTGCGGGCCTCCTCCTGGGTGACGCGCGCGGTGCGGATGCGGATCACGCCGCCGCCATGGCTGCGAATCGCGTCGCGAGCGTTGACCACCAGGTTCATCACCGCCGTGTCGAGCTGGCCGCGGTCGGCCCGCACGTGCGGCAGGTTGCGGCCGTAGTCGGTGACCAGCTTGATGTCCTCGTACAGCAGGCGGCGCAGCAGCACCTCCGACTCCGAGACCATCTCGCCGACGTCCAGGATCTCGCGCTGCACGGTCTGCTTGCGCGAGAAGGCCAGCAGCTTGCGCACTAGGTCGGCCGCCCGCATCGAGGTCTGCTTGATCTCGTTGAGGCCCTCGTAGGACGGATCGCCCACCGGGTGCCGGGTCGACAGCACGTCGAGCTGCATCAGGATCGCGGTCAGCAGGTTGTTGAAGTCGTGCGCGACGCCGCCGGCGAGCTGGCCGATGGCCTGCATCTTCTGGCTCTGGCTGAGCTGCAGCTCGACCTGCTTCTGGTCCGACACGTCCACCAGGTACGCCACCCAGCGGCCCGAGCTCTGCGACAGGTAGAGGTGGGCGATCCGGCTGGGATCGTGCGCCAGGCGCACCTCCAGCGGCGCGTGGCTGTCGCGAGCGTCGGCCAGCCGCATCGCCGCGTCCAGCCGGCTGGTGGGCTCGATGAGGTCGCCGAACACCTGGCCCGGCTGGCCGCCATGCGCCACGGCGGCGAGGGCGGGATTGGCCTCGATGATCCGTGCCTCGAACGGGTCCTCGCCGTCCAGCAGCGCCGCGCCGAAGGGCGAAGCGGCGGCGAAGGCGTCCAGCACCTTCGGCGGGGGAGCCTTGGCCCCGGCCACGGCGTTCAGCACCTCCATCGCCGACGACGGCAGGGCCAGCGGCCCCGGGCCGCGGCCGGTCAGCCGGACCAGGAAGCGGCGCGGGCCGATCGGCGAGACCAGGGCCTCGCGCTCCTGGCCGCCGGTCTTGACGGCCGCGCGGCCCAGTTCCCCGCGCCGCGCCGACGCCAGGGCGCCGAACAGGCTGGACGCCGCGGCCCCGCTCTTGGGCAGCCGCGAGGCCGGCCCCATCGTCTCGCGCCACGCGGCGTTGGTGGTCAGCAGCCGCCCGTCCGGCGCCGCCACGGCCGCCGGCTCGTCCAGCGCCGCCAGGAACGCCTCCCCGCCGGCCTCGGCTTCGGCCGGCGCCTCGGGGGGGCCGCGCAGCACGAAGAGACCCAGGCAGCAGACCCCCGCCAGGCCCACGAGCAGCAGCGTGCCGGCCAAGGTCTCGACCCCGGCGTTCAGCGCGGGCGCGATCGCGAACGCGGCGGCGAGCAGGAAGAAGAACACCGCCAGGGCGGTGAACGGATCAACCTTCGGGGTCTTGGACGGCGGCTCGGCCATGGCGAGCGTCAGCGCCTCCGGCGAATCGTTGGTATGCATTGTGTCACAACGGGTTGGGGCGTCAGAGGGGCAATCGGTCAACGGTGCAGGGCCCGGCGTCTGCCGGCCCCCAGGATGAAGCCGATGATCTTGGCGACGGCCTCGAAGTGCGCCGGCGGGATCATCTCGTCGATATCGACTGCGGCGTAGAGCGCGCGGGCCAGGGGCGGATCCTCGATGACCGGCACGCCGGCTTCCTCGGCGACCGCGCGAATCTTGAGCGCCAGGCTGTCGAGGCCCTTGGCCACGCAGACCGGCGCGGCCGTGTCGCCCTGCTCGTACTTCAGCGCCACGGCGTAGTGGGTCGGGTTCATCACGACGACCGTCGCATCGGGCACGGCCTGCATCATCCGGCGTTTGGCGCGCTCGAAGCGGACTTGCTTCTGGCGCGCCTTAACGTGGGGGTCGCCTTCGGTGTTCTTGTACTCTTCCTTGACCTCTTCCTTGGTCATTCGCATGCGGACCAGGAAGCGCTGGCGCTGCCAGAACCAGTCGGCCCCGGCGACGGCCAGGCTGACCCCGACGACCGAGAACACCAACCGCTTCAGGATGTCGACGCAGAACGGCATGATCGAGCCGACGTCCAGCGCCGAGAGCGACGAGAACTTCGGGACCACCGGCCGCAGGATGCACCAGACCAGCAAGGCGATGACCGCCACCTTTACCAGCGACTTGGCGAACTGGACGACGCCGTCCAGGCCGAACATGCGCTGCAGGCCTTTGCGCGGGTCCAGCTTCGAGAAATCGGGCTTCAGCTTCTCCGCGCTCAGGCGCAGCCCGCTTTGCATGAGGCTGGCGCTCGAGCCGGCCACCGCCGCGGTCAGCATCACCGTCAGCAGCGCCGGCGCGGCCGCCAGCAGCGCATAGCGCATGATCTCCATGCCGCCGTGGCCCTCGACCGACATGGCGTCGGGATGGGCCAGGAACGGCAGCAGCTTCACGGCCAGGTTCCGGGTGAACCAGCCGCCGCTGATGATGAGCACGCCGGAGACCGCCGCCAGCACCATGGCCGGCTGCAGGTCCATGGTCTTGACGCCTTCACCCTTCTGCTTGGCCTTCTCAAGCTTCTGGGGTGTCGCCTCTTCTGTTTTCGACTCGCGTTCGGGCGCTTCGCTCATCGGCCGACGAACGTCCCGACCAGTTCACGGAAGCGGTCGAGCCAGACGATCCCGATCACGCCGAAACTGAGCGCGAAGATCGACAGGCTGAACATCACGATCAGCGGCGTGGCGACGAAGAAGACCTGGAACTGCGGCATCACCCGCCCCACCAGGCCCGTGGCGACATTGAAGATCAGCGAGAACACCACCACCGGGGCGGCAAGCTGGAAGCCCAGGGCGAACGACTTGCTGACCGTCTGCACCGCCAGTTGGCCGGCGTCGGCCACCGGCACGTCGCGGGTGAACGGGAAGAGCTGGAACGAATTGACCACCGCCGTCAGGAAGAGGTGGTCCAGGTCGGTGGCGAAGATCAGCACCAGGCCCATGGTGCCCAGCAGCGTGCCGAGGGACGTGGACGGCTGGGCCTGCATCGGGTTGGCGGTCTGCGAGAACGACAGCGTCGAGGCCATCGAGACCACTTCGCCGGCCGTCGCCAGCGAGACCATGAAGAGCCGCAGGATGGTGCCGATCAAAAGGCCGATCAGCAGTTCCTTGATCACCGCCCCGCCCAGGTCGGCCGCGCCGGCGGGAATGGCGGGCACGCCGCGGCTCACCACCGGGAACATCATCAGGGTGAAGGCCAGCGCGAACGAGAGGCGGATGCGCGGCGGGATGAAGGTCTCGCCGAAGCCGGGCAGCACCATGAGCACCGCGCCGACCCGCGCGAAGACGAGGCCGGCGGCGTACACCTGCTGGGCTGTGGCGTAGGACTCCACGGGGAGCGCCCCTCCCCGGCTACATGCCCGCGATGCGGGCCGCGATCTGGCGCATGAAGCCGCTCATCAGCGCGCCCATCATCGGCAGGAAGATCAGCAGCGAGACGAAGATGGCGACGATCTTCGGCGCGAACACCAGGGTCTGTTCCTGGATCTGCGTCAGGGCCTGCAGGAGGCCGATCCCGACGCCCACCACCAGGCCCACCAGCAGCACCGGCGCGCACATCTGAATCGTGAGCCAGATGGCGTCGCGGCCGACGTCCAGAACCTCGGCGCCGTTCATCGAAGGACCTCTCGGAAAGCGTCTGTGGCGCGACCGTGCGCCGACGGCCCAATGTCGTCCGACATGGTTAACGAAAGGCTAGAGGCCGTTAACGAAAGAACCCCCGGCGTCGCCGCCCGGGGGTCCGTATCGTCGCAGCCTTGGCGCCGGCTCAGGCGAGCGCGGCCTTGCGGCGGCGGACCATCGAGCCCAGGCCGAAGAAGCCCAGGATCATCATCGCCCAGGTCGCAGGTTCCGGCACGGCCATCGCCACGCCCATGCCGCCAGCCAGCGAACCGTCCTCGTTGGCCACCATCATCACGTCCGTCGCGCCCGCGGCGTTGAGTTGGCCGGCGACGCCCGAGTCGCCCAGGCCGTAGTAGAAGGTGAAGGTGCGCGTCGCGCCCGCGGCCAAGGTACCCAGGTTCAGGCGGAAGCCGGCGCCGCCGTCGTACGCGTCGGCCTGGCAGCAGGGGAAGAACCAGTCGTCGGCGGTCGACGCCGAGTCGAAGCCCACGATCGTCGTCTGGACGCCGGTGCTGTAGGGGTTGGTCTCGTATTCCACGCCGGCCCGGTCGATATGGAACTCGGCCAGACGCTGGAACAGCACCGAGGCGTCGGCGCCGCTGAGGTTGGTGAGGTCCGTCTCGACGGCCAGGATGTTGGGCGCGACGAAGCTGAACGTCTGCTTCACGCCGAAGCCGCTGTCGGTCGTCACGTTGGCCACGGCGCTGTCGGCCGTCGAGCTGAACGCGCCCGCCGTCACGCCGCTGAGCCCATAGAAGCCGTCGTCGGCATAATCGCCGTTCACGCCCCAGGAGTCGCGTTGGGCGTCGGTGGCGATCATGTCCACCGTCCCATTGCTGAAGCCCACGCCGGACGCGTCGTACAGTTGACCGTATTCGCTGACGCCGACGCTGATCGTCCCGTTGCTGATCACCACCGCCCCGGCCGGACCGGCAGCGGCCAGACCCAGCGCCGCCAGCGCGGCCCCGGCGACCAAACCCTTGAAGCTCATAGACTATCCCCCAACGGCGGGCCTCTGCCCGCATAAACACTTTCTTCACCCTACAACGGGGGCATGACGCTTCGGCAACAGGCTTCGCCCCTCAGGCGTACGCCTCGCGTCCGGCGCCTCAATTCGCGGCGATCGCCTGCTCCAGCGCCCGCGCCGCCTCGGCGGGGGTAGATTTGCCGGAATCCCGGTCGACGCTGTAGTTCGCCGACCGCATCGCCTCCACCGGCACGGCCCCGACCAGGGGCCGCAGCGCCTCGACGAGTCGATGGTCCTTCGCCGCCTTGGGCGAGAGCAGGATCACCGCGTCGTAGGGCGGGATCGCCCCCTTCGGATCGGTCAGCACCACCAGCTTGTCGGCCGCGATCCGCCCGTCGGAGGAGAAGGCGCTGATCACGTCGGCGTCCCCGCTCGCCAGCGCCCGGTACATGAACGTCGGCTGGTACGACCGCTCCGAGCGGAAGTTGAACCCATAGGCGCCGTCCACCGCCTTCCACTCGGGCCGGGACAGGAACTCCAGGTCCGACCCCAGCTTCAGCCTGGGCGCCTCGCGCGCCAGGTCCGCCAGGCTGGCGACACCCAACGCCTGCGCGCGATCGGGCCGCATGACGAAGGCGTAGGCGTTCTCGAAGCCCAGCGAGCCCAGCACCAGCACTCCATCGCGACGCTTCAGCTCGGCGGTGAGCTGGTCCAGCACCGCCTTGCGGCCGGGATTGTCGGTGCGGCCCAGCACGTTGGTCCAGAGCGTCCCGGAATAGTCGACGTAGACGTCGAGCTCGCCCGCCGCCAGGGCGCGATAGGCCACGGCCGAGCCCAAGTCCTCCTTGCGCGAGACCGACGCACCGGCCTTCTCCAGCCGCCCGGCCATCAGCTCGGCCAGGATGTACTGCTCGGAGAAGTTCTTCGCGCCCACCGTGTAGGCCGCGTGTCCGCCGAACGACGCCAGCGGCGCCAGGGTGGCGGCCGATCCGGCGAGGAGGCCGACCAGCCCCGCGGCCACCAGGCTGCGGCGCCGCAGCCGCACGCCGGTCTCGACGAGCCCCAGCAACTGGTCCGCGGCCAGCGCCAGCACCGCCGAGGCCGCGCAGCCGAACAGCACGAACACCCAGTTCTCGGTCTGCAGCCCCGCGAAGATGTAGTTCCCGAGGCTGGTCTGCCCGACCGGCGTCGACAGCGTCGCGGCCCCGATCGTCCAGACGGCCGCCGTGCGCACCCCGGCCATGATCACCGGCGCCGCCAGCGGCAGCTCCACCTGCGTCAGCTTCTGGCCCGGCGTCATGCCCACGCCGTCCGCCGCCTCGGAGATCGCCGGGTCAACGCCTGTGATCCCGGCGACGCCGTTCCGCAGGATCGGCAGCACCGAATAGAGCGTGAGCGCCAACAGCGACGGCAGGAACCCCAGCGCCGAGAAGCCATGCCCGGTCAGCCCCGCGCTCAGCGCCGACAGCGCCAGAAGCAGCGGGTAGAAGAGCGCCAGCAGCGCGATGCTGGGGATCGTCTGGATCAGGCTGGCCAGCGCCAGCGTCGGCCAGCGCAGCCGCGGACTGCGCGCGGCCGCCACCGCCAGCGGCAGGCTGATCGCCAGCCCCAGCAAAAGCGCGCTGAGGCTCAGCAGCACGTGCCAGCCGAGGTACTCGGGCAGCAGCTCGAAGGCATCCGCCAGACGCGGGTTCATGCGCCCAGCCTTTCCCGCAGGCGCTCGGCCTGCCGCTTGGGCGCTTCCAGCAGCGCGCGCACGTCGGGGTCAGCGGCATGCGACAGCAGTTCGGCGGGCGCGCCGTCGGCCAGGATCCGGCCTGCTTTCAGCACGACGATCCGATCGGCCAGCAGCACGGCCTCCGTCATGTCGTGGGTCACCATGATCGTCGTCAGGCCCAGCCGCTCGTGCAGGGCGCGATACTCGGCGCCGAGCGCGTCGCGCGTCAGCGGGTCCAGGGCCCCGAACGGCTCGTCCAGGAGCATGATCCTCGGCTCGGCGGCGAGGGCTCGGGCCACGCCAACCCGCTGCCGCTGGCCGCCCGAAAGCGCCGAGGGCGGCCGCGCGGCGACCTCCGCCGGGAGCGCGACCAGCGCCAGCAGCTCCGTCACGCGCGCGGCGATCCGCCCCTTCTCCCAGCCCAGCAGCCGCGGTGTGACCGCGATGTTCTCGGCGACCGTCAGGTGCGGAAACAGACCCACCTCCTGGAAGGCGTAGCCGATCCGTCGCCGCAGGCGGTGCGGCTCGGCCGCGCCGACGTCTTCGCCGGCGACAGTCGCGCGCCCGGCGTCCGGGCGCACCAGGCCGTTGATCGTCTTCAGCAGGGTGGTCTTGCCCGATCCCGAGCCGCCGACGAGGGCCACGAACTCGCCCTCCCCCACCGACAGGCTCACGCCGTCGAGCGCCAGATGGCCGCCGTACCGCCGGGAAACGCCTGCCAGTTCGATGATGAGTGCGGCCATGGCCCAGGCGTAGCATCCGGATCGCGCTTGGGGGAGCCGTCAGGCGGCGCTAGACGTTACGGCCCAAGTCGAACCGGAGTTCCCCCATGGTCCCTCGCCTGCTCGCCGCCGCCGCCATCTTCGCCCTCAGCGCCACCGTCGCGACGGCCCAGGCGCCGCAGACCACCGCCGAGCTCAAGAACGGCGCGGGCCAGGCGGTCGGCAAGGTCACGCTGGTGGAGGCCCCCAAGGGCGTGCTGCTGAAGGTAGAGGCCAAGGGCCTGGCGCCGGGCTGGCACGGGCTGCACTTCCACGAGAAGGCCGACTGCTCGAAGGCCGACTTCACCTCGGCCGGCGGCCACACCCACGGCGCGGGCGACCGCGTCCACGGTCTGCTGAATCCCAAGGCCAACGAGACCGGCGACCTGCCGAACCTGTTCGTGGCCGCGGACGGTACGGGCTCCACCGAGGTCTTCTCGTCGCTGACGACCCTAACCGCCCTGAAGGACGCCGACGGCTCGGCCGTGGTCATCCACGCCGGCGCCGACGACCACCAGACCCAGCCCATCGGCGGCGCCGGCGCGCGCGTGGCCTGCGCGGAGGTGAAGTAGGAGATCATCCCTCCCGATGAGGAGGAAAGGGCGCCCTAGATCGGCATCCGCATGATTTCTTGATACGCCTGGATCACCTGGTCGCGGACGGCCATCACGGTCTCGAGGCTGGCCTCCGCCGCCGAGATCGCGGTCACCACGTCCACCAGTTCGGTCTTGCCGGCCACCTGGGCGGCCATCTGGTGTTCGGCGTTCTTCGAGGCGTGGACGGCGTCGCTCATCGCCGACTTCAGGATGTCGGCGAAGCCGCCGGCCTTCGGCGTGGCCTCGGTCCCGACCGTGCCGACGTCGCCGACGCCCATGCCCTTCTGGGTGGCGGCGTAGGCCTTGGCGGCGGCAAGCGGCGTCATCATCGGTCAGGCCCTACTTCTTTAGGAGGTCCAGCGTGCGCATCTCCATCGCGCGCGCCGTCTCGATGACGTTCAGGTTGGCCTCGTAGGCGCGCTGCGCCTCGCGCATGTCCATCGCCTCGACCAGGCTGTTCACGTTAGGCAGCTTCACATAGCCCTTGGCGTCCGCCGACGGGTGGCCGGGGTCGTACTCCTGGCGGAAGTCGGTCTGGTCGGGCTCGACCTTGCTCATCCTCACGCCCTTGCCGCCGGCCACCTTGGCCGGTTCGAACACGGGGGCCTGCCGGCGATAGGGGTCGCCGCCGGGGGTCTTGGACGTGGAATCCGCGTTCGCCAGGTTCTCGGCGATGATCCGCATGCGGCCCTGCTGGGCGCGCAGCGCCGAGGCCGCGATGGCCTGGGCGACGCCGGAGACGGGCTTGATATCGGGCATTTAGGTCTCCCTACGAGCCGGGCTTGCGCGCGGCCATGCGCAGGATGTTCATCGACTTCTGGTAGAAGCTGATCGCGGCGTCGTAATCCATCCGCGCCTCGCTCATCTTGATCATCTCCTCCTCCAGCACAACGGCGTTGCCGTTCAGCGTGGTCTCGGAGTCGGGCGAGCGCTTGGTCTTGAACTGCGAGCCCAGGGTCTTGCGCTCGTTCGGCGGGGTCATGTGGCCCGCCTGGGTGGCGGCCATCGTCGCCGCGCCGCCGCCCGCCTGGGCCATCTTCTGGGCCTGCATGGTGGCGTCGAAGCTGAAGGGCTTCAGGTCGTTGGGCACGAACCGGGCCGTGTCGGTGTTCGCCACATTTTCGGCGATCACCTTCTGTCGCTCGCTCAGGTAACCCATCCGGTTACGGAGCATCGCGAAAAGCGGAATCTGGCCCAGGTCCATGAGCCTGATCCTTAATCAACAGGGTTAATCCTGGTTTAAGAGACTCACGCGCGAATGGCGGGCGTCCCCACCCCGCAGAACGCCGCCATGGACCTTTCGAACTTCCTACGGGCCGTCTTCGCCCTCGCGCTCACCCTGGGCCTCATCGGCCTGGCGGGCGTGGCGCTGCGCAAGTACGGCCCCGACGCCATGGCGCGCCTTGCGTCCCAGAAGAAGGACCGCCGGATGAAGGTGGTCGAGAGCCTGGTGCTGGACCCGGCCCGACGCTTGTTGATCGTCGAGTGCGACGGGCGCGAGCGGCTCGTCCTGCTGGGCGAAGGCCGCCTGCTGGGCGACCTGCCGGCCAAGGAGTCCCGGGATGCGTGAGCTCTGGAAGGCCATCCGGGTGCTGCCGGCCGAGGAATGGCGCCGCGCCGCCCTGCTGGCCGCCATCACCACCTGCGTCGCCATGCTCTTCCCGGCGGCCGCCATCGCCCAGACGCTGAACGTCAACCTGGGCACGGGCGCCGGCCTGACCGAGCGCGTGGTCCAGCTCGTCGGCCTGCTGACGGTCCTGTCGCTGGCGCCCTCCATCGTCATCATGACCACCTCGTTCGTGCGGATCGTGGTGGTCCTGTCGCTGCTGCGGACGGCCATGGGCCTTCAGCAGAGTCCGCCCAATGCGGTGATCATCTCCCTCAGCCTCTTCCTCACGGCCATCGTCATGGGCCCGACCTTCGAGCGCTCGTACAACGAGGGGGTCAAACCTCTGCTCGAACAGCAGATGGAGCTGCCCGCCGCCTTCGACGCCGCCGGCGGCCCGGTGAAGCAGTTCATGCTGACCCAGGTGGACCGCGAGGACCTGGCCTTCTTCATCCGCCTGTCCAAGGTCCCGCGGCCCGCGACGCTGCAGGACACCCCGATCCGCGTGGTCACGCCCGCCTTCATGATCTCCGAGCTGAAGCGCGCCTTCGAGATCGGCTTCCTGCTGTTCATCCCCTTCCTGGTCATCGACCTGGTGGTGGCCAGCGTGCTGATGAGCATGGGCATGATGATGCTGCCGCCCGTGGTGGTCAGCATGCCGTTCAAGCTTATCTTCTTCGTCCTCGTCGACGGCTGGCGGCTCGTCTGCGGCAGCCTCGTCGAAAGCTTCCAGCGGGGCGCCGGGGGCGGGTAGCGCCCCCTTCGCGCCGCCAGGGGCGACACCGCGACCGAACGCCTGACGTCAGCCCTTTGCGGCGGCTCTGGCCGGCGTGGCCTGGGCCTGCTTCGCCGGGGCGACCGGCTTCGCGGTGGCGGAGCCCGTGGGGGCGGCGCGGGTCTTGAAGCGGCCCTTCATCTTCTCGACCCAGCCGGCGAAGGCCTCGTTATCGGCGGACACCCGCCCGAAGTCGCCGATGGTCAGCCGGCCCGACGGCTCGCCCGACAGCGCGATGCGCAGGGCGTCGGGGTTGTTGGCCTTCTCGTAGAAGCCCTGGTAGCGGCTTTGCAGGCGGCCCAGCGCCGCGTCGTCCCCGGCCAGGCTGTAGGCGACGCCGGCGCGCAGCAGGCGGCCTTCCTCGTCGCTCGAAAGCTGCGTCGGGTCCTTCCAGCGCTCGCCCAGCGACTTCTCGAACAACGGACCGGCGGCCGCCCAGTTCTTCTGCTTCCAGGTGATCTCGGCGCGCAGGTCCTGGCCGTCCTTCGAGGCGTCGTTCCCCAGGATCTCCAGCGCGCTGTCGTACCTGCCGAGCGCGGTCCAGGCGCGGGCTTCCACCAGCCGCCGTTCGGCGTTCAGCGCGGCCGGCAGCACCGTGGTCCGCGAGCCGTTGATGGCCTCCAGCGCCTGCTCGGGCTTGCGGTCCATCAGGTAGATCACCGCCAGGTCCGTGGCGACCTGCGCCTTCGGCACGCCGTCCAGCCGGTTTTCCGCCTGGTACTTCAAAAGCTCGGCCGCCTGGGGCAGCAGGTCCACGTCCACCAGCCGGCGGACGATCTTGCGCACCATCAGGTCGCCGTCGGCGCCGATCGGGGCCAGTTCCTTGAAGTCGAAGAACAGCGCGAGCGCCTGGAGCGGCTCCAGCCCGTCGGCCAGTCCGTCGAGAAAGAGCCCGCGGAAGGCGGCGTTGAGGTCGGCCTGAAGTTGCTGCGCCTCGGGCAGGTCGGGCAGGCGCACGCCGGCCGAGCGCAGCGCCTCCAGCGCCTCGCGATAGCGCCCCTGGCCCAGGTAGAGCTGCCCCAGCGCCCGGATGGTCTCCAGCTCGGTGGAGTCCCCCCGCCAGCGGTAGCGCAGGCCGTCGTAGACGCTCGCGGCCTGGGCCGTGTTGATCTGGCCAAGCTGCAGCCGGATCTGTGTCGCGCGCAGCACCGCCGGCGTGGCGATGGAGTCGATCGGGGCCGTGCCGATGGCCTTGTAGATGCGCAACGCCCGGTCCTGGAAACCCTTGAGCTCGATGACCCGCGCCTGGATCAGGCGGGCCCGCAGTTGCTCGTCCGCCGGGACCTTCTCCTGCAGCGCCATGTCGATCCGGCTTTCGGCGGCCACCAGGTCGCCCTGGGCCAGGGCCGCCTGGGCGTCGGCCCGCGCGAACCGCGCCTTCCAAAGCGGCGACATCAGGCCGTAGGCCTCGATGCCCTTGGCGAACTGGGCTCGCGCCTCGGGATACTGGGCGATCTGGGTGTTCACGTACGCGCGCCACAGCGCGGTCGAAGGATCGTCCGCCAGGGCGGGCGAGGAGAAGTCGGCGTCGGCCTCGGCGTACCGGCGCGCCAGCGTGCGGGCCACGCCGCGCAGGCCCCGGAATTCCGGGTCGTCCAGCATCTCGGGATGCTCGCGGGCCAGGGCGTTCAGCGCGCCGATCGCCTCGTAGCTGAGCTCCGAACCCACCAGGAAGCGGACCAGCGCCATCCGGGCGGCCACGGGCGCCTCGCGGTCCTTGTTGCCGCCTTCGTTGGAGGCTGCGGCGACCAGGCTGTCGTAGCGCCGCAGGAAGCCCAGCGAGCCGACCTGGGCCCATTCCGCCATGACGATCCCAGGCATGCTGGCCGGGCGTGGCGCGCCCAGTTGCGCGTCCTCGCGGTCGCGCGTCGCCCAGGGCGGCGAAAGGGTCAGGCCCGTCTCGGCCCGGCTGATCCGCACCAGTTCGCCGTCGCGTTGGACCGTGACGTTGTCGGCCAGCGGCTCGATCGCCAGGCCCTGGATCGACGGCAGCAGCGCGGCGTCGACGTAGTCGCGGCGGCTCGGCACGCCCTTGGGCGGCCCCAGCGCGGTCACCACGCTCAGCGTGTCGCCGACCACCGGGTCCCAGAGGTTGATCACGCGGGTGGCGCCGGCCACCGGAGCCTTCAGCGTGGCGGGGCCGCCGGCGGCGTCGCGACCGACCCGGACGATGGCCGGCTGCGACTGCGAGCCTGGGCCTAGGGAGATGGTCCAGGTGGAGCCCTGCGAGGCCACGAACACCGGGGCGTCGGGGTCGGCGTCGATGCGCAGCGCGGCGTGGTCGGCGCCCTTGAACGCCTGCATCCCGCGCAGCGGCCGCATGTTCTTCGGCGCGCTCGAGACGTCCAGCGTCGCCGGCGCGTCGAACACCACCCAGATGGCATCGCCCCGGCGGAAGACGGCGGCGCCGGCCGGATTGGCCCAGGCGAAGGAGAACTGGATCTGGCCGCCCGCGGCCTTCGAGGCCATGCGCACCACGCCGCCCGCCGGCAGCGGGTTCGGCCGCGGCGGCTCGGGTTCGGCGACCGGAACCTCGACCGGCGCCGTCGGCGTGGCGGGCTTCTCGAAGAAGTTCGCGAACGTCGCGCCGTCGGCCTCGCCGATCTTGGCGTCGGCGTTGTCGGCCAGGGTGATGACGATCTGCGGCTTGCCCGCCACCGGCAGGCGCACCGCGCTCTTGATGTAGGGCGGCGGCGCGGTCAGCAGCCGGCCGATGTCCGGGTCGTCGTCGCGCTCCACGGTGAGCACGACGGTGGAGCCCTCGCGGCGCAGGCTGCCGCCCTTGCCGACTTCGATGCGCGAGAACGTCTCGGCGGTGGCCACGCGCACGTCGACGCCGCCGCGCGCGGCGACGGCTTTGGCGGCGGGAGCCGCGAGGCCCGCGGGGGCCGCGACGCTGACGATGCAGGCCGCGGCGACACCCGAGCGTAGGGCTCGCTTGAACGCCATCCGCTACCCGGCGGTGGGCGCGGCCGCGGCGG
>NZ_JANINU010000134.1 GCF_024508875.1 Phenylobacterium sp.
CGGGCGGCAAGCGCGACTATTTCTATTCCATCGAGGGCGACAGCCAGTCGGTCTCCGACTTCGTGGTGGCCTGGATCAAGGCCAACGGCCGCGAGGCCTCGCCGAAGTACGTGCTGGGCGAGAGCTACGGCACCCAGCGCGCCGCGTTCATGGCCGGCCAGCTCGCCAAGGTCATGCCGCTGGAGGGGGTGTTCCTGTTCGGCCAGGCCGTGAACATGATCGAGACCAGCCAGCGGGCGAAGAACGCGGTCTCGTACGCCACCAACCTGCCGGCGCTCACCGCCATCGCCGCCTATCACGGCAAGGCGCCCTACTGGAAAGGCAAGTCGATCGGCCAGGTGGTCGAGGAGTCCTACGCCTTCGGCATGGGCGAGTATCTGCAGGCGCTGCTGCAGGGCTACGACCTGCCCGCCGCCAAGCGGAAGGCGCTGGCCGACAAGCTACAGGCGATGACGGGGATCAGCTCGGCCTACTACCTGGCCAACGATCTCGTCATCACCAAGATCGCCTTCGCCACCGAGCTGCTGAAGCCCGAAGCCCAGATGATGGGCATCTACGACGCGCGCTACATCGGCCCCCTGCCCCAGCCGGGCCAACGCGCCCAGGACCCGTTCGGCAAGGCCCGCGGCGGGATCGAGCCGATGGTGCAGCAGCACCTGTCGCAGAACCTGGGCGTGACGTGGCCGATGAGCGACTATCGTCCGATCGCGCCCGGTTCGAACGCTTGGACCTGGGGCGGCACCCTCGGACCCGGCGGCCCCTTCCTCGACTTCGACTATCCGGCGCGCATCGACGCTGCGTTCAAGGCCAACCCCAAATTCCGGCTGATGATCGGCACCGGCGTCTTCGACCTCACCACCACGGCCGGTCCTGCGCGCTACATGGTCACCAAGAGCGACTGGCCGCGCGAGCGGATCTTCCAGCGGCTCTATTGGGGCGGCCACATGGCCTACACCCACATCCCGTCGCACAAGGCGTTCTGCGAGGACATCCGCGCCTGGGTCACGGGCGGCAAGCCCGGCCCGCGGAAGCTGGAGGCCTAGCGCCGATGCGCCGCGTTCTCGCTGCAGGGCTCGCGGGCCTGGCCCTGGCCGCCGCGACGCCCGCCCTGGCGCTGCCCCACGCCGAAGCCCCGGCGGTCACCCAGCATCGCATGACAGTGGGGGGAAAGCCCCTCGCCTACACCGCCGAGGTGGGGCGCATCGCGATCCGCGACGCCGAGACCGGCGAGCCGCGCGGCTGGATGGGCTACATCGCCTATCGCGTCGCCTCGGCCAAACCGCGCCCCATCGCCTTCGTCTGGAACGGCGGCCCGGGGGCCAATTCGGCGACCCTGCACTTCGAGGTCGCGGGGCCGAAGCGTGGCGAGGCTGGCGGGCTGGTCGACAACCAGGAGACCTGGCTGACCGATGCCGACCTGGTGTTCGTCGACCCCATCGGCACGGGCTTCTCGCGGCCGACCAAGGCCGAGTACGCCGACGGCTTCTACGGCACGCTGGGCGACGTCGCCTCGGTGACGGAGTTCGTCCGCGCGTGGCGGCTGCAACACGGGACCGAGGCCAATCCGCTCTACCTGATCGGCGAGAGCTGGGGCGCCGGCCGCGCGGCCAACGTCGGTTACGCGCTCCTGAAGCGCGGCGTGCCGGTAGCGGGCCTGGGGCTGATCTCGGGCGGCACGGGCCTGTCGCGGCTCGGTGAGGACGGGCCGGTCGGGCCACTGAAGATCGTCGGCTTCGCCGCCACGGCATTCACGCTCGGCAAGCTGTCGCCCGATGTCGGCGCAAGTTCCGCGGCGGTCGAGGCGGCTGCGAACAGGTGGGCGCGGGAGACCTATGCGCCCGCCCTGGCGCGCCGCGACCAGCTCACGCCCGACGAACGGGAGCAGATCGCCGCCGGCCTCTCGCGCTTCACCGGCGTCCCCGCCGACAAGATCGACCGCAAGTCGCTCGCTCTGACGCCACGCCAGTTCCGCACCCTGCTGGTCCCCGGCAAGACGCTGAACACCTTCGACATGCGCATCACGGAAGAGCCGCGCGCCGTGTCGCGCGATGCGATCCTGGCCTATCTCCGCGGTGAGCTCGGCTATCGGACCGACTTGCCCTACGTGGGCCTGGAAGCCCAGGACGACGGCTACCTGCCGGACGGCAAGCCGGTCCCAGGCGTCGGCGCCCGCTGGGACTACGCCACCGCCAAGGTCACGCCGGAGGAACGCCAGGCCGCCATCGCCGAGGCGGTCCGCACGGGGGCCGGTCCGCCGGCCCTAGGCCCGCCCCTGCCGGCCACCGCCGAGGCCGTGGCGCTGAACCCGAAGCTGCGCGTACTCGTCGCGTCGGGGCTCTACGACTCCCTGGCCAACTGCGCCGGCGCCGACGAGACCGCGCGCAATCTGCCGGCGCCGCTGAAGTCGGCCATGAGCTTCAAGTGCTATCCGGGCGGCCACATGATGTACCGCGACCAGCCCACCCGGCTGAAGTTCAGCCAGGACATCCGCAAGCTGGTCTCGGGCGGCCTGCCTTAGCGAGCAGTTGCTCCCCCGCCGGGGGAGCTGTCAGCGCAGCTGACTGAGGGGGTCCACAACGGCCGTGGAGGAGGCCCCCTCCACCGCTTCGCGGTCCCCCTCCCCCGATGGGGGAGGAACGGAGTCTACCCCGCCTCGTACAGCGCCTTCGCCGCCGCGAGGTCCTGCACCACGTGGCCGAGGGACTTGTAGACGGTGATCTGGTCCGGGGACTGACGGCCCTCGAGGTCGCCGGCCAGCACCTGGCCGATCTCGCCGACCACATGGCTGTCGTCGATCAGGCCGGCGGCCTTGGCGTAGAGGAACTCCGCGCCCTGGGCGAGGACGCCTTCGCGGCTGTCGGCGATGAAGCGCGAACGCACGACCAGATCGTTGTCGGCTTCCCTCGGGCCGGGCCCGCTTGAGCCCACCAGGTTCACGTGCGTGCCAGGGGCCAGCCAGGCGCCTTCCAGGATCGGCTCGCGGGCGCCGGAGACGGCGGTGACGATGTCCACCCCGGTGACCGCCTGGCGGACCGTGGGGGCCGCGAAGGTCGGGATGCCGAGTTCCGCCTCGACCGACTTGGCGAACGCCTTGGCGCGGGCCTCGTCGCGGCCCCAGACGGTGATGGCTTCCAGCTTGCGCACGCGGCTGATGGCGCGGGCGTGCGTGCCGGCCTGCTCGCCATAGCCGAGGATCGCCATGCGCGCGGACTCCGGCCGGGCCAGGGCGTCGGTGGCGACCGCGCTGGCGGCCGCGGTCCGGATGGCGGTGATCTCGCCGGCGTGGGCGATGCAGACCGGCGCGCCGGTCTCGCCGTCGAACAGCACGACGACGCCCTGGTGCGACTGGATTCCCTTGGCGAAGTTGCCGTGGAAGACGCTGATCAGCTTGGCGCCGAAGTATTCGTGCGTCCCCAGCGCGCCCGGCATGATGCCGAACACCCGGCCCTCGCTCAGCGGCAGGATCGAGCGCAGGTGCTGCCGCGTCTCGCCCTTCGAGAAGGCGATCATCGCCTGGCGCACCAGGGGGATGCAGACCTCGTAGGTCAGCTTCTCGCGGACCTCGTCCCGGTCGATCACGCGCATCAGGCACCCCCCCCAAATGTCGGACGCGGCGGCGGTGTGAGGTCCGCCGCCGCGTCCACGCGACCCGATACTCTGGCTCGCGCCGAACTAGAAGCGCGCCTTGAGGCCGACGTAGTACTGCCGGCCCAGGATGTCGCCATAGTTCCGGGTGGGGAACGAGGGCTCTTCATCCGTGATATTCGTGACGCCGCCGCGGATCGTGTAGTTGCCGATCTCGTAGGCCGCCGAGACGTTCTGGCGCAGGTTTTCCTTCACGTGCGGCGTCGGCACGTTCTCGATGGTGGAGGTGTAGGTGAACTTCACCGGCGACCAGTAGTCGATCGAGTAGTTCAGCCGCAGGGGTCCCCGGCGCCAGCGCGCGTCGAAGCGGACACGCAGATCCGGCGACGGTCCATAGTCCGGTGTGGACGACGTGTTGTCGATGCGGGTGATGTCCACACCAGTGACCGAGACTTCGTACTTCTCGATCCGCGTGGCCTCGACGTTCAGCTCCAGCTCCCCGAGGTCGCGATCGCCGAAGTAGCGGCCCACCGGGAAGGTGTAGTTGATGTTGTAGACCTCGCCGCGGAACGTGATCCGGCCGGCGTTGAAGGTCGTCGAGCGGGCGGTCACGATCTGACCCGTGGCGTCACGGGTGAAGGTGGCGCAGATGTCCGCGGGCTGGTCGATCGAGTCGTAGCAGGTGGCCAGGAAGCTCTGCGGCGTGAAGGCCGACAGGCCGTCCTTCAGGTCCACCTCCACCCGGTCGGCGACGAGGGTCAGGCCCGGCACGAACTTCGGCTGGAGCACGAAGCCGTAGGTCCAGGTCTTGGAGATCTCGTTGCGCAGATCGGGGTTGCCGCCGGTCGTGATGTTGGCGCCGGAGAAATTCTCCGAGAGATCCTGGAAGGTGGCCAGGTTGCCGTAGCCCGGGTTGGCGCGGAACAGCGCCTGGCAGTTGGCGAGGCGGGTCGCCGGCGACGGCCCGAGGGCGATGCGATCGGCGTCGCAAGGATCCTGGGCGATTGAGCCGAGCGCGGTACGCTGGGGTGCGAAGAGCTGATCCAGGGTCGGCGCGCGGAAGTTCCGGCTGCGCGAGGCGCGGAACGTCACCCCCTCCACGACCTCCCAGCGGCCGCCGACGCCCCAGACATCTTCCTTGCCGGCGATCGAATTGTCGACGTAGCGGTAGGCGCCGTTCAGTTCGACGCTGCGGGCGAAGGGCAACGTGAAGTCGCCGCCCAGCACCGGCACCAGCAGTTCGCCCGAGAATTCGTCGGTGTTGAAGCTACCCTTTGTGGCGGCGGTCGGCACTTGCGAACCGATGACGCCCCGCTGCACCGACACGAGCGGCACGAACTTGGCCTTCTCTTCACGGTGCTCATAGGCGGCGCTGAACTTCACCTTGCCGGCCGGCAGGGCAAACAGGTCGCCCCCGAACGTCGCCAGCAGGTCGTCCTGGGTGTTGAGATAATCCTGGCCGATCTGGGTCGTGGCGTAGAGGCGGGCCTCCTGGGTGACGTTGCCCACCCCGAACGGATTGATCGGCGCGCAGGACGGGTCGTCGTTGGCCGTGGTGGCGTCGGCGTTGATGGCGCAGACGATCTGGCCGGCGTTGTTCCGAACGGCGTTGATCGCGTTGTTGAAGCGCTGGGTCACGACGCCGTAGCCGCGCGTCTTGCCGTCGGTCTCGGCGTGGCTGAACGACAGGCTCCAGTAGAAGTTGCGCTCGCCCACGTCGAAGTCGCCGTCCAGCGACAGCAGGCCGCGCACGGTGTCGGTCTGATAGGTCTGCTCGCGGGTCGGCAGCAGGTCGGTCCACCACTTCGACAGGGTGAGCGGCGCGCCGGCCGGGCCGAGGATCGCGGTGACCGCCGGCGAAAGGTAGGGGTTGGTGCGCGACACGCTGATCGGGCCCGCGCCGCTGGCGGCGCTGTTCAGCACCGTGTTGCTGGCCTGATTGCCGTAGGGGTCGCGGCTTTGGACGCGGGCGTAGAGCAGTTCGCCCGAAAGCTTGATGCGGTCGGTGATGTCGTAATGGCCGACGACCGTGCCGCTCCAGCGCTCCACCCCGGTGACCAGCGAAGCCAGCTCCTGGTACGGATTGCCGTCACCGCCGCTCGTGAAGGGCGGGACGGTCGGGTTCAGCAGGTTGCCGATGCTGTAGGGGACCAGCGCCGTACCGGCCGAGTTGAACTGCTGCGGAACGCCGCCCACCTTGTAGATCGAGCTGGCGAAGGGCGGGCCCGGATTGAACAGCACGCCGTTCGCGTTGAAGCTGACGAACCGGGTGTTGAGGTTTTCGGTGACAGCCGGGACGCCGTCCGTGTTCGAGCGGTTCGCGGGGTTCGAGATGGTCACGCGGCCCAGGTTCGAGCGCGGACGGTCGTAGTCGTAGAGCGGCCGGGTCTTGGACCATTCCACGTCGACCGCGATGTTCGCACGGTCGTCCAGGAAGTTGCGGCCCGCCGTCGCCCGCAGGCTCTGGGTCGGATAGTCGTCGCGCGAGGAGATGCCGTACTGGGCGTCCAGCTCCAGGCCGGTGAAATTGTCCTTCAGCACATAGTTCACCACGCCGGCGATGGCGTCGGAGCCGTACACGGCCGCGCCGCCTGCCTGGGCGATGTCCACCCGGGCGATCAGGCCCGTCGGGATGATGTTCGTGTCGACGACCCGATCGCCGAGGCCCGACGAGGAGGTCACGAAGCGGCGGCCGTTCACCAGCGTCAGGGTGCGGCCGGCGCCGAGGCCGAAGAGGTTCGGGAACTGCTGGCCGCTGCCCGAGGCCGAACCGCTGCCGGCGGCCTGCGCGAACTGGGGCATGACCGCCGTGAGCTCGTTCAGCGCCTGGCCGGCCTGGATGAAGCCGCGGTCCTCGATCGCTTGGGCGGTCAGGACCGAGACCGGAGCCTCGGTGGTCGTCTCGGCGCGCTTGATGCGCGAGCCCGTGACCACGATTTCGCCGATCTCGCTGGCCCCACCCGAAGCGGTCTGTGCGAAGGCCGGAACGGCGGCTGCGAGGACGAGGCCTCCGACGATGGTCGAGGCCAGCATGCGCGAACGGATGGTATTCATCTCAAGATCCCCCAGGGTCTGAAGCCTGGGCCGGCGCTGCGCTTCGCGCATGTCCCCGACCGAACTCCTTGCCACTGCCAGACGGTAGGTTCGGCCCACCGGTTTTTCTTTTCGTTCTTCGAACCTTTGCCCGTTCGACACACATTGATAATGCATCCGCCCGCCGCGCAGCGAATGGGCAATGCAGCGGCACGCAAATCGGCCAAATCGCGTTCCACGGCGTGACCGTTCCTTGACAGCCGAGCCTTGCGCATCCGCTATGCGCCCATGGCCCGACGCAAAGACGAAGTTATGCCGACCGCCCTCGATGCCATCGACATCAAGATCCTGGATCTCATGCAACGCGACGCCTCCCTCTCGACGGGCGAGCTCGCGGAACGCGTGGGGCTCTCGCAGTCGCCCTGCTGGCGGCGCATCCAGCGCCTGCGCGAGGAGGGCTACATCAAGGCCGTGGTGGCCGTGGTCGACCACGAGCTGGTCGGCTTCAAGATGCAGATCTTCGCCCAGGTGAAGATGACCACGCTCACCGAAGAGGAGCGGGCCAATTTCTACAAGGCGATCAATAGCATCCCCGAAATCCTCGAATGCTGGACGGTCTTCGGCGAGATGGACGCCATGATGAAGATCCTGGCCCCGGACGTGACCTGGTACCAGGACTTCATCTTCTCTGTGCTCCTGAAGCTGCCCGGCGTGGTGGATGTCCGCTCGATCGTCACGCTGTCGGCCCAGAAGAGCACCATGGCCGTGCCGCTGACCGCGCGGAAGTTCCGCTGATCCCGCGAATAAATCATCCAAGCGACCACTCGGCGTTCGGGAAGTACGCAAGGATAATTCGGTGGCCCAGCGCTAGCCTTCGCAGGAGGCAGGACGTCCGATGAAGTTCACCCGTAGAGCGCTGGTGGCCGCCGCGGCGGTGTCCCCCGGCCTGGCCCAGGCGGCCCAGGCGCCGGCGGGCGCGCCGACGGCCGCCCTGCCCGTCCGATCCCTCTTCGCCAGGATGCCGTATGTCTATCTGGACAGCGGCTCGACCCACCCCATGCCGCTCGGCGCCAAGGCGGCGCTGGAGGAGTACCTCCGCTACAAGACCCGCGACGGCCTGTGGCAAGGCTATTCGATGGACGCCAAGGAGAAGGCGGTCATCGAGCGCTTCGGCGCGCTGGTCGGCGCGGCGCCCGACGAGCTGACCTTCATCCAGTCCACCACCATGGGCGAGAACCTGGTGCTGCAGGCGCTGGGGTTCCCGCAGACCGGGGGGCGGATCGTCACCGACGCCCTGCACTTCTTCGGCTCGTTCTACACCTACGGCGAGCTGCGCAAGGCCGGCATGGATGTCGTCACCCTGCCGATGACCCGCGAGGGCCGCATCGACATGAAGGCCATGGCCGCGGCGGTGAACGACAGGACGAAGCTGGTCTCGGTCAGTCACGTCTCGACCACCAACGGCTTCGAGCACGACCTGAAGGCCGTCTGCGACCTCGCGCACGCACACGGCGCCTACGTCTATGCCGACATCGTGCACGGGGCTGGCTCCACCCCGTTGGACCTGCGCGCGGCCGGCGTCGATTTCGCGGCCTGCTCTTCCTACAAGTGGCTGATGGGCGACTTCGGCCTGGGCTTCCTCTACGTGCGCAAGGAGCTGCAGGAGAAGGTCACCCGGCCCTGGTGGGGCTATCACCAGGTAGGCGGCCGGTTCGTCACCCACGTGTTCCCCTACGACGCCCCCGGCGAGACGGTGGCCGACTACGGCTACGCCCGCGGGACCGACGGCAAGTTCGCCATGGGGACCACCTCGTGGACCGGGGCCGTGCAGCTCGACTACAGCCTGGGCCTGATCCAGCAGCTCGGCGTCGCCAATATCCAGGCGTACCGCCAGCCCATGGCCGATGCGATCCAGAAGGACCTGCGCGGCCGAGGCTACGAGCCCATGACCCCGCTCGACAGCCGCACGCCGCTGGTCGCCTTCGCGCTCAAGGACGCGCGCGCCAAGCTGGGCGATCTGCTCGCCAAGAACGACCTGCGGCTGACCGTCAGCGCCAACCGCTTCCGTGTGTCCCTTTCGGTGTTCAACGACATGAACGACGTCGACCGGCTGCTGGCTGTCCTGCCCAAGGCTCCGCCCGCGTGAGGCTGGCCGCGCTCCTGACGGCGACCGCGCTGGTCGCCACCTCCGCCCTCGCCCAAAATCCGGCGCCGACCGCGCCGCCAGCCGCCCCGCCGCCGGCCGCGGCCAACGCAGGACCGTTCTCGATCCCGATGTCGCGTCCGACCGCGCCGGGGCCGGTGGAGCCCCTGCCCGCCCCGAAGCGGTTCGTGACCAAGCACACGATCGCGGTGAAGGGCCAGAAGATCGCCTACACGGCCATCGCCGGCGAGACCTACCTCTACAATCGCGCCGCCGAGCCGATCGGCTCGATCTTCTCGTTCAGCTACCTGAAGGACGGGGCGGCAGATCCCAAGCGGCCGGTGCTGTTCGTATTCAACGGCGGGCCGGGCTCGTCGTCGCTGTGGCTGCACATGGGCGTCGTGGGACCCCGCCGGGTGGTGCTGGACCAGGAAGTGAACCCCTCCAACGTCCCGCCCTTCGGCATCGCCGACAACCCGTACAGCCTGATCGACGTGGCAGACCTGGTGTTCATCGACCCGGTGGGCACGGGCTGGTCGAAGGTCGTCGGCAAGGGAACCACCGCCGACTTCTGGGGCGTCGACGAGGACGCCGACACCGTCAGCCAGTTCATCGAGCTGTGGCTGACCGAGCACCGGCGCTGGAATTCGCCCAAGTTTATCATGGGCGAGAGCTATGGCTCGGTCCGCGCCGCGGTGCTGCCGCGCGCGCTGATGGGCGGGCCGCTCTACATGGGCGTGATGCGCGGGATCACCGTGAACGGCGTGATCCTGCTGGGCACGACGCTGGGCGCGCGCAACGCCTCGGGCGAAGCCGGCGCGGCCGAGATGAGAACGGCGCTGGGCCTGCCGGCCTTGGCCGACACCGCCTGGTACCACCAGAAGATCGACCGCAAGGGCCGCGGGCTGGAGGCCTTCCACCAGGAGGTCACCGCCTTCGCCAAGGGCGACTACCTGGACGCCCTGAAGAAGGCCAAGGCCGGAACGCTCGGCGCCGCCGAGCGCGCGGCGGTCACCGACAGGCTGTCGGGCTACACCGGCCTGCCGCCCGCCGCCTTCGAGAAGAGCCTCGCCGTGCCCGACGCCGCGTTCGGCCGCATGGTGCTGGCCGACAAGGGGCTGCAGGTGGGCGCCTACGACAGCCGCTACACACTGCCGCTGGCGAACAGCGGCAATGATCCCGTCGGCGACGACCCGGCCATGGGCCGCTACGTCCCCGGCTTCGTGGCCGCCTTCCACCAGATGATCGCCGACGACCTCAAGGTGGAGATGGACCGCCCCTACGGCGCCATCGTCTGGAAGGACCTGCTGCCGTCGTGGAACTGGGACCGCAAGGGCGTGCCCGAGGGCCAGAGCTTCGCCACCGACCTCGCCGTCGCCATGCGGCGCAACGAGACGATGCGGGTGCTGGTCGCCTCCGGCTACTACGACCTGACCACCCACACCGCCCCGGCCGAATACTCGGTCGAGCAGGCGAAGATGCCCATGGATCGCGTCATGCTCCGCCGCTACGCCTCGGGCCACATGCTCTACCTCGGCGACACCGCCGGCGCCTTCGCCGACGACGTACGGACCCTGATCCGCGACGCGACGAGGTAGGGCGGAGAGCGGGCGCCGCGCTCGATCCCCCCAAACCACCATTCATCCGGGGCATCGGGGCGACCAGCAGCGGAACGTCCCCCTCCTCTCCCCCCGAGCTTGCGAGAGAGGGGAGAGGGTAGGGAGAGGGGCGACGCAGGACGCGCCGCTGCCGCTCCGGGTTCAGCCAGGATCCACCGAAGGATGCTCGCCGCCGCAGGCCAGAAGGATCTCGCGGCACACGTCGTCGCGGCTTTCCAGCACCGATGAGTTCCAGAACCGGATGACCGTCAGGCCAAGGCCCTCCAGGTAGGTGGTCCGCCGGGCGTCGTACTCGGCCTGCTCGGAGTGCTGCCCGCCATCGAGCTCCACCACCAGGGCCGCCTCGACGCAGAGGAAATCCACGATGAACGGCCCCTTCGGGACCTGACGGCGCCAGCGCCAGCCGCCGAGCCTGCGGCCGCGCAGGGCGTTCCACAGGCGCGCCTCGGCGTCGGTGTCCTCGCGCCGAAGCGCCCGCGCCCGGTCGCGCTGGGTCTGGTCCTTCAGCGTCTTGAACGTCGCCATCGCTGCGTAGGGCGGGTCATGGCTGAACCGTCGCGCAAGCATTCAGGCCTGCGTCGCCCCTCTCCCTACCCTCTCCCCTCTCGCTTCGCGGGGGGAGAGGAGGCGAAGACGCCTAACGTCCGCCCGGCCCGGCGCTCACCGCATCCCCCAAACACCTATTCATCCGGCGCGTCGGGGGATCGGCGGCTGACCATCCAACGCTTGATCTCGTGGCGTCGAGCCTGCCTGCCGGTCGAGGCGTGTCAAGGACGCGCCTCCGGCGCGCCGCCGCGCGGCTGGCCTCCGGCCAGTCCTTGAGACGCCTCGACCGGCAGGCTCCAATCCGTCCATGAGATCGAAGCCTTCCCCTCTCCGAGGGAGCCTTATCGAAGGGAAGCAGCGAACATTGCAATGGGTGGATTGCGGATTTCACCTCCTCTCCCCCCGAGCTTGCGAGAGAGGGGAGAGGGCAGGGAGAGGGGCGACGCAGGACGCGCCGCTGCCACTCCCGGTTCAGCCAGGCCCCACGAGCGGCGCCCATGGAGAGGCAACGCTGGACCATCCTGCCCCGCTGATCGCCCAGCGTCGCCCCTCTCCCTCCCCCCTCCCCTCTCGCTTCGCGGGGGGAGAGGAGGTGAAACCGCCGAACGTCCACGAACGGTGGAAAGGGGACCTCACCTCCCCGTCGCGGCAGCAACGGCGGGAGGGGAACCGACCGCCGAAGCCGGTGCCAGCCGGCTGAAGAGCGGTTGGTGGAGGGGGCGAGCCACCTCCGCGATATCCAAGGCCGCCCCGCCACACCGCCCTGCCGGCCACTTGCCCCCTCCACCCTCCCGCCGCTTCAGAGGGGAGGTGAAGGTCCGCAACGGGGCGGTCGCCGAAATGAAGACAGCGCCTGAGAGCTGACGTTCGCCGGGTCGCCAAGACGGACGTCGCGAAAGTCGGCGAGGGGGTGGGTTGCGGACGCTATTGTGCGCGCTCTCCCTTGAGCCGCGCTTCTACTCGCGCGACCGCGGCGTGCCATCCACCCGCCCGCGCACATTCCCGAGTCATCACGAAAAGTAGGATTATCCAGGTGGCGACCCAGAAGCCGTTCACACCGACATAGAACCAGTAAAATCCTGGCTCTGACGCCCGCCCGTACCAGTCGCCGCGCCGATATACCCGCCGATCGACAAGAGCCCGGACTAGCCACCATACGAGCGCCGACCCCAGGACGATGTAGATCAAGGCCGACGCCATGAGCAGCAGCGAGGCAAGCGTCCGTGCCGCTGATCTGATCATGGTCACTCCGTTTCGCGTCTACCCTATTGAGGCTCCCTCCAGTGCTCAATGTCGGCGAAGGGCCGAATGCCGACCTCGACGCCCGCACCGACCACCGACTCCCGGAACCGCCGCCAAGTCCCGCCCCACTATCTACGTCCGAATTTGACGCACACACCCCCTACATCTCCCCCATGTCCGCGAGCGACCGCGACCTGGAGATGATGGCCTGGCTCGCCGAGCGGGACATGGAGGCCGTCGCCCATGCGCATGCGCAGTTCACGGCCGCTACCGACCCCGACGAGGTGGCGAGCCTCGGCCGCACGTATCAGCGGGTCTCGCGCTGCCTGCGCTCCACCCTGGCGCTGAAGATGAAAGCGCAGCAGGGTCAGGCGGACGCCGCGGCCCGCACGACGATCCTGGGCCGGCGCGACGCCTTCGCCCGCGAACAACAGATCGAGACGCGCACGCGGCAGCTCCAAGACGCCGTCGAGCGCGTGGCCGCGGCCGCCGTCGCCGACCCGGGTGAGCGCGAAGAGCGCCTCACCGACTTCGACATGGCGCTCGACGACTGGATCGAACAGCCCGACTTCATCACCGCCGACCTGGACGAACAGGTGCGCCGCGCCTGCCGCCTGCTCGACCTGCCCGAGGACCTTGCCCACACGTGGCGCACCCTGCCCCGGCCGGTCTTCGAAGACGACCAGGCCTGGGCCCACGACGCGCCGCCCGACGAGGCCGGCGCTACGGCCGATCCGCCTCCCCTTCGCGACTCCGGGTGACGGGCCGCAACCACCCCATGGCCCGAACGTCCCGCATCATCCCGGTTTCGCCGCCCGGCGAAGATCGGACCCCTGTATCGCTTGCGGTTACGGGGTCGCGCGCCTTTGCCCCCGTGCTCCGCCGCCGTGCTTCAGCGCGACGCGGCCCCGGCCGTCACGAACGTCCGCACCGCCGCCGCGAAGGTCGCCAGGTTCTCCGGGTGGTCGTACACCCCATGCGGCCCCGCGAAATAGGCGGCGGTGAGCTGGGCGCCCGGCACGCCGGCCTGGTCCAGGACATAGCGGCCCGCGTAGGCGGGCGTGGTCAGGTCGTAGTAGCCCGCCGCCCAGAAGAGCCGCATCTTCGGGTTCTCGCGCATCGCCTGGCCCAAGGCCTCGTAGGGATTGGCGCCCCGCTCGTGCGTCCAGGCCGCGTTCACCTGGAAGTTCACGCCGTAGTACGGGTCGGCCGCCGGGTACTTCAGCACCTCGTTGAGGTAGCGGCCCACCACCGGGCTCGGCACTGCGCCGATCGCCGCCGGGCTGGGCGGCGGACCGGCCGGTGCGCCCGCGGCGCGCTTCGGCACGACGCCGAGCGCGGGATCGTCGATGGCGCCGTCCTGGCCGGGCTCCAGCGGCGCGGTGATCGTCACGTCGAGGAGGCCGGTCCGCAGCGACCTGTCCTTGAGGATGTTGAACATCCAGTCGTTCTTGGACAGGCGCAGGTCCTTCTCTTCGATCAGGGCCGCCGGCACGCCGACCAGGCCCGACATCTTCTCGGCGATCCGGCGCTTGTCGGCGGCCGGCAGGCTGCCGCCCTGGATCAGCGCCGTGACGTATTCGGTGCGCGCGAACTGCAGCGCCTCGGCGAACACCTGGTCGACAGTGCGGCCGGCGCGGTCGATCTTCTGGTGATACCAGGCGCCCGCGGCCATGGTCGGCAGCGCCACCACGTAGGGCATCTCGCGGCCGGGCACGTCCCCGGCCAGGGCGATCAGCAGCACGCCGTCGAATGGCAGGTCGGCCGATATCTTCACGATGCTGGCCGCCCGCGTGGTGCCGTAGCTTTCCCCGGCCAGGTAACGCGGCGACGCCTCGCGGCCATTGGCCTTCAGCCAGGCCTGGATCACCTGCTTAACGGCCTGGGCGTCGCCCGAGTTCGAATAGAACGCCTTGCCGTCGTTGCCCGGCAGGGGCCGCGAGAAGCCCGTGCCGACCGGATCGATGAACACCAGATCCGCGGCGTCCAGGGGGCTGACGGTGTTCGGCTCCCAGCCGCCGCCGGTGCGGTCATCCGGCGCAGCCTTCGTGCGCTTGTAGGGGCCCAGCGCGCTCATGTGCAGCGGCGAGGACGAGGCGCCCGGCCCGCCGTTGAACAGGAACACCACCGGCCGCTTCGCGCGGTCCTTCACGCCGTCGCGGACGTAGGCGATGGTCGTGGCGGCCGCGGCCGGCTTGCCCGCCGCATCGTTCAGGAACGTCTCGGCGACCGTCGCGGTGTATTTCACCTTCTGGCCGTTGAAGACCCCGTCGTGCTTCGTGACCGCCACGCGGGGCGCAGGCGTCCCCACCGGCGTCTGCGCGATGGCCGGCGCGGCGGCGAGCGTTGCGGCGGCGAGGCTGAGGGCGGCGAGCGCGCGGCGCGTCGGTTGCGGCATTCGGATTTCCCCTGACCTTTCACCAGCCTAGCCGTGGGCGGGCGGCATATCTTTTCGTTCTCCGCCCCGCCGCAGAACGGTGCGCATGACTTATGCGCATGCACGATGCCGCACGCATAGGCCGCTCGGGATTTCCACCTGCGCAGGGCGAAATTGCAAAGAAAGTCCGCCACCGGCGCCTAAGCTAAGAGACTACCGCCGCCGTCAGTGCAGCGGAGCGTTCAGGGGCCAAGTTTGAATCCAGTCCATCCCAACCACGCGGCGCCCGCGCAGCACCCGGCCGCGGCCGGGGACCTGTTCGAGGCGGGCTCGTACGCCGAGTGGGGCCGTGCGGCGATCCGCATCCGCGAGGCCGGGCTGGACGTGTCGATGCTGTGGGACAGCACCATCGCCGAGCCGACCGCCGCGCTGGCCGCCGTGGTCCGCGAGGCGTTCGCCGATCCGGTCTCCTCGCGCTACGTCAGCGTCTTCGCCGACGGCAACCGCTTCGCCGTCGAGGCGCTCGGCCGCCGCTACGGCCTGCGTCCTGAGCAGATCCTGACGACCACAGGGGCGACCGGCTCGCTGGCGCTGGCCCTCAAGGCGCTGGTCCAGCCGGGCGAGCACATCCTGGTGGAGACCCCGGGCTTCGACGTGCTCCAGCGCGTGGCGCGCGACGCCGGCGCCGAGGTCGACATCTTCCGCCGGCCGGCGCCGGACTTCCGCCTCGACCTCGACGACCTGCAGGCCAAGCTGAAGCCGACGACCCGCGCGGTGCTGATCACGAACCTGCACAATCCCAGCGGCGCGTGGCTCGCCCCCGACGCCATCAAGGCGGCGGCGACGATGCTGTCGAAGGCCGGCGTGGTGTTGATCGTGGACGAGGTCTACGCCGACTTCGCCCAGGCGGCCGGCGCGCCGCCCGCCGGAACCCTGGCGCCGAACGTCATCAGCGTCTCCAGCCTGACCAAGGTCTTCGGCCTCTTCGCCCTGAAGTTCGGCTGGCTGGCCGCCGATTACGAGCTGGTCGCCCGCCTGCGGCGCAGCGCGCCGGACGGCGACATGGGCGTCTCGAAGCTCTCTCACGCCGTCGCCGCCCACGTGCTGGAGAACCCGGCGCCGTTCGAGACCCACTGGCGAGCGCTGCTGGCGGCCAGCCGGCCGACCGTGGCCAAGCATGTGGAAGCGCTGGTGGCCGACGGCCATCTGGACGGCGAGCTGCCGCCCTACGGCTGCATGTATTTCCCGCGCGTCGTCGGCGTGAGCGACACGCGCGCTCTGGCCCAGCGGCTCCTGACCGACTTCGACGTGCTAGTCGCGCCGGGCGAGTATTTCGGCGCGCCGGGCCATATCCGGATCGGCTTCGGCGCCGACCCCGACGCCATCGACGAGGGCCTCGTCCGACTTCACGCCGGCCTGACCGCGCTCCGCTGACCTGACGTCACCTTTGTCGACCGGACCCGCCGACGGCGGCTTGCGGTCCGCCGCAGTTCGCACCACTCTGGGATGCAAGTGCAATTGCTGGGTGAAACCAGGTGAGCGAGCCTAGCGGCCACGTCCTGATTATCGAGGACGAGCCCATCATCGCGATCGAGCTCGAGATGCTGTTGGGCGAGCTCGGCTACCGGAGCTTCGCCGTGGCCGACACGCCGGACGGCGCATTGACCAGCGCCCGCGAGCACCGGCCCGACCTGATCACGGCGGACTACCGCATCGTGGCCGGCACCGGCCTGGAGGCGGTGCGCCTCATCACCGACGCCCTGGGCCGCATCCCCGTCGTCTACGTCACCGGCAACCCCGACATCCTGGCCGGAGAGCCGCGGCCGACCGTCGTGGACAAGCCCATCTCGCCGGCCGCCCTGCGCCGGGCCTGCGCCTACGCCACCGGCGCGCCGTCCCCGTCCTGAGGCCGGCGCCCGGGCGGCGGCGCCTCAGGCCTCGTTCAGTTCGAGCGCCGGATAGTCCACATAGCCTTCGGCGCCGGGCGCGTAGAACGTCTCGAGCTTCCAGGGATTGAGCGGAGCCCCACGCTGGAGCCGCGCTGGCAGGTCGGGGTTGGAGATGAAGTCCTTGCCGAACGAGACGGCGTCCGCCTCACCCGCGTCGAGCAGCGCCTGCGCCGTCTCAGCGTTCAGGCCCTCGTTGGCGATATAGACGCCGCCGAAGTCCGCCTTGAGCTGCGGCCCGATGCTGTCGGACGCCACACGCTCGCGGGCGAAGAGGAAGGCGATGCCGCGCTCGCGCATGGCGCGGGCGACGTACCCGAACGTGGCCAGCGGGTTGCTGTCGCCCATGTCGTGGCTGTCGCCGCGGGGGGCGATGTGCAGACCGACCCGATCAGGACCCCACACCGAGATCGCCGCGTCCACCGCCTCCAGCATCAGCCGGGCGCGGTTCTCGATCGGGCCGCCGTACTCATCGGTGCGCCTGTTCGTGCTGTCCTGCAGGAACTGGTCGAGCAGGTAGCCATTGGCCCCGTGCAGCTCGACCCCGTCGAAGCCCGCCGCCTTCGCGTTCTCCGCGCCCTTGCGGTACGCCTCGAGCACGTCGGCGATCTCCGCGCGCGAGAGGGCGTGCGGCACGGGGTAGGGACGCTTCGGCCGCAACAGGCTGACCTCGCCCTTGGCGGCGATGGCGCTGGCCGAAACCGGCGGCTGGCCGTCCAGCAGGCTGGGGTCGGAGATCCGGCCCACGTGCCAGAGCTGCATGAAGATCAGACCGCCCGCGTCGTGGACGGCCTTGGTCACCTGCTTCCACCCCTCGACCTGCGCGTCCGACCAGATGCCGGGCGTGCGCTCATAGCCGACGCCGCGCGGGGTGACCGAGGTGGCCTCGGTGAGGATCAGGCCGGCCGACGCGCGTTGGGCGTAGTACTGGGCCACCAGCGGACCCGGAATTCGCTCGTCGCCGGACCGCGCGCGCGTCAGCGGCGCCATCACGATGCGGTTCTTGAGCGTCAGGTCGCCGACACGGATCGGATCGAACAAGGAAGGCATTTGGAAGTCCCCGGAATATCCTGTCCGAGAGGTAGGGAGCGCCGCGGTCCCGCGCGACCACAGTTTTCCTGCGGCCGCTGTCAGACGCCTTCGCAGTGCGGCTGTGGCAGGGCGCGGGCAAGGCCGAACTCGCGCATGGCCGGCGCGAAGTTGACGTTGTCGTGGTTGTCGCGCGTCAACTTGATCAGCGCGAACCGCTGCAGTTCGGACAGGCGCCGCCATTCGCCGGGCGTCGGCGGCGACAGCCCGATCGTCCGGGCAAGGGACGTGACGGTGGCCGGCACATCGTCGCCCAATTGCGCGAGGGCCGCCGGAGGCTCGTTCAACAGGGTCGCCGCCTGCCCACAGCAACGCGCCACGAGATCGATCAGGCTCTCGCGATAGGCCCGCACATGCGCGTCGGTGGCGCAGGGCCGCTCCAGCAGTGCTCGGCGGTCCTCCCGGGTAAGGCGGCTCCACTGGCGCAACGAGAGCTTGATCCCGCTGCGGTCGAGCTTGAGACGGACCGCCATCGGGATGCACCGCAAGCTGGCGACAAAATCATCCTCGAAGGCGAAGAGCTGGCTGTCGTGCATCATCCCGCCTCCGCGAAGTTCATTGGCGGGCGGGCAGCAACGCCCGCGGCCTGCGCCGTCACCTCGCCCACGATCAGCACGACAGGCCCGCTTGGCGCCGCCGCCGCGAGGATCGGCCCCAGCTCGCCGAGCGCGCCTGGGATGGCCCGCGCCTCCGGACGGCCCGCGTTCTCCACCGCGATCGCCGGCGTCAGGGGCGACCGGCCCTGGGCGATCAGCCGCTCGGCGGCGGCGGCCAGGCGGTCGCGCCCCATGTAGAGCGCAAGCGTGGTCTGCGGATCGGCCGCTGCCGCCCAGCCCCCCTGCGTGAGACCGGAGTCCTCCGTCGTGGCGGTGGCGACCAGCAGGCGGCGCGCTTCGCCCCGGTGGGTGAGGGGGAAGCCGAACTGGGCGGCCGCGGCGCTGGCGGCGGTGACGCCCGGCACGACCTCGGTGGCGATCCCGTGGGCGTGGAGAAACGCAGCCTCCTCCCCTACTCGACCGAACACCGAGGGATCGCCGCCCTTGAGCCGCACGACGCGCAGGCCGCGACGGGCAAGGCGCAGCATCAGGCGGTTGATTGTATTCTGCTTCATGCTCGCGCGGCCGGCGCGCTTGCCGGTCTGGATCTTCAGGCAAGCGTCCGGCGCCAGCGCGATCACCTCGTCCGACACCAGGGCGTCGTAGAGTAACGCCTGGGCGCCCTCGACGGCGCGCAGCGCGCGAACCGTCAGTAGGTCGGCCGCGCCCGGTCCGGCGCCCACGAGCAGCACTTTCCCTGGTTCATGCGGCATGGCGGACGTCTCCCTTGGCGGCGGCGATCAGGCGGGCGATCTCGGGGCGGCACGAGCCGCAACTGGTTCCGGCGCCGGTGGCCTCGCCCACGGCGTCGACGGAGGCGCAGCCGCCGGCGACGGCGGTTTCGATCCGCTTGGCGCGCACACCGCGGCAGGCGCAGACGATGGGGCTGGCGTCCATCGCCTGGCCGGGCTGGCGACCGATCAGCAGCGCGGTGCGGTCGGCGGCGGTCAGGACGTCGGCGGCGAACAGGTCGGCCAGCCACGCACGCGGCGGCAGGAGGCCGGCGGTGGTGAAGAAGATCACCCGCTCCAGCCGCTCGCCGTCGATCCAGGCTTCGCGCAGACTGCCCGCGGCCAGGTCCTCGTAGCGTAGCACGTCTCCGGCCTTACGGGTGAGGGCCTTCTGCACGGCGGCGCGCTCGCCGGCGTCGCCACGGCCGGCGAATTCGTGGAGCTGGCAGGCCGCGTGCGGGATGCGCCGCCAGACGAGGTCGAGGCCGGCCGGCGGCTTCCAGGCGTCGCGGGCGATGAAGAAGCCGCGCCAGGTCTCGCGGTAGGCGCGGACGCGGGCCGGCGTATGCTTGAACTCAGGCTGGCCCGAGCGGGGGTCGACCTTAGGCGCGACCAGCGGATTGGCGCGGCCCTGGGGCGCGAACGCCTCGGTCCAGTGCATGGGCATGAAGACCGAGCCAGGCCGCTGGCGGTCGGTCAGCACGGCCAGGGCGACGGCCTCGCCATGGGAGGTCTGCACGCGGGTCAGCGCGCCCTCGCCGATGCCCAGCGGTCCGGCGTCCGCGGGGTGGATCTCGACATATGGCTCGGGCGCGTGGCGGCAGAGTTCGGGGGCCAGCGCCGTGCGGGTCATGGTGTGCCAGTGGTCGCGGACGCGGCCGGTGTTGAGCGACAGCGGATAGACGCCCGAGGTCGCCTCGGCCGGCCCGCGGGCTGCGACCGGAACCATGCGGGCCCGGCCGTCCGGGGTCTGGTAGCGGCCGTCGGTGAATAGGCGCGGCGTGCCGCCGCCCGCAGTCACCGGCCACTGCACGGGCTCCAAGGCGTCGTAGGCGTCGGGCGTGACGCCCGCCAGCGGGCCGAGGTTCAGGACGCGGCCCCCACTTCCAGGTTCAGGGTTCTCGTAGGCCGTGAGGCGCGCCCACTCACGGAACACCTGCGCCTGGGTGCGCCAGCCGAAGGCATCCCCGAAGCCCATGGCGGTCGCGACGTCCGACACGATCCGCCAATCGGCGCGGGCCTCACCCGGCGGGTCGAAGAGACGCCGCTGGCGACTGATCCGGCGTTCGGAATTGGTGACCGTGCCGTCCTTCTCGCCCCAGGCCAGCGCCGGCAGCTTCACGTGGGCGAACGCCAGGGTGTCGGTCTCGGCCACGCAGTCGGAAACGGCCACGAACGGACAGGCGGCCAGCGCCTCGCGCACCCGGCCGGCGTCGGGCAGGCTGACCGCCGGGTTGGTCGCCATGACCCACAGCGCCTTGATACGACCCGCGGCGATGGAGTCGAACATGTCTATGGCCTTGAGGCCCGGCGCCGTGGCGATGGTCGGCGAGCCCCAGAACCGCTGGACACGGGCGCGGGCGGGCTCGTCGAAGTCCATGTGCCCGGCCAGGGTGGTGGCCATGCCGCCGGTCTCGCGTCCGCCCATGGCGTTGGGCTGGCCGGTGATCGAGAACGGGCAGGCGCCCGGCTTGCCGATCCGGCCGGTGGCCAGGTGAACGTTGAGGATCGCCGAGCCCTTGGCTACGCCCTGGCTCGACTGGTTGGCGCCCATGGAGAACAGGCTGACCGTCCTGGGCGTCTCGGCGAACAGGCGGAAGAAGGCCTCCAGGTCGGCGAGCGGCACGCCGCAATCGGCGGCCACGGCGGCAGGGGACTGGTCGGCCTGGGCGAGCTCGGCCTCGACGTCGGCGAAGCCCGATACGTGAGCCGCCACATAGGCGCGGTCGATCGCGCCACGGCGGATGAGGTCGGCTAGCAGGCCGTTCCACAGGCGCACGTCGGTCTGGGGGGCCAGGGCCAGGTGCAGCTCGGCGGCGTCGGCCGTGTCGGTGCGGCGCGGGTCGATGACCACGTGGCGCTGGCCGCGGGCGCGGGCCGCCTCCATCCGCCGATAAAGCACCGGATGGGTCCAGGCGGCGTTGTGGCCCGAGAACACCACGAGGTCTGCGAGGTCGAGGTCCTCGTAGCAGCCCGGCACGAGGTCGGCGCCGAAGGCCAACTTGTGGGCCATGACCGCCGAGGCCATGCAGAGCCGCGAGTTGGTGTCGATGTTCCCCGAGCCGATGAAGCCCTTCATCAGCTTGTTGGCCGCGTAGTAATCCTCGGTGAGGAGCTGGCCCGAGACGTAGAAGGCCACTGAGTCCGGTCCATGCCGTGCGATGGTCTCGGCGAACCGGCTGGCGACGCGCTGGATGGCCTCGCCCCACGAGACCCGCCGGGCGCCGATCATCGGGTGCAGCAGCCGGCCTTCGAGGCCGACCGTCTTGTCCAGCGCCGCGCCCTTCGAGCAGAGGCGGCCGAGGTTCGCCGGATGGTCGGCGTCGCCCTTCACGTCGAGGGTGCGGCTCCTGGCCTGGGCGGCAACCCCGCAGCCCACCCCGCAATAGGGACACGTGGTGCGCACAGCAGCGCCCCCCCTACCCTTGGGGTCCCCCTCCCCCGCGGACACGGGGGAGGAACGGGTCAGTTCCTCCCCCGCTCGTGGGGAAGGGGGACCACGAAATTGTGGAGGGGGCGCTGGTGCGACCACGGCCGTCAGGCTCGTCCCAAAAGAATTCGCCCTTGCTCAACGCGGAGCGGCACGACCGGCGTGCAGCCCTTGCCGCGGTCGGCGCCCATCGCCTCGCCGGTGGCGAGCTCGATGTTCCAGTTGTGCAGCGGACAAGCGACGGCGTGACCGTGGACGATGCCCTGGCTGAGCGGGCCGCCCTTGTGGGGACATCGATCCTTCAGCGCGAACACCCGGCCGTCGCCGGTGCGGAAGATCGCGATGTCGCCGTCCGCCGTCGGGACGCGCCGCGAGCCGCGCATGGGGATGTCGGTCACCGCCCCGACATCGGTCCACTGGATGGGATCCCTTACGAGCGCGTTCATGCCGGTTCGAACTCCATGCGGCGGCTGAGCGGGTTGAATTCGTGGGAGTCGCGGCCCGCCACGCGCTCGGCCCAGGGGTCGATGCGGTAGAAGCGTTGCGAGTAGGAGAAGCGGTCGTAGAGCGCCCGGCGGGTCTCGGGATCCTCGACGGCGGTGCGGATCGTCTCCAGGCCGACGCGGTCCATCCACTTGTAGATCCGCTCCAGGTACCAGCCGTCCTCGCGGTACATCTGCATCACCGCGCAGATGGCCCAGACCGCCTCGTCCTCGGAGGCGACCTTGGTCAGCAGTTCCGTTCCCTTGATGTGCAGGCCGGCCGCGCCGCCCACGTGAATCTCGTAGCCGCTGTCGACGCAGATGACGCCGATATCCTTGCAGGTGGCCTCGGCGCAGTTCCGCGGGCAGCCCGAGACCGCCAGCTTCACCTTGGCCGGCGACCACGAGCCCCACATGAACTTCTCCAGGCGCACGCCCAGGCCGGTGGAGTCCTGGGTGCCGAACCGGCACCAGTCGGTCCCGACGCAGGTCTTCACCGTGCGCAGGCCCTTCGCATAGGCGTGGCCCGAGACCAGGCCCGCGGCGTTCAGGTCGCGCCAGACGGCGGGCAGGTCGTCCTTCTTCACGCCCAGCAGGTCGATGCGCTGGCCGCCGGTGACCTTGATGGTCGGGATCTCGAACTTGTCGACCACGTCGGCGATGGCGCGCAGCTCGTCCGAACTGGTCACGCCGCCCCACATCCGCGGGACCACCGAATAGGTGCCATCCTTCTGGATGTTGGCGTGGACGCGTTCGTTGACGAACCGCGACTGCTTGTCGTCGCGGTAGTCGCCGGGCCAGGCGCATACCAGGTAGTAGTTCAGCGCCGGGCGGCACGAGGCGCAGCCGTCGGGCGAGGTCCATTCCAGCGCCTGCATCACCGCCGGGATCGACTTCAGCTCCTCGGCGATCAGCCGGCGGCGGACCTCGTCGTGGCCGCGATGCGTACAGCCGCAGACGGGCTTGGGGCCCTTCTGCTCCTGGAAGGCGTCGCCGATCGACAGCTTCAGCAGCTTCTCCACCAGCGGCGTGCAGGTCCCGCACGAAGCCGAGGCCTTGGTGACCGCGCGCACGCTCTCCAGCGTGGTGAGGCCCTCCCCCGCGATCGCAGAGACGATGTCGCCCTTGCAGACGCCGTTGCAGCCGCACACCTCGGCGGTGTCGGCCATGGCCGCAACGGCCGCGCTAGGGTCCAGGCCCCGAAGGCCCTCCGTCGCCGCCTGGCCGAAGACCAGGGTCTCGCGGAAGCCGGCCACGTCCTCTCCGGACTTCATCAGGTCGAAGTACCAGCCGCCGTCGGCCGCATCGCCGAACAGCACGGCCCCGGCCACCTTGCCGTGCTCCAGGACGATGCGCTTGTAGACCCCACGTCCGGCGTCGCGGAACACGATGTCCTCACACCCCTCACCGCCCGAGAACTTGCCGGCCGAGAAGACGTCGACGCCGGAGACCTTGAGGCGCGTCGAGAGGACCGAACCTTCGTAGGCGCCCGAACCGGCGGTCAGCGTCTCGCCCAGCGTGCGGCACATCTCCCAGATCGGCGCGACCAGTCCGTAGCATTGGCCGCGGTGCTCGACGCATTCGCCGACCGCGTAGATGTGCGGGTCGGAGGTGCGCATCTGGTCGTCCACGACGACCCCGCGGCCGACGTCCAGACCGGCCGCCTTCGCCAGCGCCGTGTTGGGGCGGATGCCCACCGACATCACCAGGAGGTCGCAAGGCAGGACGCGGCCGTCCTTGAGCTTCAGGCCGGTAACCTTGCCGTCCTCACCGACAATCTCCTCGGACTGGGCTTCCAGCACCGTTTCGACGCCGCGGGCCGACATCGACTCGGTCAGCAGGAAGCCTGCCGAGGCGTCGAGCTGGCGCTCCATCAGGACGTCCATGAGATGGACGACGGTGGCCTTCATGCCGCGGCGGGCCAGGCCATAGGCCGCCTCGATCCCCAGCAGGCCTCCACCGATGACCACCGCCCGACTGTCGGGTAACGCCGAAGCGGCGGTCATGGCCTCCACGTCATCGAAGTCGCGGAAGGTGACGACGCCCGCCAGGTCCGAGCCCGGAAGCGGCAGGCGAATAGGGTCTGACCCGGTGGCCAGGATCAGCAGGTCGTATGGCCAAGCTTGGCCGCCTTCCACGCGGATCAACCTGTGCGCGACATCAATCTCGCGGACCGCGAGTCCGGCATGTAACGTTACGCCGTTATCGCGGTACCAGGCCTCGTCGTTGATCACGATGTCGGCGAAGGATTTCTCCCCCGCCAGCACCGGCGACAGCATGATCCGGTCGTAGTTCACCCGCGGCTCGGCGCCGAAGATGGTGATCTCGTAGCGGCCGGGATCGCGCTTCAGCACCTCCTGGACCGCCCGGCAGCCGGCCATGCCGTTGCCGATGACGACGAGCTTCTCCTTGGCCATGGACGGACCCTTCTACAAACGTAGGGCGGAGGCGGCGGCGCCAGCCAGTTCGGGCCAGGTCTTCCGCCAGCGGGCCTTCACGCCGGTCAGGCCGACGAGGGCCAGCAGGGCCAGGGCGGCGAAAGCCAGGAGGCCCATCTGGTACGAGCCGGTGACCTGCTTGGCCCATCCCAGGCTGGAGGCCAGGTAGAAGCCGCCGATGCCGCCCGTCATGCCGACCAAGCCGGTCACGACGCCGATCTCCTTGCCGAAGCGCTGGGGCGCGAGCTGGAAGACCGCGCCGTTGCCCGCGCCCAGGGCCATCATCGAGAACATCATCAGGGCCAGGGAGATCC
The DNA here is from genome assembly GCF_024508875.1 of Phenylobacterium sp. Classification (GTDB taxonomy): domain Bacteria; phylum Pseudomonadota; class Alphaproteobacteria; order Caulobacterales; family Caulobacteraceae; genus Phenylobacterium. The sequence continues at coordinate 24,792 of NZ_JANINU010000134.1, forward strand.
AGGCGCTGGGTTGCTGGAAGCTGACCAGCGCCAGGCCGAGGGCGGCGAGGACGTAGACCACGCTCAGCGTCCGCACTCCGCCGAAGCGGTCGGCCAGCGCCCCGCCCACGGGCCGGACGAACGAGCCGGCGAAGACGCAGGCGGCGGTGAAGAAGCCGGCGGTCACGGCCGGCAGCCCATACTCGGCGTTGAAGTAGATGGTCAGCGAGGACGACAAGCCAACGAAGCCCCCGAAAGTGACGCCGTACAGGGCCATCAGCCACCAGGCGTCGCCCGTGCCCAGGACGCTCATGTACTCGCCCAGCGTCTTGGCCGGCGGCCGGTTGGGCGCGTCTTTCGCGAAGACGAGATAGACCACGAAGGCGATGGCGAGCGGTAGGGCGGCGAGGCCGATGACGTTCTGCCAGCCGAACACCTGGGCCAGGCCCGGCGCGAACAGGGCGGCCAGGGCGGTGCCCGAGTTGCCGGCGCCGGCGATGCCCAGGGCGAGGCCCTGATGCTCGGGCGGATACCAGCGCGACGCCAGCGGCAGGGCCACGGCGAACGAGGCGCCCGCCACGCCCAGGACCACGCCCAGCGCCAGCACCTGATGATAGCTGTGCACCCCGAGGAACCAGGCCAGCGCCAGGCCGGCGAGCACGACGAGCTGGCCGATCAGGCCGGTCTTCTTGGGTCCGATGTGGTCGACCATGACGCCGGCGACTAGGCGGAGCAACGCGCCCGACAGCACCGGAATGGCCACCATCAGGCCCTTCTGCGCCGGCGTCAGGCCGAACTCCTTGGAGATGGCGACGCCCAGCGGGCCCAGGATCACCCAGGTCATGAAGCTAAGGTCGAAATAGAGGAAGGCGGAAAGCAGAGTCGGCGTGTGACCCGACTTCAGGAACGAGCGGCTGACCATGGGTTTAGGCCCCGTGCTGGAGTTGGACAGGCGGCGTCGCCAAGGGTTCGGATGGGGCTCGTCGTCGAGCCGGTCCGGTGAGCCGCGAACGCCGTTGTCCTGGGCCTGACCGTTACTGAAGCCCGCGCCGGGAACACTGTCACCCGAGATGGAGACCGGAGGAGGCCGCTGCGTGCCGCAGCGCAATAATTGGGCGCCCACGAAATCGGCGGTGCCCGGAAATTGGACTTACAGACGATATTCCAGGGTGAACCATACCTTGGTGCGCGAGGGCGGCGGGGTCGCGGCGCCGGGCCGAACGCGGGCGGCGCGTTCGAAGTCGGCGTACTTCAGGGCCGCGCTCAGCTTGGGATGGAGCTGCGCTTGAAGCTGGGCGTCCCACTCGCGCCCCAGGGCCGCGCCCGCCCGCTGGCCGTCGAAGTCGTGGTAGCGCACCAGCAGCTCAACCTTCTTGACGGAGCCCAGCGTCCAACGGGGTCGCGCGATCGAAAACCGCGGTCATGCGAGCGCCCTGCCCGCCCGGCAGGCGCCGCCGCGCTCAAGATGTGGGCCCTCAGGCTCCGACGATGCGGCTGAGCAGGCCCTGCTGCGCGTGCCGGCGCGCGTCGGCGAGGCGGAACTCGCCGGCCGTGCTGTAGCCCTTCAGCGACTCGACGGCCGGCGCATCCGGCAGGCCCAGCGACGCGGCGGCCTGCGCGAAAAGGTCCGGTCGATAGAGGCCCCGGGCCAGCGCGGGGATGTCGACGTCGGCCGGGATATGGCCCCAGCGCATCATCTGGGCGGCCAGCCAGCCGCCGTGCACCGGCTCGGGCCGGCTGGCGCCGTCCGCATGGAAGACCATGTCGGCGAGCGAGCGAGCGATCACGGCCGGCTCGGCGCCCACATGCGCGGTATCGGCCAGCAACGCGATCAGCTCGTCGCGGTTCGCCGCCGCGTCGGCCCAGGCCGCGGCCTGCAACAGCGCCCGCAGCAGGGCCTGCAGCACCTGCGGATTGGCTGCGGCCCAGGCCTCGGTGACGGCGAAGACCTTGTCCGGCGTCCGCGGCCAGAGCTGCGAGCCGCGCGCGACGATCGTACCCGCGCCGGCCGCTTCGGCCGCGGTGTCCCATGGCTCGGTCACACAGAAGCCTTCGACCACCCCGCCCACCAGCAGCTCGGTCATCCGCGAGGGTGGCGCGACAGTCATGCGCACGTCGCGGTCGGGATCGACGCCGGCCCGGGCCAGCCAGTCCCGCAGCAGGTAGTTGTGGGTCGAGAATTGGAAGACCACGGCCAGGGTCAGCGGGCTGGCCCCCTCGTCGCGACGCCTGGCGATGAGGCGGGCCAGGCCCTCGGCGCCGGCTCCCGCGCCCGCGGCCGCGGCCAGCCGGGACGAAAGGGTGATGGCCGGGCCGTTGAGGTTGAGCGCGAACGGCGCGACTAGCGGCGTGGGCTCGCCGCCCGAGGCGCCCAGGGCGATGGCCAGCGCAGCGGGCGAGAGCATGTGGGCGCCGTCCAAAGCCCCGACGCTGATCTTGTCGCGCATGGTGGCCCACGAGACCTCGCGGACCAGCTCCACATCCAGCCCTTCCGCTGCGAAGAAGCCCTTGGCGGCGGCCACGATCAAGGTCGCCGCGTCGTTGAGGGCGATGAAACCCAGGCGCAGGCGCGTCATCGGCCGTCCCCCTTCAGCACGCCGGCGAAGGCCAGCAGGTCGGCGGCCACGGCGCCCAGGGGCCGGCCGGTGTCCATGGAGAGCTTGCGCAGCAGCCGGTAGGCCGCGTCCTCGTCGAGCCCGCGCTCCTTCATCAGCAGCGCCTTGGCGCGCTCCACCGTCTTGCGGGACGCCAGGTCGGCCTTGGCCTTCTCCAGATCCTGGCGCAGGCCGTTCATAAGCTGGAAGCGGCTCATAGCCACCTCCAGCACCGAGCGGACCCTCGCCGCGGCCAGGCCGTCCACCACATAGGCCGACACGCCCGCGCGCACCGCCTGCTCGGCCAGCCCCGGCTCGGAGCGGTCGACGAACATCACGACGGGGCGAGGATTGGCCGCCGTCGCTTCGCGCAGGCTCTCGATGGTGTCCCGGTCCGGGCTGTCGGAGGCGACCACGATCACGTCGGGCGCGAAGCGGGCCGCCTCGGCCTCGCTGAAGGTAGCGGCGTGACGCACCTCCAACGGCTCGACGCCGGCGAGGCCCTCCGCCACCAGGGCGGCGCGGGCCGGGTCGGGATCGACGACGAGGACGCGCATGCTCCGCCCCTACGGAGAACATCGCGGCGGGCGCCCAGGAATTCAGCGCGGCTCAGGCCAGGCGGCGGGAAGCGCCGGAAAAGCGGTCACGCGGCGCCGCGTTTTTCGGCAAAGCTAGACGATCGCCGCGAACCCGTGGGGGCTTGCCCTATTCAGCCGCAAGGGGTGCGTCGCCCTCGCGCCACGCGCGGACGCGCTCGGAATGGCGCCCGTACTCCAGGCGGGCGATGCCGCGCAGATGGACCTCGTCCGGACCGTCCGCCAGGCGCAGCGTCCGCATGCCTGCGTACAGGCGCGCCAGACCGAAGTCTTCCGAGACCCCCGCACCCCCATGGGCCTGGATGGCGTCGTCGATCACCCGCAACGCGGCGCGCGGCGCGGCGACCTTGATCATGGCGATCTCGAGCTGAGCGGCCTTGTTGCCCGCCCGGTCCATCATGTCGGCGGCCTTGAGGCAGAGCAGCCGGCTCATCTCAATGTCGAGGCGGGCCTCGCCGATCCGCTGTTCCCATACCGACTGGTCGGCCAGGCGCTTGCCGAACGCCACGCGCGACAGCAGGCGGTCGACCATCTTCTCCATCGCCACCTCGGCGGCCCCGATGGTGCGCATGCAGTGGTGGATGCGGCCTGGCCCCAGGCGGCCCTGGGCGACCTCGAATCCGCGTCCCTCGCCGAGGATGAGGTTCTCGACCGGCACGCGCACGTCGCGCAGCACCACCTCGGCGTGGCCGTGCGGGGCGTCGTCGTAGCCGAACACCGGCAGCATGCGGACGATCTCGATCCCGGGCGTGTCCATGGGCACCAGGATCTGCGATTGCTGCGCGTGCCGCGCCGCGCGCTCGTCGGTCTTACCCATGACGATGGCCACCTTGCAGCGCGGATCGCCGCCGCCAGAAGACCACCACTTGCGGCCGCTGATCACATACGCGTCGCCGTCGCGCCGGATCACGGTTTGGATGTTGGTAGCGTCGGAAGAGGCGACGTCCGGCTCTGTCATGAGGAAGGCCGAGCGGATCTCGCCGTCCATGAGCGGCTTCAGCCAGCGGGCCTTCTGCTCGGGCGAGCCGTAGCGGTGCAGCACCTCCATGTTGCCGGTGTCGGGCGCGGAGCAGTTGAACACCTCGGACGCGAAGCCGACGCGGCCCATCTCCTCGGCGCAGAGGGCGTATTGCAGGTTCGACAGGCCGGCGCCGCGGTACTCGTCCTCGTCGTGCTCGGACGGGGGCAGAAACAGGTTCCAGAGCCCGGCCTCGTAGGCCTTGGCCTTGAGCTCCTCGATCACCGGGATCACCGCCCACCGCTCGGCGCCCTGACGGTCGGTCTGGGCCGTATAGACCGGGATCGCCGGGTAGACGTGCGTGCGCATGAAGTCGCGGACGCGATCACGCCAGGCGGCCTGCTGTTCCGAAAGCGTGAAGTCCATGTCGTCCCTCCGGTCACCGCTGACGCAGCCGGCGGGCGCCCGCCACAGCCGGGGGCAAGAGCCGGCAGGGAGCCGGTTGGCCATGGCGGGCGACCCCAGGATGCGTCGCATCCCTGGGGAACCATATGACCCGCCGCCGCCCCGGCCTTGACATGGCTCAAGACCGAGGACGCTGCGGCTGCGGCCGGACCTAGCGCGGTAGGGTGGAGGCGCCCATCAGGTGGGCATCGACCGCGCGGGCGCACTGGCGGCCCTCGCGGATGGCCCAGACCACCAGCGACTGGCCCCGGCGCGCGTCGCCGCACGCGAAGATGCTGGGCTGGGAGGTGCGGTAGTCGTTGGTGTCGGCCAGCACGTTGCCGCGCGGGTCGAGGTCGACGCTGCTTTGCTCCACCGCCCCGGCCTTGCGAGGGCCCACGAAGCCCATGGCCAGGAAGACCAGATCGGCCTTGAGCTCGAATTCCGAGCCCGCGACCTCACGCATCTGCTGGCGGCCGTCGGGGCCGGCTGCCCACTCCAGGCGCACGCACTCGATCGCGGTAACGCGCCCGTCCTGGCCGATGAACCGCTTGGTGGCGACAGCGAATTCCCGCTCGGCGCCTTCCTGGTGCGAAGACGAGGTGCGCAGCTTCAGCGGCCAGTCCGGCCACGTCAGCGACTTGTTCTCGTGCACCGGCGGCTGCGGCATGATCTCAAGCTGGGTCACCGACGCCGCGCCGTGGCGGTTCGACGTGCCGATGCAGTCCGAGCCGGTGTCGCCACCGCCGATGACCACCACATGCTTGCCCTGGGCGTTGATCGTGCCCGCGGGCGCGGCGATCGACTCGGGGTCGCCCGCGTTGCGCTTGTTCTGCTGGGCCAGGAACTCCATGGCGAAATGCACACCGTCCAGCTCGCGGCCCGGGACCGGCAGGTCGCGCGGATCCTCGGCCCCACAGGCCATCACCAGCACGTCGTAGTCGTCCAGCAGGCGCTGGACCGAGACCATCGCGCCGACCTCGAAGTTCGTGCGGAAGATCACCCCCTCGGCTTCCATCTGCTTGATGCGCCGGTCGATGAGGTGCTTCTCCATCTTGAAGTCCGGGATGCCGTACCGCAGCAGCCCGCCGACGCGGTCCGACTTCTCGAACACGGTGGTGGCATGGCCCGCTCGGGCGAGCTGCTGGGCGCAGGCCAGGCCAGCCGGCCCCGAGCCCACTACGCCGACCCGCTTGCCCGTGCCCCGCGGCGACGGCTCGGGCCGGATCCAGCCTTCGTCCCAGCCGCGGTCGATGATCTGGCACTCGATCGACTTGATGGTCACCGGAGTGTCCGGGATGTTCAGGGTGCACGAGGCTTCGCACGGCGCGGGGCAGATGCGGCCGGTGAACTCCGGGAAGTTATTCGTGGACTGCAGGTTGTCGAGCGCGGCCCGCCAATGGTCGCGGTGCACCAGTTCGTTGAAGTCCGGGATCTGGTTGTTCACCGGGCAGCCCTGGTGACAGAACGGAATGCCGCAGCTCATACAGCGCGAGGCCTGCTTGCGCAGCGCCTCTTCCGGCAGCGGGACGACGAACTCGCGCCAGTGCTTCAGCCGCTCGGCCACCGGCGCATAGCCGCGGTCCTCACGGTCGATCTCGAGAAATCCGGTCGGCTTACCCATCTTCGTATCTCTCCGGATTACTCGGCCGCCACGGCGGCGGCGGCGGCGCGCTCGCGGGCCATGTCGCCCAGCGCGCGGCGGAAGTCCTTCGGCATCACCTTCACGAACGACGGCAGGGCCCGGTCCCAGTTCTCCAGGATCTCGGCCGCCCGCGCGCTGCCCGTATGCAGGTGGTGCCGCTCGATCAGGATGCGCAGCCGTTCGGCGTCGTGGCCCAGCAGGTCGCCCATGCCGGCGTTGTCGACCGCGATCGCGCGCTGGCTCGGACGCTGGGCCTCGTCGCCCGCCGTGGAGGCCGGATCGAGCGGCTCCAGATCGACCATCGCCTTGTTGCACAGCGGCTCGAAGCGCTTGCGCGGATCGTAGACGTAGGCCACGCCCCCGCTCATGCCCGCCGCGAAGTTGCGCCCGGTGTCGCCCAGCACGACCACGACGCCGCCGGTCATGTACTCGCAGCCGTGGTCGCCCACGCCTTCGACCACCGCCACGGCGCCGGAGTTGCGCACCGCGAACCGCTCGCCCGCGACGCCCTCGAAATAGGCCTCGCCGGCGATGGCGCCGTAGAGGACCGTGTTGCCGACGACGATGTTGCGGGTCGGGTCGCGGCGCGACTCGGCCGGCTGGCGCACCACCACACGGCCGCCCGACAGGCCCTTGCCCACGTAGTCGTTGGCGTCGCCGATCAGGGTTAGGCTGACACCGCGCGCCAAAAAGGCGCCGAAGCTCTGACCCGCCGTTCCGCGTAGGGTGAGCGCGATGGTGTCCTCGGGCAGGCCCGCGTGACCATGCGCCTTTGCCACCTCGCCCGAGAGCATGGCGCCGACGGTGCGGTTGACGTTGCGGATCGCATACTCGCCCCGCACCGGCACGCCCGTCTCGATGGCCGCCTTGCAGTCGGCGATGAAGGTGTGGTCCAGCGCCTTTTCCAGGCCGTGGTCCTGGCGCTCGGTGTTCCAGAGCGAAGCCTGCCCCTCGGCCGGACCGGCGTACAGCAGGCGCGAGAGATCGACGCCCTGGGCCTTCCAGTGCTCGACGGCCGAACGCATGTCGAGGCGGTCGACCCGGCCGATCATCTCGTTGAGCGTCCGGAAGCCCAGCTCGGCCATGATCCCACGCAGCTCCTCGGCCACGAAGAAGAAGTAGTTGATCACGTGCTCGGGCTGGCCGGTGAAGCGCGCGCGCAGCACCGGGTCCTGGGTGGCCACGCCCACCGGGCAGGTGTTGAGATGGCACTTGCGCATCATGATGCAGCCGGCGGCGATCAGCGGCGCGGTGGCGAACCCAAACTCGTCCGCCCCCAGCAGCGCGCCGATGGCCACGTCGCGGCCGGTGCGCAGCCCACCGTCGACCTGCACCGCGATACGGTTGCGCAGGCCGTTCAGCAGCAGCGTCTGTTGTGTTTCGGCGAGGCCGATTTCCCAAGGCGATCCGGCGTGGGTCAGCGATGTCAGCGGGCTGGCGCCCGTGCCGCCCTCGAAGCCCGAGATGGTCACATGGTCGGCGCGCGCCTTGGCGACGCCCGCGGCGACCGTCCCGACGCCGACCTCCGACACCAGCTTCACGGAGATGCGGGCGCGGGAATTCACGTTCTTCAGATCGTGGATGAGCTGCGCCAGATCCTCGATCGAATAGATGTCGTGGTGCGGCGGCGGGCTGATGAGGCCAACGCCCGGCGTCGAGTGCCGGACCTTGGCGATATTCTTGTCGACCTTGTGCCCGGGCAGTTGCCCGCCCTCCCCGGGCTTCGCGCCCTGGGCCATCTTGATCTGGATGTCGTCGGCGTTGACCAGGTACTCGGTCGTCACGCCGAAGCGGCCCGAGGCCACCTGCTTGATGGCCGAGCGCATGGAGTCGCCATTGGGCAGCGGCTTGAAGCGGTCAGGCTCCTCCCCACCCTCACCCGTGTTCGAGCGGCCCCCGATGCGGTTCATGGCGATCGCGAGCGTGGTGTGCGCCTCGCGGCTGATCGAGCCGAAGCTCATCGCGCCGGTCGAGAAGCGCTTCACAATCTCGGCCGCCGGCTCCACCTCGTCCAGCGGCACGGGCGCATCGGCCGGCTTGAAACGCATCAGGCCGCGCAGGGTCAGCAGGCGCTCGTTCTGCACATTGATCGCGTCGGCGAACTTCCGGTACTCGCCGGGCAGGTTGCCGCGCACGGCGTGCTGCAGCCCCGAGATCGATTCCGGGGTCCAGGCATGCGCCTCGCCGCGCATGCGCCAGGCGTACTGGCCGCCGACGTCGAGCATCGAGCGGTAGATCGGGCTCTCGCCGAACGCGTCGCGGTGACGGCGGACGCACTCCTCGGCGATTTGCTCCAGTCCCACGCCCTCGATGGTCGTGGCGGTGCCGGTGAAGTAGCGGTCCACCAGTTCGGACGACAGGCCCACGGCGTCGAAGATCTGGGCGCCGCAGTAGGACTGGTAGGTGGAGATGCCCATCTTGGACATCACCTTCATGATGCCCTTGCCGACGGCCTTGATGTAGTTCTTGCGCACGTCGTAGGCCGAGAGCGACAGGCCCTCGCCGACGCGGATCTGCTCCAGGGTCTGGAACGCCAGGTACGGGTTCACCGCTTCGGCGCCATAGCCCGCCAGGACGCAGAAATGGTGCACCTCGCGCGCCTCGCCGGTCTCGATGACCAGGCCGGTCTGCATCCGCAGGCCCTGGCGGATGAGGTGGTGGTGGACCGCAGCGGTGGCCAGGGCCGCCGGGATCGGGATCCGATCCGCCGACGCCGACCGGTCCGACAGGATCAGGATGTTCATGTCGGCCAGCACGTTCTCGGTGGCCTCACGGCACACGCGCTCGACGGCGGCTTCAAGGCCGGCCGCGCCCTCTTCGGCGGGCCAGGTGATGTCAATCGTGGCGGTGCGGAAGGCGCCGTCCAGCAGCTCGTTGATGGCGCGGATCTTCGCGAGATCCTCGTCGGTGAGGATCGGCTGGGCGACCTCCAACCGCTTGTGCGTGCCCGCCTGCCGGCCGAGCAGGTTCGGCCGCGGACCGATCATCGACACCAGGCTCATGACCAGTTCCTCGCGGATCGGATCGATGGGCGGGTTCGTGACCTGGGCGAAGTTCTGCTTGAAGTACTCGTAAAGGAGCTTGGACCGCGACGAGAGCACCGCGATGGGCGTGTCGTGACCCATCGAGCCGATGGGATCGTCCCCGTCGCGGGCCATCGGCTCGAGGAAGAACTGGAGGTCCTCCTGCGTGTAGCCGAAGGCTTGCTGGCGATCGAGCAGGGTCTGGGGATCGTTGGCGACGGCCTCGGCCGACACGCCGTCCAGCGACAGCTCCTCCAGCTTGAACTGGGTGTCGGCCAGCCAGGCCTGATAGGGCGCGGCCGCGGCGAGGGTCTTCTTGATCTCCTCGTCCTCGATGATGCGTCCCTCTTCCATGTCGATGAGGAGCATCTTGCCGGGCTGGAGCCGCCACTTGCGCACGATGCGCTCTTCCGGGACGTCCAGCACGCCGACTTCGGAGGCCATGATCACATGGTCCTGGTCGGTGATGACGAAGCGGGCCGGACGCAGGCCGTTGCGGTCCAGCGTGGCGCCGATCTGCCGGCCGTCGGTGAAGGCCACGGCGGCCGGGCCGTCCCACGGCTCCATCAGCGCAGCGTGGTACTCGTAGAAGGCGCGCCGCTCGGCATCCATGAGCGGATTGCCCGCCCAGGCCTCCGGGATCAGCATCATCATCGCCTGGACCAGCGGGATGCCGCCGGCCACCAGCAGTTCCAGGGCGTTGTCGAGGCAGGCGGTGTCGGACTGGCCGTGCGGGATCAGCGGCCACATCTTGTTGAGGTCGGGCCCGAGGAGCTCGCTTTCCAGCGTGCGCCGGCGCGCGTTCATCCAGTTCACGTTGCCGCGGACGGTGTTGATCTCGCCGTTGTGCGCGATGAACCGGTAGGGGTGCGCCAGCTTCCACGACGGGAAGGTGTTGGTCGAGAACCGCTGGTGGACCAGCGATAGCGCGCTTTCGCAGCGCTCGTCCTGCAGGTCCTTGTAAAAGGCGCCGACCTGGTCGGCGAGCAGGAGGCCCTTGTAAACCACCGTCCGCGTCGAGAAGGACGGCAGGTACACCTGCGTCAATTCCGGGATGCCGCGCTTGGCGGCCAGCTCGGCCAGCGGGTTTTGGAACTGCTTGCGCACGGCCAGCAGCTTGCGCTCGTGCGCGTCCTGGTCCCTCACGTTCGGCCCACGGCCGACGAACGCCTGGCGGATCATCGGCATCGAGGCGAGAACCGCCTCGCCCAGGCCGGTGGTGTCCACCGGCACATCCCGCCAGCCGAGCAGCGGCTGCTTCTCGACCTTCAGGAAGTGCTCGAACTGTTCCATGGCCGCGACGCGGGCCAGTTCGTCCTGGGGCAGGAAGCACATGGCGACCGCATACTCGCCGGCAGGCGGCAGCTCGACGCCCGCTTCATTGGCCCAATCGCGGTAGAGGCGGTCGGGGATCTGGATCAGGCAGCCCGCGCCGTCGCCCACCAGGGGGTCGGCGCCCACCGCGCCGCGGTGGTCGATGTTGACCAGGATCTGCAGGCCGGCCTGCACGACCTCGTGGGATTTGCGCCCCTTGATGTTGGCCACGAAGCCGACGCCGCAGGCGTCGTGCTCGTTGCGCGGATCATAGAGTCCTTGCCGCTCCGGCGGGCGCATAGTCATCCCGAAAACCCCAGCACCTATCTTTGGTGGGCGGCCCTATCGCCGCCGCCGGGCTTTTAAGCGGCACAAATAACCCTTGTCGATGGGACTTTTTACGCCGCCGAGGCAGAAGTTTTCGTGATTGGCGCTCCTGGAGAATACAGCGTTGCGGCTCCGCGGGGGGAAGCCTCGGCAAACCAAGTCAGCAGGCCGTGCAAAAATGGAACGCTCGGAGATTGCGACGTACCCGTCACTAACGGGCTCGCTTTGCGCGGGGCGTCCTCAAGACAGGAAGAGGTCGGGGCCGAAGCGCCCACGAACGATCTCGGCGACGACATCGGTCATTTGACTTTCTTAACGAGACTTTAGAGCCATCCACATGACCGCGCGAATAGAAGGTCGCCTCCATCGACCACGTAGAATGTGGTCAAGTTGTCGCAGCGGCACCTTCCCCAAACGCTTCTTCTCCACTCGGCGCGCGCATTCCATTCCGAGGTAAATTGACAAAATGTCGCAGGGTCCGACCGCTTGGGCAGCCTCAGAATTTACACAATCTCTACAAACCCGACCGCATTTCTCCGGCAACTCGAAGAACATCGGGATGACCGGAGCCACTTATGAAACACCTGTATCTCTCGGCGGCGCTCGCGCCCCTGCTGGTCGTTGCGCCGGCGCACGCTGAGACCAAGGACGCGAAGGCCAAGGCCAGCAGCGAAGCCGTCTTCTCGACCGGCGTCGCCAAGGGCCGCGACCGCCTCGACAGCGCCACGTCGACGAGCGCCCTGCGCGAGTCGGAGATCGAGGTGCTCGGCGCCCGCTCGCTGGGCGAGGTCCTGCGCAACATCCCCGGCATCCGCGCCGAGTACGCGGGCGGCGAAGGCAACGCGAACTACTCGATCCGCGGCCTGCCGCTGTCGGGCACGGGCTCGAAGTACGTCCAGCTCCAGGAAGACGGCCTGCCGGTCCTGGAATTCGGCGACATGTACCAGCTCGGCACCGACATGTTCATGCGCGCCGACCTGAACCTGTCGGCGATCGAGACGATCCGCGGCGGTTCGGCCTCGACCTTCGCCTCGAACTCGCCCGGCGGCGTGATCAACCTGATCTCCAAGACCGGCGATACGGAAGGTGGCGCGGTTCAGGCGACCTACGGCCTGAACTACGGCGAAAAGCGCGTCGAAGGCGACTATGGCTACAAGATCAGCGACACGCTGCGCATGCACATCGGCGGCTTCTACCGCCAGGGCGAAGGCCCGCGTGACGTCGGCTACACCGCGCTGAAGGGCGGCCAGATCAAGGCCAACATCACCAAGACCTTCGACAACGGCTACGTCCGCATCTACGGCAAGTACCTGAACGACCGTACGCCGGTGTATCAGTTCGTGCCGATCCGGGTTTCGGGCACGAACGCCGATCCGACGTTCACCGCCCCGGCCAACTTCAACCCGAAGACCGACTCCCTGCTGTCGCCCTACGTCAGCAACGTCGTGGGCCTGGACCGCAACAACAACATCGAGAACGACGATCTGCGCGGCGGCCAGCACGCCCTGGTCAAGTCGATCGGCCTCGACGCCCAGTTCGACGTGCAGGGCTGGACGA
>NZ_JANINU010000135.1 GCF_024508875.1 Phenylobacterium sp.
TCTCGTGCAGCATCTGGCGGCTGGTGCGGACGATCTTGTTGATCGTCTCGATCATATGCACCGGGATGCGGATGGTCCGCGCCTGGTCGGCGATCGAGCGGGTGATCGCCTGCCGGATCCACCAGGTGGCGTAGGTCGAGAACTTGTAGCCGCGGCGGTACTCGAACTTGTCGACCGCCTTCATCAGGCCGATGTTGCCTTCCTGGATCAGGTCCAGGAACTGCAGGCCGCGGTTGGTGTACTTCTTGGCGATGGAGATCACGAGGCGCAGGTTCGCCTCGACCATTTCCTTCTTCGCCTGACGCGCCTCGCGCTCGCCCTTCTGCACGGTCTGGACGATGCGGCGGTAGTCGTCGATCGGGACGCCCGTCTCCTGCGCCAGGGCGGCGATCTCGGAGCGGATGTCGCCGATCTGGCCGGCGTCGTTCTCGGCGAACTTGGTCCAGCGCACGCCCAGGGCCTTCACCTGGTCGCCCCAGTCCGGACGCATCTCCTGGCCGAAGTAAGCCTTGAGGAACTCGCCGCGGCTGATGCCGTAGCTGTCGGCAAGCCGGAGCAGGCGGCCTTCCAGGACCATCAGGCGCTTGTTGATCGCGTAGAGCTGCTCGACCAGCGCCTCGATGCGGTTGTTGTTCAGCTTCAGGGTCTTCAGGTGCTGGACGATCGTGCCCGCGGCGGCCTGATAGGCGGCGCGGTCCTTCTCGCTCAGGTCCTCGCCCTTCAGGCGCTGGCCGACCAGCTTCTCCTGCAACAGGCGGAAGGCTTCGAACTCGCCCGCGATGGCGTCCAGGGTCGCCATGACGCCCTCACGCAGCTCGGCTTCCATCGCGCTGATGGTCGGGCCGGCGCCGTCGTCGAAGTCGTCGTCGCCCTCGCCTTCACCCTCGCCCTCGGGCTTCTCCTCGCCCTCGGCTTCTTCGGTCTCCTCGGCCGCTTCCGCCGGAGCCGGCAATTCGCCCGCCGCCGCGTTCTGGCCGCCGTATGTCTGTTCGAGGTCGATCACCTCGCGCAGCAGGATGCGCCCGCCCTCCAGTTCCTCGCGCCACACCATGATGGCTTCGAAGGTCAGGGCGCTCTCGCACAGCCCGCGGATCATCGTGTCGCGGCCGGCCTCGATGCGCTTGGCGATCGCGATTTCGCCCTCACGCGACAGCAGCTCCACCGAGCCCATCTCGCGCAGGTACATCCGCACCGGGTCGTCCGTGCGGTCGTAGGCCGGCTCCTTCGTCGTCTCGACGACGGCGCTCTCCTCGCGGACCGCGACCTCGCCGCCCTCGGCGTCGTCCTCGGATTCCACGACGTTGACGCCCATCTCGCTCAGCATGGCGAGGGTGTCTTCGATCTGTTCCGAGGTCACTTCCTCGGACGGCAGCACCTTGTTCAGCTCGTCCATCGTGACGTAGCCGCGGGCCTTGGCCTGCTTGATGAACTTCTTGACCGCCGCATCCGTCAGGTCGAGCAGCGGGCCGTCTCCGCCCGTGGTCTCCGGAGTTTCGGCTTCGGCCGTGTTTGCGCTCATCTAAATCTCCGAAATCGGCTGCCGCCCCCGGGAAGGGACGCGCCGAAAATGGTGGGTGACGGGCCTGGATCGAGAGGTCGCGACAATACGACCCGCAGTCCGTCTAAATCGTTCCCGTTTCTGTCGATGCGGCAGTGGATACGCACGCGCGCTGCAGATGGACGTCGCACGGCGTCTTTTCGCCGCGGGGATGCTATCCGCCGCCGCGCGCCATGTCGTCGTCCGCCCGAAGCGGCGCGACCACCGGAATTTCCGCACACGAGGGAGACATCATCATCCGCGTGGGGGGCGCGTCCGAAACCGCAACGGCCCATCGATGTCTGTCGTAAGCGCGCTAAATCCGCAGGACGGCAGATGGCGTGTGACACGTTCAGTGTCAAGACGGCGCGCCTCCCAGGCGAGGGCCGGGCCGACATTTCTCCGCAGAGGCGTGGCCGAGGGGCCTGCCGCCCGCCCAGTCAGTGCGGCAGGACCGGAACGCCGCCGTCGAGCGTCCAGTCGCTGTTGATCAGCTTGCGCAGGTGGTCGCGCTCCGCCTTCAGCGGCGCAAGCGTGCTTATCGCGGAGGGATCCCGCGCCACATCGCTCAGCGCCCCCTCGACGGCCCGCTCCAACGCCTCCAGTTGCATCAGCAGTTCGAACGCCTGACGCCACAGCATCCGGGCGCGCTCGCGGGCGGCATTGGGATCAAGGAACGGCGCGGCCACGCCCGCCTTGGCGGCGTCGCGCTCCATCCGCGCCAGCATCTCGTCGTCCACGCCCCGCGCCCGCAAGCGGCGCAGCACCACGTCGAATTCAGCGTCATCCGCCTCGTAGCGCAGTTGGACCAGCTCTTGGGCGATGCGGTCCAGCTTCTCGTCGCCGAAGCCCCGCGCCCCCACCAGTTCGATGGAGTCGTCGATGATGGCTGGGTCGTGCAGCGCCGCCTTGGCCAAGGCCGCCGCCAGGGGTCGGACCGACTGCTTCAGGTCCTGGGCCGCGCTCTTCGCCTCGGGCGTCGCTCCCGCCAGCGCCGCGCGGCGCTTCGCCCAGCCGTGCTTGGCCAGGGCTCTCCCCGCGGCGCCGGGCTCGTAGACCGGCGCCGCGCTGGCCCGGGGCGACAGCGCCTCGAACCGGCCCAGCAGGTCCTCCTTGTAGGCCGCCGCCAGGTCGCCGTCGGCGATCGTCGCCGCCAGCTTGCGCAGCCGCACCTTCAGCGCCGTCTTCCGCTCGGGGGTGTCGAGCGGCTCGGCGTCGCGCTCGCGGATGAACAGCGCCTCGGCGAAGGGCGTGGTGTGCGAAAGCTGCTGCTTCAGCACCGCTGGCCCCTGCTCGCGCAGCACGTCGTCAGGGTCCTTGCCACCCTCGACGATGGCGAACTTGAAGCTCTTCCCCGGCTTCAGCATCGGCAGCGCCCGGTCCATGGCGCGGGCCGCCGCCTGGCGCCCCGCCCGGTCGCCGTCGAAGCAGAGCGTGGGCTCGGGGTGGTGGCGCCACAGCACCTCCATCTGGTCCTCGCCCAGAGCCGTGCCCATGGCGGCCACGGCGGGCACGCCCGCGCGCTGACAGGCGATCACGTCCATGTAGCCTTCCACCACCACCAGCGGCAGATCCTCGTCGGCCTTCGCCGCGGCCAGGAGCTTGCGCGCTTCCGACAGGCCGTAGAGCTGGTGGCCTTTGTGGAAGACCACCGTCTCCGGGCCGTTCAGGTATTTGGCGCGGGCCTGCGGATCCATCGCGCGGCCGCCGAACGAGACCACTCGGCCGCGCACGTCGAGGATCGGGAAGATGATCCGGTCCCGGAATCGGTCGTAGGGCGCCCCGCCCTCCTCCGGCGCGATCAGCAGCCCGGCCTCGACCAGCTCGCCCGGCTTGGCGCCCTTGGTGATGAGGTAGTCCTTCAGCGCCGTCCGCCCCGGCGGCGAGAAGCCGATCCGGAATCTCGGCCACTCCTTCTCTGGCAGGCCGCGCTTTTCCAGATAAGCGCGCGCCTCGCGCCCCGGCGGGCGGCGCAACTCGGCCTCGAACCACTGCGCCGCCAGTTCCAGCCAATCGGCCAGCCCTTGCCGCTGCTTCTCCTGCTCGGCGCCGCGCGGGTCCACCGCCGGCAGCGGCACGCCCGCTTCGGCCGCCAGCCGTTCGACAGCCTCGGCGAAGGTCAGCCGCTGGGTCTCCTGCAGGAAGGTGATGAGGTCGCCGGTCTTGCCGGACGAGAAGTCGAAGAACTGACCTTTGTCGTCGTTCACATAGAACGAGGGGGTCTTCTCCTTGTTGAACGGCGACAGGCCCACGTATTCGCGGCCCTGCTTGCGCAGCTTCACCGTGCGGCCGATGACGTCGCTCGGCCGAAGCCGCGACTTCACCTCCTCCAGAAACCGCTCGTCAAACCGCCCGACCATCCGAATCACCTGTGGGCGGGAGCTATCTCGACTCCAGCCCCCAAGCGCAAATCACGTCAGCTATCCCCGCGATGCCCGTGTTCCACAGCTTGTGGACAAGCTGCGTCAGATTCGGCCGCGCATCTCAATCGCTCTTCATCCCCGGGCTTGACCCGGGAATCCATTCCAGTGCGCCCGCACGCGTCGCACTCTGCGCTGCGAGCACCCGTTGGATGGCCGGGTCAAGCCCGGCCATGACGAGAGAAGGGGCGGAATCACCCCAGATGCGTGAGCTTGTCCGGGTTGCGCACCGAATAGACCGCCGCGATCTGGCCGTCCTCGCCGGGTTCGAAAGCGAAGGTGGCGGGGCCGTCCTCCAGGTGGATGAGGAAGCCCGGATAGCCGTTGACCCTCACTGGCGTGATGTCGCCCATCGCCGCCTTGCCGTGGCGCCAGCGGATGCCCTCGATCAGGCGCACGATGTCCGCACGGCCCACCATGACCCGAAGCGCCGCGGAACGCTTGCCGCCGCCGTCCGAGACCATGATGGCGTCCTCGGCCAGCAGTTCCGACAGCGCCCGGGTGTCGGCGGTCGCCGAGGCAGTCATGAAGGCGGTGGCGAGTTGCATCATCCGGTCGTGGTCGACCTTGAACCGCGGCCGCGCCTCCTGGACGTGCTGGCGGGCGCGGGCGGCGAGCTGGCGGACGGCCGGCTCGGCCCGCTCCAGGGTCTCGGCGATCTGGCCGTAGTCCTGGTCGAAGACGTCGTGCAGTAGGAACACCGCGCGCTCCAACGGCGACAGCCGCTCCAGCGCCAGCAGGAACGCCACCGAGACCTCCTCGGCCTTCTCGACCGGATCGTCCGTCAGCGGCTCGATCAGCGGTTCGGGCAGCCAGGGGCCCTTATAGGCCGCGCGCTCGGCCTTGGCGGCGCGCAGGCGGTCGATGCAGAGCCGGGTCGTCGCTCGCACCAGCCAGGCGGCGGGGTCGGTCACCCCCTCCCCCGCCCGCTGCCAGCGGATCCAGGCGTCCTGCACGGCGTCCTCGGCTTCGGAGACCGAGCCCAGCATTCGATAGGCCAGCCGCTTGAGCCGTGGCCGGTTGGCCTCGAAGGCGTCAGTGAGCACCTCGTCCATGTCCGCCTACCCTACGCCACCAGCCGCAGCGGCACGACCGTCTCGCCGCCGACCTGAACCCGCGAGCAGCTCTTGCCGTAGCCCAGGGCGTACTTCAGCGTCGGGTACATCCGCGAGGCCACGATCCCCAGGCTGATCGCCACCAGCGCCTTGTCGCCCCACCGTCGCACGATCTCGTCGCGCAACGGGTCGCAGGCCTCCAGGTCGCGGGCCAGACTGGCCCGGGCGAAGCGGTAGCCCAGCGACGCCGTCTCACCCATCGCCTCGAGGTCGCCGGCGACGATGGCGCGCAGCACGTTCGGATCGACGCCGTTCGCCGTGGCGATGTCCACGCCCACCTGCACGCAAGGCCCGCAGTCCTCGGTCAGCGTTCCGTAGAGCCCTGCGGCCACCAGCGCCTCGGGCGGCGCCGCGTGAGGATCCGTCGCCTGCGTCCCCAGACTGAACTTGAACAGGCTGAAGGGGTTCACCCGCAGCACGTGACGCATGTAGCTGGCGTCGTAGCCGAAGGTCCTCTCGAACCTGTCGAGGTAGCGGCTGAGGATCAGCTTGAGCATGGCTCAGACTCCCAGGTCGGCGGGTTTGCGGAACAGCGCCAGCGCCAGCGGGACGGCGGCGAACAGGTAGACGCCCACGAAGTCACGCTGAATATCGGCGAGCGGGGAGGCGCCGCAGGTGGCGTCATAGACGTGGATGGCGGCGTGCATGGTCAGCCACGCGGCTGCCGCCGCCATCGCCGCCCACCCCGTCGCCGGCCTCCGGGCGAACCAGGCCAGGCCCAGCGCGCACATGACGTAGATCGCCCCGATGTCACGCACGAAATGCGGATTGAACGGCCCGGTCGTCGGCACGCCGGGCACGGCGTCGTACCAGCCCAGGGGCGCGAAAAGCATCACGACGCCGTTCGCCGCCAGCAGCAGGGCCATCAGCCCCGCCAGATATCGATCCCAGTGACGCATCCGCCGCCTCCGTCCTCTTCACGCCAAGGACGGAACGGCGGGCGGGGCTGTGACATCAGCCCCTAGAAAATCTTCGGCGCTACTTCGCCTTGTCCATGAAGCCCGCGAAGCGCTCGAAGAGGTAGAGGCTGTCCGTGGGACCCGGCGAGGCTTCCGGGTGGTGCTGGATCGAGAACACGGGGCGATCCTTCAGCGCCAAGCCCGCGTTCGTGCCGTCGAACAGGGACACATGCGTCTCGACCACCGGCTCGGGCAGGCTGTCGCGGTCGACCGTGAAGCCGTGGTTCATGGAGACGATCTCGACCTTGCCGGTGGTCAGATCCTTCACCGGGTGGTTCGCCCCGTGGTGGCCCTGCTCCATCTTCTTCGTCTTGGCGCCCAACGCCAGCGACAGCATCTGGTGGCCCAGGCAGATGCCGAACACCGGCTTGCCGCTG
>NZ_JANINU010000136.1:0-36381 GCF_024508875.1 Phenylobacterium sp.
CCTTCTCCCAGGGGGACGCCTTCATCTCCTCGAAGCCCGAGCGGACGATCACCTTGACGTCCTCGCCGCCCAGCCGCCGCGAGGTGCGGCAGCAGTCCATGGCGGTGTTGCCGCCGCCCAGCACGATGACCCGCCGGCCGATCTTCTCGATGTGGCCGAACGAGACGTTGGCCAGCCAGTCGATGCCGATGTGGATGTTCGCCGCCGCCTCCTGCCGGCCCGGCAGGTCCAGGTCGCGGCCGCGCGGCGCGCCCGAGCCGATGAAGACCGCGTCGTAGTCCTCGGCCAGGAGGCCCTTCAGGCTGTCCACCCGCTGGCCCAGGCGCAGCTCCACGCCGCCCAGCCGGGTGACGAAGCCGACCTCCTCGTCGATCACCTCCTCGGGGAGGCGGAAGCGCGGGATCTGGCTGCGGATGAAGCCGCCGGCCTTGGCCTCGGCGTCGTACAGCACCAGGTCGTAGCCGAGGGTCGCCAGGTCTCGCGCCACCGTCAGCGAGGCCGGCCCCGCCCCCACCAGCGCCACCCGCTTGCCGTTCCGCGCCGCCGCCGGCTCGGGCATCCGGGCCAGGACGTCGCCCTTGTTGTCCGCCGCCACCCGCTTCAGCCGGCAGATCGCCACCGGCTCGTCCTCGACCCGGCCGCGCCGGCACGCCGGCTCGCACGGCCGGTCGCACGTCCGCCCCAGCACGCCGGGGAAGACGTTGGACTTCCAGTTGATCATGTAGGCGTCGGAGTATCGGCCTTCCGCGATCAGGCGGATGTACTCTGGGACGGGGGTGTGCGCCGGACAGGCGTACTGACAGTCGACGACCTTGTGGAAGTAGTCGGACTCAAGCTCACGCGTGCGCTGCAAAACTCGCTTCCTTCCCGGGACGCTCTACTCCCGGGGTCGAGAAGTCGAACTCTGCGACGTGCAGAGATGGCTCCGCGCCCCGACGCGGCGTTGAGAAGGCAGGTTACGTCCGGGCCGCTACGTAAGCCAACCGATTCCTGATCGCAGTTCACCGATTTCCGGTGCGCCAATCGCGGTGACCTTCGATCACCTCGGGGCCGCCGGGGCATGAACTTCCACACCAGAGTGTGATCGCCGCCGCCGCGTTTCGGGAACGCGGGCCATTGGCCGATGCGACAGGTAAATGATACCTTAAGTGCGGGAGAGGGCTCCGCCGAGGCGGGCCCCATGGGAGACGACCGATGGACATGCCTCAGGAACGCGTGCCCGAAACCGTGGCCGCCGCCTTCGAAGATCTGGACGCCGCCGCCTTTGCGCCGCTCGACCCGGCCGAAGCCCTGGACCTGCACCGCGCCATCAACGAGCGCCGCGCCCAGGTGGAGAACGGCGAAGCGCTGAAGCACCTGCGGTCGCTGTAAGGGCGCCGGCGGGCCGGCCTTAGACAGCCGCATTCACCTCCCCCGCAAAGCGGCGGGAGGGGACCCAGCGCCGCGGAGCGCGTGGTGGAGGAAACCTCATCCGCCACGCTTCCGCCGCCGATCGATCCACTGAGCTTGCAGCTCGCCTCCTCCTCCAGCCGCTCTTCGCCGCGGAGGCGCCGTAGCCTGACGCCGCCCACGCAGGATCTGCACGGCGGTGGTCTAACGGTCTGCGGCGCGGAGCGTGTGCGGGGAATCCATGTCGCCGATCGATGGTGTCTTGCTGGCGGGCCTGATCGGGGCGGGCGTCTGGCGGCTGGGGTGGCCCGGGCGCTGGCGGCCCGCGGGACCGTGGGCTTGCCTCGCGCTCGGAGCGTTGGCGGCGGTGCAGGTCGTCGTAGCCGGCTTCACGTGGCAGTTCGTCGGCGGGTACGCACTGCTGGCCGCCCTCGCCTTCCCCTGGCGCAGGGCGGGGCTTTGGAGCCGGCTCGCGGCGGGGGGCGGGCTGGCCGCGCTGATGCTGGTCGCACTGGCCCCCTGGGCGGTCCTCCCGGCGCCCGAACTGCCCAAGCCGCGCGGCCCGTACGCGGTCGCCTCGGCTGTCTATCGGTGGACGGACGCCGGCCGGGCCGAGCCCGCCACGCCGGACGCCGCCGACCGGCGCAACGTGATCGTCCAGGCCTGGTACCCCGCCGCAACGTCGAACGGGCGGCAGGTCGCGTACATCGACGGCCTGGGCCGGCTGCCGCCGACGGTGTACGGCCTGCCGCGCCTGCTGTTCGCGCGGTTCGGCCAGACCCGGACCCACGCCGTGGACGGCGCCCCGGTCTCGACGGCGCACCCCCGCTGGCCCGTGGTGATCTTCTCTCCGGGCTACGGCGCGCCCCGCGCCGTCTATGCCGGCCTGCTGACCGACCTCGCGAGCCGGGGCTACGTGGTGATCGCCCTCGACCATCCTTATGAGTCCGCCGTCGTGCAGCTCGCCGACGGAAAGGTCGTCGGCCCCGCGCCGCGCGCCGACGGCGGGGGCGTGCGCCACATGGAGCGGCAGGTCGTGGTGCGGGCCGCGGACGTCGCCTTCGTCCTGGACCGCCTCGAACGGGGGGACGGGCTGGGTCCGCTGTCCGGGCGGCTGGACCTTTCGCGCATCGCGGCGATCGGCCACTCGTTCGGCGGCGCGACGGCGGTGCTCGCCGCCAGCCACGACGCGCGCATCCTGGCCGCCGCAGACATCGACGGCATGCTGTACGGCGACGTACGCGCGCGAAACCTGCGCGGGCCGTTGCTGCTGCTGGAGAGCGAGGGGACGCAGGCGATGACGCCCTACGTGCGGGTGACGCGCGGAGTGATGGCCGAGGCGCCGGCCGGGGGCTGGCGCTACGCCATCGCAGGGTCGAACCACCTGAGCTTCACCGACGCCGAGCGGTTCCTGAGCGCGCCGGCCCGCTGGGTCGCCGCGCGCGTCCTGCGGGGCGAACGGGGCGCGGCCGGAACCCAGGCGGTGGCGGTCGACATCCTCGACGCTTTCCTGCGTGGGCCGCTGAAGGGCGAGCCGGGCGATGTCGCCGCCGCGGCCGCGCGAGGCGGCGGCGTGCGCGGCGGCCTGGGGCGACCGTAACGCTGGCAGGCTACAGGTTCAGCTTCACCACCGCGGCGTTGAACGCGTCCATTTCCGCGGCGGAGCCCACGGTGATCCGCGAGACGTTCGGCCAGATCGGCCAGGACCGCCCGATCTCGATGCCTTCCTTGGCGAACTGGGCCTGGACGTCCTTGGCCGGCTTCTTCCAGTCGACCATGAAGAAGTTCGCGCGGGGCGGGATGTAGCGGATGTTGCGCTTGTCCAGGAGGGCCAGGCTTCGGTCGCGCGCCTTCACCATCTCGGCCCGGCGCGCCGCGATGAGGTCGGCCTGCACCAGGCTCACCGCGCCGCAGACCACCGACGGGTTGGGCAGGGCGAAGCTGGCCATCATGCCGTCGTAGCGCATGGTCTTCATCATCAGGTCGGGCCGCGCCATGGTGAACGCCATCCGCATCCCCGCCATGCCGAAGAGCTTGGAGAAGGTGCGCAGGACGATGACGTCCTTGCCCTGCGCCACCAGGTAGCTGGCGGTCGGGGCGTCCGCGAAGTGGATATAGGCCTCGTCCACCAGCACGATCGACCCCGCGGGCTTGTTGGCCAGCAGCCATTCGATGTCGGCCAGGCCGGTGACCGTCGAGGTCGGATTGTTGGGCGTGCAGACGTAGTAGACGCCGGCGTTCGGATCGGCCGCCAGCATCGCCTTCACGTCGTGGGCGTAGTCCGCGGTGAGCGGAACCTCCGAGACCTTGGCGCCGATGTAGCGCGCGACGGAGGGGGCCAGCTCGAACGTCGGATTGGCGATCACCAGCCCGCGCGTCGGCGAGCAATAGGTCACGACGATCCGCGACAGCGGGTCGCTCGACCCGGCCCAGGGGATGATGTGGCTCGGGGGCGTCTTCTCGACCGAGGCCGCCGCATTCACGAAGTCGGCGCGCTGGGACCCGGTGTAGCGGTTGCCCGTGGCGACCGCGGCGGCGGCGGCCTTTGCGGCGGGCTCCAACGGGCCGGTCCAGCATTCGTTGGCGCCGATGCGGACCGTGGCCTTCGGCGGGGCCGCCTGGGAGGGCGCCTGGGCGAAGGCGGCGCCCGCCAGCCCGGCGGCGGCGGGGCCAGCCGTGAGCAGGGCCAGGACGCGCCCCAGCGACCGCCTCGAATACCCCCGGGACAGCAGATCGGCCTGGGCGTCATCGCTCAGGCCCGCCTCGACCAGATCCCCGTCGATGTCGGTGCGTTCGTTGTTCATGCCTCACCCCCACGTTCGTCGCGCCAGCGTGGCGCCGATCGGGCGGCAAAAGGCTTCCGTTCGCAACCCGGCGGGGGGTCATGCGCCGTTTGCCGCATTTGCGAGCGGTCACAACCTTGCGAGCCGCCGTGGCGAACACGCCCGAAGGCCGCAAGGAAAAGGCCCCGGACTCACGTCCGGGGCCTTCGTGCTGCTTCGACCTCGCCCGTTCGACGGGGCGCGCCGCGGTTACTCGCTGTAGCCGGCCGGCAGGTCGTCTTCCTTCATCAGCTCGTCCTTGCTGACCTTCTTCTCCTTGACCTTGGCCTTGGAGACGATGAGGTCGACGACTTTGTCCTCGAAGATCGGGGCGCGGAGCTGGGCCTGGGCGTTGGCGTTCTCGCGCAGCAGGTTGAACACCTGCTGGGCCTGCGGGCCGTACTTGATGGCCTCGCGGCGGATCGCCTCGTTCAGCTCCTGCTCGGTGACCTGGACGTTGTTGGTCCGGCCGATCTCGGCCAGCACCAGGCCCAGGCGCACGCGGCGCTCGGCGATCGTGCGGTATTCCTTCTGGAGCTGCTCCTCGGACTTGTCGGCGTCCTCGGGCGGGAGCTGGCCGGCTTCCTTGTCCTGCTCGACCTGCTGCCAGATCGTGGCGAACTCGGCTTCCACCATCTTCGGCGGCAGCGGGAAGTCGTGCTTGGAATCGAGCTCGTCCAGCAGCGCGCGCTTCAGCTTGAAGCGCGAGGCGCCGGCGTACTGTTCTTCCAGGTTGCCCTTGATGAGCTCCTTGAGCTTCTCGAGGCTGTCGAGGCCCAGGCGCTTGGCGAATTCGTCGTCGGCCGCCGAGTCCACCGGGGCGCGCACTTCCTTCACCTTGACCTCGAACTCGGCGTCCTTGCCGGCGAGGTTGGCTGCCTGATACTCGGCCGGGAAGGTCACCTTCACCACCACGTCGCTGTCCGGCTTGGCGCCGACGAGCTGGTCCTCGAAGCCGGGGATGAAGCTGCCCGAGCCCAGCACCAGCGGGGTGTCCTCGGCCGTGCCGCCCTCGAAGGCGACGCCGTCGATCTTGCCGACGAAGTCGATGAGGACCTGGTCGCCCTCCTTGGCCTTCACGGCCTTGCCGGTCTTGGGCTCGTAGGTCTTGTTCTGGCCGGCCAGTTCGGCGACGGCCTCGTCCACTTCCTTGTCGGTCGGCGTGTAGACCGGCTTGGTGAGCGACAGGCTGGCGCCGTCCACCGGCTCGAACTCGGGCATCAGGTCGATCGACAGCTCGAAGGCGAGGTCGGCCTTGCCGTCCATCACCGCCTCGATGTCGCCTTCCGGCTTCAGCTCGGGCTCGCCGGCGGGGCGCAGCTTGTTGTCGTCCAGCACCTTCTGGGTGCTTTCGGTCAGGCTCTGCTGGACCACCTCGCTCATCAGCGACTTGCCGTACAGGCGGCGAACGTGGGCCGGCGGCACCTTGCCGGGGCGGAAGCCCTTCACGTTGAGGGTCGGGGCGATCTCCTTGATCCGCGCTTCCAGGCGCTCGGTCAGATCGGCCACCGGGACCGTAACGCCGTAGACGCGGCTCAGGCCTTCACCAGACTTCTCAACGATTTGCATCGACATTCTCAAGTTTCCCGGACCCCGACGCCTCGTGCGCCGTGTCCGTCTCCAGGGCAAACAGGGAAGGCCGCCGGACAGGGCCCGGCGGCGCGAAGCGGCCCTTATGTCACGTGAGGGCGGCCGGTCCAAGCCCCCTGCCCGCCCCGTCCCCCTTGACGCCGGCCGCGCGGCCCGCGATGGCAGGCGCACTACCCCACGCGGATGTGGCGGAATTGGTAGACGCACTGGATTTAGGTTCCAGCGCCGCAAGGCGTGGAGGTTCGACTCCTCTCATCCGCACCACGGCCCCAGGGCCGGCGCCGACGGCGCGTGACAGGCGCGCGGCCTGCGGGCAGAAGACCGCCCATGTCGCGCGGCGTCCTCTTCGTCCACAACAACTTCCCCGGCCAGTTCGCGGACCTGGCGCAGGTGCTGCTGGCGCGCGGTGTGCCCTGTCTCGCCATCGGCCAGAACCACTCGCCCGGCCTGGAGGGCGTGAAGATCGCCCGCTACAGCCTGCCGCGCGGCTCGACGCCCGGCATCTTCCACCTGGCCACCCGCGCCGAGGCCGACCTGATCCGCGCCCGCAGCGCCTATGACGCGGCCCAGGCGCTGAAGGCCGAGGGCTGGGATCCGGCCGTCATCGTCGGCCACCCCGGCTGGGGCGAGATGACCTTCCTGTCCGAGGTGTTCCCGGGCGCGCGGACGGTGATGTTCGCCGAGTTCTACTACCACGGCCGCGGCTACGACGTGGGCTTCGACCCCGAGTTCGGCGCGGTCGACCTGGACACGATCCTGCGCGCCGACGCCAAGAACGGCACGATGGCCATGGCCTATGCCGACGCCGACGCCATCGTCGCGCCCACGCCGTTCCAGGCCGGCAGCCTGCCGCGCCGCTTCCGCGAGGACGTACGGATTATCCACGAGGGGGTGGACACCGACGCCATCCGCCCGGGTCCCGCCGAGCCGTTCGAACTGCCCGACGGGCGGGTGCTGGCGCCCGGAACGCCGGTGATCACGCACGTGAACAACCACATGGAGCCGCTGCGGGGGCTGCACATCCTGGCCCGCGCCCTGCCCCGCCTGCTGGCCGAGGTCCCGGACGCGCACGTGATCCTGATCGGCGATCCCAACCGCAAGCCGTACGGCGGGGCCGCGCCCGACGGAAAGACCTGGCGCGACGTCTGCTTCGAGGGGGTGGAGTACGACCCGGCCCGCGTCCACTTCCTGGGCCGGGTGCCGCACGCGCGGATGCTGGCGGCCATGCGGCTTGGCGTGGCGCACGTCTACTACACCTACCCGTTCGTGCTCTCGTGGTCGCTGTCGGAGTCGATGGCGCTGGGCTGCCACGTGATCGGCTCGGACACCGGCCCGGTCCGCGACGCCATCCAGGACGGCGTGAACGGCCGCCTGCTGCCGTTTTTCGACGTGGACGCGCTATCCCGGGCCCTGATCGACGCCTGCCGCGACCCGGAGGCCTCACGGCCGCTGCGGGCAGCGGCGCGAGCGACGGCCGAGCAGATGTTCAGCCGGGCGAAAGGCCGCGACGCGTGGATCGCGCTGCTGCGCGAGCTGGGCGTGAAGATCGGGGGCTGAGTCGCGTTGTGGCGGGGAGCCGGGGTCCGCTACCGCCCCCTAGGAGACCTCAAATCCCGGCAAGCCTCCGAGCCGTGGTTAGGTCGTCCGTCGCCTCCCGAAGCAATGTTCCATCGGGATCAAACGAGAACTCTTCCGCCATCCAGCTGAAGTCTACCCCGAGAAGCTTTCGGGTCTCCACGGGCGCAAACCGAAGTAGCTCCACGTGCGCTTTGAGCGCCATGCACATCAGATCGCCGGGGTACAGATCGCACTCAGCGCGCGGGTGACCGCTCAGGAATACGGCCACCGGCGCCGCGAGCCACTGCAGACCAAACTTTTGACCGACGAGAACGCGCGCCTGAGCACAGGTGAGCAGGTTCAGGGGAGTCGTCCAGGCTTTCGCCACCCGCCTCACCAGACCGGACGGGAACAAGCCCGCATCCACCAGTGAGCCGTCGCCACTCAGGCTTTCGAGCGTGGCGGACGGGAGCGCCATTTGGTCCGAGATGAACCCGGAGAGAACACAGTCTCCGACCACCTCTTCGAGTCGGCCTTCATCGTCCATACATCCAGCCAGCCATACGTGCGGTGAAGCTGGCCTCACGAATCTCCGCTCGCCCCCCCTCGCTGACATCCGCAAAGTCGGCTGGCGGTCGGACGCGGGGATCAGCCGCGCGCGCCTCACCAATTATCCCTACCCGCAACGGACCTGCCGGATGAGCCCCGTCCCCGCGTCGAAGAAGAAGTTCAGGCGGTTCGGGTTGAAGTCCATGGTGACGGCGCAGGTCGTGCAGGCGACGCGTTGCAGCTCGGGCTTCACCGGCACGGGGATCTCGGACTTCGGGCGGCCGACCAGGTGCTGGTAGTCGCCGGCGCGGCAGGCGTCGGCCGTCGGTTCCGGAGCGGGCGTGGCCGCCGGCGGGGGCGCGGGCGGCGGGGCGGTCGGGGCCGGCGCGGGCTCGGGGGTGGTGGAGCACGCGGCCAGGGCCAGCATGCCGAGAAGTGCGAGCCGCCCGATCATGCCTGCTTCTCCCATCCGCGCGCCTGCTGCTTCCAGTACGAGACCGGGAAGCCGCGCGCCTTCACAGCGCTCCACTGGGCCCGGGCGTTCCTGAGCTGGTCGTCGTCACCGCCGTCGAACAGCACGACGCAGCGCTTGAAGGCGTCCAGCTCGCCGGGCTCGGCCCCGTCCACCAGGAACAGGGCGTCGGCCGCGTTGGGGTTCTCGGTCCCGGTGGTCAGCAGGATCGGCTGGCGCGCCGCCCCCGCCTCGTCGGCGGGCGCGTGCGGCAGGAAGCTCTCGTCGCGATAGCTCCACAGCCAGCCGTCCAGGTGCTCGATGCGCTCGCCCACGGACGAGCGGACGATGGCCTTCCAGCCGCGCTGCAGCGTCTTCTCCAGCAGTTCCGGCAAGGCCTGGTCCAGCCCGGTGCGTTCCAGGTGGTAGAACCAGACCTCGCAGCGGCCTTCGGACACGTCAGCCCTCGTACTGGTCCTGCACCATGCGGTTCAGCAGGCGGATGCCGAAGCCGGTGGCGCCGTCCGGGATGGTGGGGACCGTCGACGGCTTCTTCCAGGCCGTGCCGGCGATGTCGAGGTGAGCCCACGGCACGCCGTTGACGTACTTCTGCAGGAAGAGCGCAGCGGTCACCGAGCCGCCCGGCCGGCCGCCGGTGTTCTTCATGTCGGCGATCATGGAGTCGATCTGCTTGTTGTAGGCGTCGGGCAGCGGCATGCGCCACAGGCCCTCGCCCTCGGCCTTGGCGGCGTTCAGCAGGTTGCCGGCCAGGGTCTCGTCGTTGGCGTAGCAGCCGGCCAGGTCGTTGCCGATGGCGATGATGATCGCGCCGGTCAGGGTTGCCAGATCGACCATGAACTTGGGCTTGAAACGATCCTGGCAGTACCAGAGCGCGTCGGCCAGCACGAGGCGGCCCTCGGCGTCGGTGTTCACCACCTCGATCGTCTGGCCCGACATCGACGTCAGGACGTCGCCCGGACGGTAGGCGTTGCCGTCGGGCATGTTCTCGACCAGGCCCAGGATGCCGACGGCGTTCACCTTGGCCTTGCGGCCGGCCAGCACGTGCATGAGACCGGCCACGGCGCCCGCGCCGCCCATGTCCCACTTCATGTCCTCCATGCCCTCGGCCGGCTTGATCGAGATGCCGCCGGTGTCGAAGCAGACGCCCTTGCCCACGAAGGCGACCGGCTGGGCCGACTTGTCGTCCGCCCCGTTCCAGCGGATCACCACGAGCTGGCTCTCGCGGATGCTGCCCTGGCCCACGGCGAGCAGCGAACCCATGCCCAGCTTGGCCATCTCGGCCTCGCCGAGGATCTCGACCTCCAGGCCCAGGGTCTCCAGCGCCTTCACGCGCTTGGCGAATTCGGCCGGGTAGAGGACGTTCGGCGGCTCGGAGACGAGGTCGCGGGTGAAGCTGATCGCGTCGGCCAGGTCGGCCAGGGGCGCGAAGGCGGCGAGCGCGGCGTCCGCCTCGGCCGTGATGACCCGGGTCATCGCCACCGACGGCTTCTTATCCGCCGGTTCCTTGGTGCGATATTTGTCGAAGCGATAGGCCGCGAGGCGGACGCCCAGGGCGGCGTGGGCGGCCAGCTCGGCGCCGCCGGCGCCCTCCACCACCAGCGCCTCGAGGCCCGAGGCCTTCACCGCGTTGTAGGCCGTGGCGGCCGCGTGCTCGGCGCCGATCGCGTCGAAGGCATCCCGCTTGCCGGCGCCCACCAGCACGAGGCGGGCGGCGTCCACGCCCTGCGGCGCCAGGATGTCGAGCGTCTGGCCCTTGCCGCCGGTGAAACGGCTGGCGGCGACCGCCTGGGCGACGGCGCCGTCGTGCGCCTCGCCCTCGAAGACGATGCGGGCCACCGCGGACTTGGCGGGGGCGGCCGCGCCGGGGGCGACGAATTCGATATCCATCGGTACTCTCTCTGAAGGCTCGATCATGCGCGCCCACGGTCCAGTTGTGTGGCGCGGCGACGCATGGTTTAGAACAGGTCCGCCGCCGGGGCGCGTCTAATTCTCCGGACTATCCGTTTTTCGCAAGATGCGCCTGATCGACCGATATCTTCTTCGCCAGCTCCTGGGGCCGGTCGTCCTGGCGACCCTGGCGCTGACGGCGGTCGCCCTGCTTTCGCAGAGCCTGGCGGGCCTGGACCTGATCGTGAACCAGCGCCAGAGCGCGCTCGTGTTCCTGAAGGTGACGCTGCTCTACATGCCGCAGCTCATCAACCTGATCCTGCCGATCGCCGTCTTCGTGGCCGCGCTGGTCGCGCTGAACCGACTGCACACCGAGCAGGAGATCGTGGTCTGCTTCGCGGGCGGCATGAGCCGCTGGCGGGTGATCTCGCCGGCCATGCGGCTGGCCTGCACCATCGCCTTCCTGGCTCTGCTGATGAACATCTTCGTCCAGCCGCTGTGCTTCCGGGCGCTGCGCCAGGAGCTGTTCGAAGTGCGCACCGACCTGGCCGCGACGCTCGTCCGGGAGGGCGAGTTCACCGAGCCGGCCCCCGGCCTGACCGTCTATGCCCAGAGCGTCGACGGCCAGGGCAACCTGCGCAACCTGTTCATCCACCAGATCAAGCCCGACGGCGGCACCACCACCTACACCGCCGAGAAGGGCCGCGTGGGCCGTGCGCAGGGCCGGCCGGTGCTGTTCATGACCAACGGCTCGAACCAGGAGTTCTCGGGCCGGGGCGTGCTGAACTACCTGACGTTCAACGAATACGTCTTCGACCTGGCGCCGCTGGCGAACTCGGACGAGCTGATCCACTACAAGCCGTCCGACCGCTACCTGCACGAGCTGTTCTTCCCGGACCTGCAGCAGGACTGGGAGCGGCGGAACCGGCTGGAGCTGCTGGCCGAAGGCAACGCCCGCCTCGCCTCGCCGCTCTACAACATCGCGTTCATGGCGCTGGCGCTGGCCGCGATCATCGGCGGCGGCTTCTCGCGGCTCGGCTACGGGCGGCGGATCGTGGTGATCGGCGGCATCGCGGCCCTGGTCCGCCTGGCCGGGTTCCTGATCCAGTCGGCCTGCGAGGACAGCGCCTGGCTGAACATCGCCCAGTACGCCGTGCCCGTGCTGTGCATCTGGGGCGCCATGGCGGCGATCTTCCGCCAGAAGGTCAGCCGGCGCATCGACATCACCCGCCCCCGCGCGGCCCTGGCCGGAGCCAAGGCATGACGGGCGTCGGCCGCATCGAGCGCTACGTCGTCGGCTACCTGTTGCTGGGCGTGCTGACCTGGCTGGCGGTGATCTCCTCGGTGGTGATCCTGATCCAGTTCGTCGAGCTGACGGGCCAGGTGGGCACCCGCGCGGACGTGGGCGCCGACAGCATCCTGGGCCTGACGCTGCTGCGCGTGCCGTCGCTCATCCAGATCCTGCTGCCCTTCTGCTTCCTGTTCGGCGGCATCAGCGCCTTCGTCGGCCTGAACCGGCGCAGCGAGCTCGTCGCCATGCGCGCCGCCGGCATCTCGGCGTGGCGGTTCATCCTGCCCTCGGCGATCGCGGCCTTCGTCCTGGGCGTGGTGGCCGTGGGCGCCGTCAACCCGTTGGCCGCGATGCTGAACGCCCGCTTCGAGGCGGAACGCGCCCGGATGATGGCGAACTACCTGGGCAACCGACCCGAAGACATCTGGCTGCGCCAGGGGGACGACACCAGCCAGATCGTCATCCACGCCAAGGCGCGCGACACACGGCGCGGCGCGGTCAGCCTGCGCGGCGTCTCGCTGTTCATCTACGAGAAGAACGACGCCGGCACGCCGGTCTTCCGCCGGCGGCTGGAGGCCGGCGAGGCCACCCTGATGCCCGGCTTCTGGCGGCTGAAGGACGTGCGCGAGGCCACCGCGGGCGACTCGTCGATCCGCTCGGACAGCCTGTCCATCCGCTCGACCCTCGACTCGGAGGCGGCCATGGAGAGCCTGGCCTCGCCCGAGGCGATCGCGTTCTGGCGCCTGCCCAAGGCGATCGAGCTGACCGAACAGGCCGGCTTCTCGGCCTCGGGCTACCGGCTGCGGCTGCACCAGTTGCTGGCGACGCCGCTGCTGTTCGCGGCCATGTCGATCCTGGCGGCCGCCTTCTCGCTGCGGCTGGCCCGCCTCGGCGGGCTGGCGGGCCTCGCCGGCGCGGGCGTGGCGCTGGGCTTCGTGATGTTCTTCTTCAACCAGTTCGCCGGCGCCCTGGCCAAGGCCGACATCATCCCGCTGTTCGCCGCCGCCTGGGCGCCCGCGGTCGTCGCGCTGCTCGCTGGCGTGACGCTGCTTTGCTACACCGAGGACGGTTGAATCGGCTCGCCACTTTTGGCGCGCCGTTGCGCCAAACCGGTTTCCACTTCGTCGGGATGCGGTATGCATCGCAGGCCTGACACAATACACGCCGCCGGCGCGGGGTTACGCGCCAGAGGGGAACGAGAGGGTTGATGAGTCCGCGCCGGCGTACGCCGCGAACCGCAGGCAAGCGCGCCCTCCTGGCGGGCGCCGCGATCGCCTTCCTGTGGACCGTCCCGGGTCATGCCCAGACCCCTGCCGCCAAGCCGCCAAGCGCGGACGGGCTGCAGAAGGACGAGATGTACATGGAGGCCGACGAGGTCGTCCGGAACGACGACCAGGGCGTCACCACGGCCAACGGCAACATCGAGGTCCGCTACAACGGCCGCACGCTGCGGGCCGACAGGCTGGTCTACGACGACAAGTCGGGGGTGATCCGCGGCTACGGCCACATCGTCATCATCAACGACGACGGCTCGTTCGAATACGCCGACGAGCTCGTCCTCGACGACGAGATGCGCGCCGGCGTGGCGCTCGGCTTCTCGGCGCGCCTGCAGGACAACGTCAAGATCGCCGCGGCCAGCGCCGCCAAGCGCAACGAGGACGTCGAAGAGCTCAACAAGGCGATCTACACGCCCTGCGAGATCTGCGCGAAGGATGGCTCGCCGCGTACGCCCACCTGGTCGATCGCCGCCGAGCGCGTGGTGCGCGATAAGAAGCGCCGGATCGTCTACTACCGCAACGCGCGTTTCCGCCTGTTCGGGGTTTCCGTGGCCTATCTGCCGGTGTTCTGGCACGCCGACCCGGCGGCCGACCGCACGTCGGGCTTCCTGGTGCCCAAGGCCTCGGTCTCGGACCGCCGGGGCGTGTCTTACGAGCAGCCCTACTACTGGGCGTTCTCGAAGTCGGCCGACCTGATCGTCAGCCCGCAGATCAACTCGAAGATCGCCCCGTTCTTGAACGGCGAGGTGCGCAAGCGCTTCTATTCCGGCGAGGTCGACGTCCGCTTCGGCTACACCCACGCCCGCGACTTCGACGGCAAGGGCAACGAGATCGCCGGCACCAGCACCGACCGCAGCTACATCCTGGGCCGCGGCGCCTTCCAGATCGACGACAAGTGGCTGTGGGGCTTCACCGCCGAGCGCTCGTCCGACGACCTGATCTTCGACAAGTACGAGATCGGCAAGGTCTACGTCAGCCGCGGGCCCTACGTGGCCGACGACCGGCGGCTGATCTCGCAGCTCTACGCGATCCGCCAGGACGACCGCTCGTACTTCTCGGTGGCGGCGATGAGCATCCAGGGCCTGCGCCCCAGCGCCGTCGATCCGGTGACCGGGTTCGCGAAGGGCGAGAACGACCGCGTCTTCCCGGTCATCGGCCCGCTGATCGAAGGCCACTACGAGCCGGCCCCGAACGTGCTGGGCGGCCGCCTGCGGGTGCACACCAGCGCCGTGGTCCTGAGCCGCGAGCAGTCGCAGACCGACCTGACCCAGCGCCTGCCCGGCCTGGACAGCGCCCGGGCCACGGGCGAGGTGGACTGGCGGCGGACCTTCACGTCCACGGGCGGCCTGCGGTTCGAGCCGTTCGTGAACCTGCGCGCCGACGCCTATCGACTGGACGACATCCTCACCGGCGTCGGTTCGTCGACGCGCAGCGACAACATGACCCGCGGCCTCGCCACCGGCGGCGTGGACATCAGCTATCCGTTCTTCAAACGGACCAAGGACGCCTCCATCATCCTGGAGCCGGTGGTCCAGGTGGCCGCCTCGCCCGACGCCAAGCAGGTCGTCATCGGCCGCAACGCCACGACCGGCGAGAAGGTCTACCTGAACGAGGACAGCGTCGCGTTCGAGTTCGACGAGACCACGCTGTTCCGGCCCAACAAGTTCCCGGGCTACGACCTCTACGAGGACGGCGTGCGGGTGAACATGGCCGGCCGCGCCACGGTGATGTGGGACGACGGCCGCCGCGCCAACTTCCTGCTGGGCCGCAGCTTCCGAGCGGACGAGAACGACGTCTTCACCGACCGTTCTGGCCTGCGCACCAAGGCGTCGGACTGGATCGTCGCGGCCGACGCCCAGCCGATGCGCGGCGTCTCGATGTTCGCCCGGGCGCGGCTCGACAACTCCAGCCTCGACATCCACCGCCTCGAGGCCGGGGCCAACGTCTACAACAAGCACGGCAACGGCTTCGTCCGCTACCTGACCGACGACTTCGACATCAACGGGGTGAAGCGCGAGAACCTCGACCTGGGCGGCGAGATCTACCTCGGCAAGAACTACGGCGTCAGCTTCTACGGCAACCGCGACCTGAACCAGGATTCCTGGGTCATCCGCGACGTTGGGGTGTTCTACCGGGACGACTGCCTGCGGGTGGATGTGATCTATCGCCGCGAAGACACGATCGTCGGTCGACTGCTGCCCAGCGAGTCCGTATCTGTCCGCCTAACGCTCGCCACATTGGGCGGCTCATTCAATGGCCGCTAGCATGGCGACGAACGTGCGCCCTACTCAGGAAGTCTCTGCTCCATGATGCGTTATCTGACCGGTCCCACTGCGCGGAGCGCGGCGTTCGCCTGCGCCCTGGCCGCCGTGACCGTTGCGCCCCAGGCCGTGGCGCAGCAGCCGGGAAGTGAAGCGGTCGGCACCGCGCCGGCCGAGTCGGAAGCCCCGGCCGCGCCCCGCGCGCCGGCCGGCCTGTCCGAATCCGTCGCCGCGGTGGTGAACGACGACATCATCTCCACCTACGACCTGGCGCAGCGCATGCGCCTGCTGATCGCCACCTCGGGCGTGCAGCCGACGCAGGAGAACCTGCAGCAGTTCCAGCGCGAGGCCCTGGTCTCCCTGGTCGACGAGCACCTGCAGTTCCAGGAGCTGCGGCGCGTCGAGAAGGAACAGAAGATCGAGATCCTGGCCGACGACGCCGAGGTGAACGAAGAGATCGCCGGCATGGCGCAGGGCAACAACATGCAGGCCGAGCAGTTCCTGGCCTTCCTGTCCTCGCGCGGCATCGGGGTCGACACCCTGAAGCAGCAGATCCGCGCCCAGATCAGCTGGAGCCGCTGGATCCAGGGTCGCTACGGCTCGCGCCTGCGCGTCGGCGACGACCAGATCGCGGCGACCCAGGCGCTGCTCGCCGCCCAGGCCAGCAAGCCGCAGTACAACATCGGCGAGGTGCTGATCGACGCCAACCGCGTCGGCGGGATGCCGCAGGCGATGGCCGGCGCCCAGCAGCTCGTGGCCCAGATGCAGCAGGGGGCGCCCTTCCCGGCCGTCGCCCGCCAGTTCTCGGCCCTGCCCACCGCGGCCAACGGCGGCGACGCCGGCTGGGTGAGCCCGGGCGAGGTGCCGCCGGAAGTCCAGGCGGTGCTGGAGCAGATGCGCCCGGGCCAGCTCAGCCAGCCGATCCCGGTGAAGGACGGCGTCTATATCCTCTACCTGCGCGACAAGCGGGCCGGCGGCGACTCGACCATGGTCAGCCTGAAGCAGGTGGCCATCGGCCTGGCCCAGGGCGCCAGCGCCGAGGACGAGGCCGCCGCGCGCGCGAAGCTCGCGGCGCTGAAGCCGCAGATCAAGGACTGCGCCAGCCTGGAGGCGACCGCAGCCAAGACCCAGGGCGTCATCGCCGGCGACCTCGGCGAGGCCGAGCTCAGCGACCTGGCGCCCCAGTTCCGGGAGGCGGCCGAGAAGCTGCAGGTGAACCAGGTCTCGGACCCGATCCGCACCGGCGCGGGCATGCACCTGATCGCCGTCTGCGGCCGTCACTCGGCGGGCGGCGCCCAGGCCGACAAGGAACAGATCGAGCGCCGCCTGCGCGGCCAGCAGCTCAGCATGATCGCCCGGCGCTACATGCGCGATCTGCGCAACTCGGCGACCATCGAAACGAAGTGAGGACGGGTCCGCTCGCGCTCACTCTCGGCGATCCGGCCGGCGTCGGACCGGAGATCGTCGTCAAGGCCTGGCGGGCGCTGAAGGACCAGGGACCGGCGTTCTTCGTCGTCGGCGACGCCCAGGCCGTGGCCTCGGCTCCCACGTCCAGCGCGGCGCTCGTGCGCCCCATCTCCTCGCCCGACGAAGCCGAGGCGGCGTTCGCGGACGCGATTCCCGTGCTCGACCTGCCCCTGCGGGGCCCGGTCGTCGCCGGCCAGCCCAGCCCGGCCGCCGCGCCGGCAATCATCCAGTGGATCGAGACCGCCGTCGGCCTCGCGCTGTCGAAGACCGTGTCGGGCGTCGTCACCGCCCCGATCGCCAAGGCGCCGCTCTACGAGGCCGGCTTCAAGTTCCCCGGCCACACAGAGTTCCTCGGCGAGCTGACGGCGGCCACCCGCTACGACGGCGCGCGCGGGCCGATCATGATGCTGACTGCCGCCGACCTGCGGGTGACGCTGGTGACGGTCCACGAACCGCTGGCCAGGGTCGCGGGCAAGCTCGATATCCACGGGGTGGTCAATGCCGGCCTCGTCACGGCCCAGGCCCTGCGGCGCGACTTCGGCATCGCCAGCCCCCGCCTGGCGGTCGCCGGCCTCAACCCGCACGCCGGGGAGAGCGGATCCATCGGCCGGGAAGAGGTGGAGATCGTCGAGCCGGCCGTCCGGGCGCTGCGCGATTTGGGCGTCGACGCCAAGGGCCCCTACCCCTCCGACACCTTGTTCCACGCCGAGGCGCGGGCCGGCTACGACGCGGCGCTGTGCCTCTACCACGACCAGGCGCTGATCCCGATCAAGATGCTGGACTTCTGGGGCGGCGTGAACGTGACCCTGGGCCTGCCGATCGTGCGCACCTCGCCCGACCACGGCACCGCCTTCGACATCGCTGGACGCGGGATCGCCCGCCCCGACAGCCTGATCGCCGCGATCCGCCTCGCCGACCAGATCGCGAAGACGCGCGGATGAGCCTCGAGAGCCTGCCTACCCTGCGCGAGGCGCTGGAGAGCCATGGCCTGTGGGCCAAGAAGGCGTTCGGCCAGCACTTCCTGCTCGACCTGAACGTGACGCGGAAGATCGCCCGGCTGGCGCAGGTCGGCGACGGCGACCACGTCATCGAGGTGGGTCCCGGCCCCGGCGGCCTCACCCGCGCGCTGCTGGAGACCGGCGCGAAGGTCACGGCGGTGGAGAAGGACGAGCGCTTCCGGCCCCTGCTGCAGGAGGTGGCGGACGTGGCGCCGAACCTCACCCTCGTCTTCGGCGACGCGCTGAAGGTGGACGAGGCGCAGATCGCCGGCGGCCGGCCCGCGCACCTGGTCTCCAACCTGCCCTACAACGTCGGCACGCCGCTGCTCATCAAGTGGCTGACCGGCCCGTGGACGCCCGCCTCCCTGACCCTGATGTTCCAGCGCGAGGTGGCCGACCGGATCACCGAGGGGCCCGGCGAGGACGCCTACGGGCGGCTGGGCGTGATCGTGCAGGCCACCTGCAGGGCCCAGCGCGTGCTGGACGCCCCGGCCCGCGCCTTCACCCCGCCGCCCAAGGTGGACTCGGCCGTCGTGCGCCTGGAGCCGCTGGCCGACCGGCCGAGCGCCCAGCGCCTCGACGCGCTGCAGAAGATCACCGCCGCCGCCTTCGGGCAGCGCCGCAAGATGCTGCGCTCCAGCCTGAAGGTGATGGGCGGCGAGGCGCTGATCGTCGCCGCCGGCCTCGACCCGCAGGCGCGCGCCGAGGTCGTGCCGGTGGCCGGCTTCCTGGCCCTCGCCGACGCCTGGCTGGCGCTGCGGTAACGGGTTCACCCGAGCACCTCGCACACTCGTCATCCCCGGGCTTGACCCGGGGATCCATCCCTCGGCGGCACGGTGGTGGGAGCGGATTGCGTCGCGCAATCCGCCGCCGGGACTTGCGGCAGCGGAACTATGGATCCCCGGGTCAAGCCCGGGGATGACGAGCAGGGGGGAGGAAGCCAGCCTCGACCATTGCCGAACCCTGTCGCAGCCGCTCCAATGCCAGCGGAATCGTTCGGGGAGCCGGCATGCTGACCCTTCTGGGCGTCGCCACCGTGGTGGTCGGGTTCGCCGTGCGGCTGAACCCGCTGCTGGTGGTGACCCTCGCCGCCTTCGTCACCGGCCTCGCCGCCGGGCTCTCGCCGGTCGAGGTGCTGGAAGCCTTCGGCAAGGCGTTCAACGAGAACCGCTTCGTCAGCGCCGCCTACCTGGTGCTGCCGGTGATCGGCGTCGTGGAACGCGCCGGGCTGCAGGAGCGCGCGCGCAGCCTGATCGCGCGGTTCAGGGGCGTCTCGGTCGGTCCGTTCCTGATCGGCTACCTGGCCTTCCGGCAGCTCACCTCGGCGCTGGGCCTGACCTCCATCGCCGGTCACGCCCAGAGCATCCGGCCGATGGTGGCGCCGATGGCCGAGGGCGCCGTCGAGATGCGCACCGGCCGGCCGCTCGATCCCGAGACCCGCCAGGACACCCGCGCCATGGCCTCGGCCACCGACAACATCGGCCTGTTCTTCGGCGAGGACATCTTCATCGCCATCGGCTCGATCCTGCTGATGGTCGGGTTCCTCGCCACCAGCGGCATCGTGATCGACCCGATACACCTGTCGCTGTGGGCGATCCCGACCGCGCTGATCGCGTTCGTGCTCCACGCTGGACGGCTGATCCTTTTCGACCGCCGACTGCGGCGGAGGGCGGGCGCATGATCAAGCTCACGGCCGTCTATGTCCTGGCGGGCCTGGTCTTCGCCGCCTTCGCCATCCTGAGCGCCACCGACCGCAACAACGGCAAGCGTTTCGGCAACGCCGCCTTCTGGGGCCTGGTCTCGCTGAGCTTCCTGGCGGGCGACCGGCTGGGCGACCTGGGCAACGGGATCCTGGTGCTCGGCCTGGCCGGCATCGCCGGCTTCGGCCTGCTGGGCCGCGGCCAGCCCGCCACCACCTCGCCGCAGGAGCGCAAGGCGCTGGCCGAGCGGTTCGGCGAGAAGCTGTTCGTCCCGGCCCTGACCCTGCCCGTGGTCGTGGCGCTCGGCGTGCTAGTGCTGAAGCCGCTGCAGTTCGGCGGCGTTCCGCTGCTCGACCCCAAGCAGGCCACGCTGCTGTCCCTCGCCCTGGCCGCCGTCATTGCGGTCGGCGTCGGCCTGATCCTCCTGCGCCAGCCGCCGATCAGCCCGCTGCAGGAGGGCCGCCGGCTGATGGACACCGTCGGCTGGGCCGCGCTGCTGCCGCAGATGCTGGCGGCGCTCGGCGCCATCTTCGCCCTGGCCGGGGTCGGCGAACTGGTCGGCAAGCTGGTCACCGACTGGATCCCGATGGACGCGCGCCTGACCGCGGTGGCCGTCTACTGCCTGGGCATGGCCGGCTTCACGATCATCATGGGCAACGCCTTCGCCGCCTTCCCGGTGATGACCGCCGGCATCGGCCTGCCGATCCTCATCCACCGGTTCGGCGGCGACCCGGCCGTGGTCGCCTCCATCGGCATGCTGTCGGGCTTCTGCGGCACGCTGATGACCCCGCTGGCGGCCAACTTCAACCTGGTCCCGGCCGCCCTGCTGGAGCTGCCCGACCGCTATGCCGTCATCAAGAAGCAGATCCCAACCGCCCTGCCCCTGCTGATCGCCAATGTGGTGCTGATGTATGTCCTCGCGTTCCGATAGCCGCCTGACGCCCGAACTCGCGTCCCAGTTCGCCCGCCTGGCGCTGGGCCACGTCGGCCGCGAATATCCCAACAAGATGGACCACGTGCTGGCCGGCCCCGACGACGTCCGCGGCCCCCGAGACCTGCACCCGATCTACTTCGGCAGCTTCGACTGGCACTCCTGCGTCCACGGCTACTGGACGCTGGCCACCGTCCTGCGCCTGCACCCCGACATCCCCGAGGCGCCGGCCATCCGCGCGCTGTTCGACGACGCCTTCACGGCGCGGAAGGTGGCGGCCGAGGCGGCCTACCTGGCCCGCCCCTCGTCGCGCGGCTTCGAGCGACCCTACGGCTGGGGCTGGCTGCTGAAGTTGCAGGCCGAGCTGATGGCCCACGACGCGCCGTGGGCCGCCACGCACCGCCCGCTCGCCGAGGCCTTCGCCCAGCGGTTCCGCGACTTCCTGCCGATCGCCACCTACCCCATCCGCACGGGCGTGCATTCCTCCACCAGCTTCGCCCTCGCGCTCGCCGCCGACTACGCCCGCGCGACGAATGACGACGCCCTGCTCGCCCTGTTCGCCGACAAGGCCCGCGCCTGGCACCTCGGCGACCGCGACGCCCAGGCGTGGGAGCCGTCGGGCGACGACTTCCTCTCCCCAACCCTGATGACCGCAGAGTGCCTGCGCCGCCTGCTGCCGGCCGGCGAGTTCGCGCCCTGGTTAGCCGCCTACCTGCCGCGCGCCGCGCAAGGACAGCCCGCCAGCCTCTTCATCCCCGCCGCCCCCTCCGACCGCACCGACGGCAAGATCGCCCACCTGGACGGCCTGAACCTCTCGCGCGCCTGGTGCTGGCGGAACCTGGCGGTGAGCCTGCCGGCGGAGCACCCCGCGCGGCCGGTGATCGCGGAGGCCGCGCAGGCGCACCTCGACGCCAGCCTGCCGCATGTGGCCGGCGACTACATGGGCGAACACTGGCTCGCCTCGTTCGCCCTCCTGGCGCTGTTGGTGGGCTGAGCGCGCGGGCCCGAAGCGGACGTCGCGCGGTTCTGGGAGGGGTGGGTTGTGGACCTAGGAAATCGGGTTGACCGGCAGTGGCCGTACCCAGTCTGCGCCACAAGCCTGCTGAGCAACCTCGAAGCGTTTTAGATCGTCGGTGAGAAGCAATACCTCCCGCTGGCGGATGACGAAAGGGATCGGCAGCACGTAGGGAGGCGGCGTCGTCGTGGCATAGCCGCAGATCACCCCATCCTTGGTCACAACTGATCGGATCGAGATTTCATTCCCGAACCGCTTCGTCAGGAGCGCGCGCGCCTCGTCTTGTGGGTCCTCCCCAGAGGGGCGGCAGGCATGGAGCAGAAGGCTGCAAGCAAGGAGGAGAACCGCGCACCGCATGGCGCAGCTTAACAGGAACGGTGACTATGTCCGTAACGGGTCGAGCGCGGTCTTTGTAGTCTCGCCCGGATTCCGACTTTCGCTGCACGTCAGCGTCCAGCTTGCAATTCGATTTCGGGGCTCGACTGCGGCTTGAAGTTCGAGGGGCCGCTCGCGGAGCGCCTCGTTGTGAGCGACCTGGCGAAGCTGAGTCATCGCCGGCGCCGTCGGGAGCGGTCGGGCTGGCGGCCGGCATCTTATCCGGGCGGGCCGGCAAAGAGGCTGGGTGAGATGCTGATGTCTCCGTCTCCTCCTAAGGGCGTCAAGACGCCAAGGTGCTGGCGGCCAACACCGCCATCGGCCAGGTGACGAGCGTGCTCACGGAAAGACCTAACTGTGTCGCCAGTAGGCTAGTGGGTGCAGCGACAGTCGGTTCGCTGATCGCTCCTTCCGGTCTCGTGGTCGCCGTGCTCATCCGCCAAGGGGCTTTCGCCATCCACCCGTCATCTCGACCTGTTCCTCGGCCGTCGTAGTGGTTCAGGTGTGACCTGATGTCGGCACGGCCGGCCCAAGCGAGGTAGCCAATGAGGACGGGTGGTCCACCAACACCCACGAGCGCACCCAGAAGTAGCGCGTCGCCGAGCTTGTAAGACGACATGACCGCAGCAAAGCTGACCGCCGAGGCGGCGATGGCCCCCCACATCAAGCTTGCTCGGCGCCGCCGGTGGGGGACCTTGTAGCGCGCCACCGCAAGCTCGACTTTGAGCCCGCATACGCCAGCGATACATAGCCATAGGGCCCAGGCCAGATAGATCGCAGGCTCCATCGCCTCAATAGACCTTACGCCTGAGAGACCGACAAGGCTGCGTCAAACCTCGCCCCCCATTGCGCCCTTGGGCCGGGGGAAGAGAGGGGGTTGAGGAGACGGAGCGTCACGCCGGCTCGGGCACCTTCTCCAGCACGAAGTCGTCCGGGTTGGGGGCCAGCGTCGCGCGCCAGTAGTCGATGAGGCCGAAGGGCCAGTTCTGGCTCACGCGGCCCAGGCTGTTCTTGTACCAGCTCGACACGTGCGGCGAGCCCCAGGCCCAGCCCGCGTTGGCCTCGTCGACGCGGCGGTTGAAGTCGTCGTGGACGGCGGCCTTGACCTCCATCGACCGGGCCCCGCTCTCGGCCAGCAGGCGCAGGGCGCCCACGATGTAGCGGACCGAGCACTCGGAGAAGAAGATGATCGAGCCGTTGACCACGATGTTGGTGTTGGGCCCGTAGGTGATGAAGAAGTTCGGGAAGCCCGGCACGGTCATGCCGAGGTAGGCCCGCGCGTCGCCGTTCCAGACGTCGTGCAGGTCGCGGCCGCCCTTGCCTTTCACCTTCAGGAACGACAGGAAGTTCGAGGCCTGGAAGCCGGTGCCGTAGATCAGCACGTCGAACTCGTGCTCGACCCCGTCGGCGGTCTTGACGCCCTTGGCGGTGATCTCGGCGATCTTGTCGGTGACCAGCTCGACGTTCGGACGCTTCAGCGCCGCCAGCCAGACGCCGTTGTCCAGCACGGCCCGCTTGCCGCCGATCGGATAGTCCGGGACCACCTTGTCGGCCAGGTCGGGGCGGTCGGCCACCTGGGCCTGCAGGGCCATGGCCGCCATCTCGCGCAGCATGGCGTTCTCGGGCCCGACGGCGGTCTTGGGGCCCGTCCAGTTCGGATCGGACTTCACCATCGGCAGGAAGCCCTCGGTGGTCATCCAGAACAGATAGAAGCGGTACCACTTGTCGAAGAAGGGCACGTGCTCCAGCACCCACTTCATGTTGTCGGCGACGTCGTCGTGGTAGTGCGGCGCCGGCAGGCCCCACGGCGGCGTGCGCTGGAACACGGTCAGCTTGGCCACGTAGGGCGCGATCTCGGGCACGAACTGGTAGGCCGAGGCGCCGGTGCCGATCACCCCCACCCGCTTGCCCTTCAGGTCCACGTCGTGCCGCCATTCGGCCGAGTGGAACGCGGGGCCCTCGAAGCTGCCCAGGCCCTTGATGTCGGGGAAGCGCGGGCGGTTGAGCTGGCCGACGCACGAGACGACGGCGTTGGCCTCGACCACCTCGGTCTGGCCGTCCTTCTTCAGCGTGCAGCGCCAGACGGCGCGCGCCTCGTCCCAGGCGACGCTCTCGACCCACGTGCCGAAGCGGATGTGCTTCTTCAGGTCGTACTTCTTGGCGACGCCGCGGAAGTACTCCAGCAGCACCGGCTGAGGCGAGAAGTGCTGCGGCCAGGCGTGGCTGGGCTCGAACGAGTAGCTGTACATGTGGTTCGAGTTGTCCACCCGGCAGCCGGGATAGGTGTTCTCGAACCAGGTGCCGCCCACGTCGGCGTTCTTGTCGACGATCTCGAACGGCACGCCGGCCTGGCTGAGGCGGATGCCGGTGAGCAGGCCCGACATGCCCGCGCCGATCACCAGCACCTTCAGCTTGCGCGCCGCGTCCTGCAGCTTGGGCTGGTCGAACTGCGGGTCCTTGCTGCTGCGCCCGTCGAGGGTCAGTTCGTCCATCAGGAAGTCGACGTACTCCGGGGGGATCGGCGCGCCGGCCACGAAGTCCATCTGGCGGCGCAGGGTCGCGGTGTCCGGCTTCGGCATGGCCAGCGGCTTGCCGGCGATGTGGGCGCGAATGGCCTCGGCGGCGGCCTTGCGCGCGGCGGCCTGCTGCTCCGGTGAAATGCCCAGGTCCTCGCGGTCCATCGGGTTGTAGACCGGCGTCCACTCGGGCCGCAGCCAGCTCGCGTCGCCCGTCAGGTGGACCATGGCGGTCAGCAGCGCCGGAAGGTGCGCGTCCTTCAGGACGTCTTCGAGGTTCCCGGGAACGTCAGCCATATGCTCCTGCCCTTAGATTATCGTTGTTCTCCTAGGCCAGCATGACTCCCGGCGCGGGCCGGTGGAAGTCCTCACGCCACGTCAACGGCTTACGCGCTGGGCGGCGTGGATGCGGGCCATGACGCCGTCGGGGAGGACCCTGCCGCTCGCGGCCAGGTTCTCCCGCAGGTGCGCCGGCCGCGTGGCGCCGAACACGGCCGCGCTGACCCCCGGGTTGGCCAGCAGATAGGCCAGCGCCGCCTGGGAGCCTGTCATGTCCGGCAGGCGGTGCAGGAAGGTGAAGTGCTGGCCGCGGACCAGTTCGCCCCGGTGCTTCGCCAGCGCCCGGGCGGCGTACCACAGGTCCTGCGGCCCCTTCAGGCGCGAGAGCAGCGGCCGGGTGTGGCCCATGGCCAGCGGCATGCCGGCCAGGACGCCCTTCCCCGCCGCGGCGGCGCGGGCGATCAGCGGCTCGCGCTCGGGGCGCAGGACGTTGTAGTCGACCATCACCGCGTCGAAGACCTCCAGGCCGATCGCATGCTCGATCACCGCCGGATCGAAGCTGTTCAGCCCGACGGCGCGGGCCAGGCCCCTCGCCTTCAGCCCCGCCAGCGCCGCCAGCATCGGCTCGTCCAGCTCGTGGATCGCCGGGCCGTGAAGCTGGAGCAGGCCCAGCGTCTCCAGGCCCAGGTTGCGCAGGCTGCGCTCGGCGCTGGCGACGATGGCGGCGGGGGTCATGTCGCGGGCGATCCGGCCGCCGCCGGCGTGGTAGGTGCCGGCCTTGGTGGCGATCACCAGGCGCGAGGCGTCCCGCCCCTTCAGCGCCCGCCCCAGGCGCGGCTCGGCCTCGCCCGCCGAATAGCTGGCGCCGGTGTCGAACAGGGTGACGCC
Organism: Phenylobacterium sp.; assembly: GCF_024508875.1. GTDB lineage: Bacteria > Pseudomonadota > Alphaproteobacteria > Caulobacterales > Caulobacteraceae > Phenylobacterium. The sequence goes on from NZ_JANINU010000136.1 coordinate 25,265, forward strand.
CCGGTCGATGGCCTCGTGCACGAGGCCCAGCGCGGTCCGCTCGTCGAAGCGCGGCTTGCCCCACCAGCTCGCGCAGCCGAAGCCCAGTTCCGAGACGGTCAGGCCGCTGCGGCCCAGGGGACGGTATCGCATCAGCGCAGCGCGCGGACTTCGCGGTCGACGACCTTCGCCACCTCGCCCCACGCGGCGGTCGTCGGGATCACCACGTCGAAATGGCTGACGCCCGGCAACGCCACGGCCTCGGCGCTGTCGCCGGCCGCTTGGGCGCGTTCGGCGTAGGCGACGCCCGTGGGCGGCGGCATGACGTGGTCCAGCGTGCCCGAGATCATCACGGTCCGGGTCCCGGTCGGCAGCAATTCCGCCGGCGACGTGTCGGCGTAGGCGGCCGGGCCGCGCTCGGCCAGGCCGATGATCCGCGGGATCGGTTCGGGCCCACAGGCGCCGGCGAAGACGTCGCGCTGCCCCTTCAGATCGCCGATGCCGCCCAGGCCGATCACCGCGCGGATCGGCAGCGGGTCGGCGCGCCACAGCGGACTGGTCTTCGGCAGCTTGCCCCGCGCGGCCGCCCAGAGCGCCAGATGCCCGCCGGCCGAATGGCCGACCGCCACGACCCGCTTCAGGTCGAACCCGTACTTCGGCGCCTCGGTCCGGAGCCGGTCCACGGCGTCGGCCACATCCAGGAAGGCGCCCGGATACTCCGCTCCCGCCTCGCCCAGCTTGCGGTACTCGACGTTCCAGACGGCGTAGCCGCGCCGCGCCAGGTCGGCGGCGATGCCGCTCGTCTGCGGCAGGCCCTGGTATTCGGCGAGGTAGCAGCCGCCGTGAATCAGCACGACGACCGGATGCGGCCCATTGCCCTTCGGCAGGAACAGCTCGGCGACCTGCGCGGGCGCGGGCCCGTAGGCGATGCGCGCGTCCGCCTTCGCCTGCGGCTGGCTCATGTAGTCCTGGACGGTGGCGGGTTCGGCCATGGCGGGTTGGGCGCACATCAGGAGGAGGATCGGGGCTAGCCGGCGCATCGCGCAACGGACTCCTGTTGATCGAGCGCGACGAGGTTCTAGGCGGGCGGCCCCGAGATGCACTAGAACCCCCTCGCGCGGGCGGCTAGCTCAGTTGGTTAGAGCACCTCGTTTACACCGAGGGGGTCGGGGGTTCGAATCCCTCGCCGCCCACCACGCGCCCCGCTAGGCCGGCTGCGCCGCGGGCGGCGCCTCGGCGTTCAGGACGCGCCGGAACAGCGGGGCGATCACCAGGATCAAGACGCCGGCCGCGGCGACGATCCCCCCGTGCATCAGCCAGAAGCTCTCCGAGCCCATGTGCTCCAGCTTCGTGCCCAGCCAGCCGGCGGTGGCGTTCGCGGCGAACAGGAACAGGTAATAGATCCCGATCACCGACCCGGAGATCGCCTGCGGCGCGGCCCGGGCGAACAGCGCCAGGCTCACGGGCAGCACATTGGCGAACCCGATGTCGTTCAGCAGGTGGAACGCGAGCAGCCACCCGGCCGAGACCTTGCCGCCGCCCGCGATGAGCGAGCCGATCCCCAGGCAGGCGACGCCCATCGCGCCGATCAGGCAGCCGATGACGATCTTGCCGAACTCGTCCGGCTCCTTGAACCGCTTGGCCCAGAGCCGCCAGAACACCACCATGCCGGCGAGGCAGCCGACCGAGACGAAGGCGTCGGCGGAGACCAGGTCCTCCGCCAGGAATTTCACGCCGAAGAGGTGCAGGTCCGCGCTCTTCTCCGCCCAGACCAGGTAGGTGACGAAGATCTGCTGGTTGCCCAGCACGGACGCCGCGAGCAGCGGCACCATCAGGACCAGCAGGAGCACGCGCTTCCAGTCGCTGGCCACCATGGCCGGCCGCTCGACGTCCATCTCGCCACGCTTGCGCAGCGGCGGATCGGACGGGAACAGTTTGCGGCCCGACAGGTAGATGACGATCGAGATCAGCATCCCGACGCCCGCGGCGCCGAAGCCCCAGTGCCACCCGATGCCGTGCGCCAGCCGGGCGACCACCAGCGGCGCCACGATCACCCCGGCGTTGATCGCCAGGTAGAAGATCTGGAAGGCGTCGGCCCGGCGGGTGTCGCCCTCGGGGTAGAGGCCGCCGACCTGGCTGGCGATGTTGCCCTTGAAGCAGCCCGAGCCGATCATCAGGCACAGCAGCGCCAGCAGGAACGGCTGCTCGAACGCCATCAGGAAATGCCCGGCGGCCATCAGCAGCGCGCCCAGGATGATGGTCGGCGTCCGGCCCAGCACCCAGTCCGCGAGCAGGCCGCCCAGTAGCGGGGTCAGGTAGACGCACGCGCCGTAGAGCCCTGCGATAGCGACGGCCAGGGCCTGGGGGCTCAGCGTTCCGCCGCGCTCCATGAGCCCGCGAAGCACCGGCAACCCGGCCACGTTCTCCACATGGCCGGGCAGCAGCAGGTGGTTGACCATGTAGAGGGCCAGGAGGGTGTTCATCCCGTAGTAGGAGAACCGCTCCCAGGCCTCGGTGAACGCCAGATAGCCCAGCGCCTTCGGATGGCCCAGGAAGGCCCTGTCGCTGCGATCGGCAGCGGTGGTCGCGGTCATCGGATTCTCCAAACCCCGCAGGACCTTAGACGTGGAACCCCGGCCGGATAAAGGCCGCCAGCAGCGCCCAGGCGCCGATGGCCGCAAAGACGATGGCCGCCGCGATCCGCACATACTTCAGCGGCACGACCTTCGTGGCGGCTTCACCCAGGAAGACGGCCGGCACGTTCGCCAGCATCATGCCCAGGGTGGTGCCCGCCGCGACGACTGCGATGTCCTGGAAGCGGGCGGCCAGCAGGGTGGTGGCGATCTGGGTCTTGTCGCCGATCTCGACCAGGAAGAAGGCCACCAGGGTGGTCAGGAACACCCCGCCCGCCGACTTGGCCGCCGCGTCGTCGTCCTCCTTGTCGGGGATCAGCGCCCAGGCCGCCATGGCGATGAAGCCCACGCCGACCAGGATCTGGAACGTCGGGCCGGTGAGGTACTTGGCGACCACGAAGCCCAGCGTCGCGGCCAGGCCATGGTTGGCCAGCGTCGCGGCGAGGATGCCGAGGATGATGGGCACGGGCTTGCGGAAGCGCGCCGCCAGCATGATGGCGAGGAGCTGGGTCTTGTCGCCGATCTCGGCGACGGCCACGAGGCCGGTGGAGACGAGGAAGGGTTCGAGCACGGAGCACACCAGGGGACGCGGCGATCGACACGACGACGCAAGACCCCCGCCGCGCCCGTAGGCTAGTGAGGCCGCATCGCCGGTCTCGCCAATCCGGACCCGAAGGTCCGCCGCACGCGCCATGATCCGAAAGGACCAAGTTTGTTGACGCGGGCTCCGCTGTGGTGCGGACGGCTACTCCCCGAAGAGGCGGTTCTCCTAACCCGCCACGTCCGCGAAGGCCAAACGAAAAAGAGCGGCCGCGACGAGCGGCCGCCCCGTCTCTCCTCGGTACGATCCTAGCTGTTCAGCGTGCTCTTCAGCGAATCGCCCACCCGGAACCGGCAGGTCTGCTGCGCCGGCCGCTTCACGCGTTCGCCGGTCTTGGGATTGCGCGCCACGCCGGCGGCGCGCTTCACCGGCACGAAACTTCCAAAGCCCACCAGACGGACCTCGTTGCCCGCCTTCAGCGAGGTCGAGACGGACTCCATGAAGGCGTCGAGGGCTTCCTTCGCCTGCGCCTTGTTCAAGCCCGCCCTGTCGGCGATCGCCGAGACGAGTTCGGCCTTCGTCATACTGTTTTCTCCCAGCCCAATTTTCTTTTGGCGTGGGAAGTCTTGGGCCGCGCCCCCCTACGCCTTGTTCGAATTCACGCACGGGAAAGCGTGGCCGTCAAACGGACGCGGCGCGGGAATCCCTTCCCGCGCCGCGCTTGTCACCAAATTTGATCGCGGGCCGGCCGGGGCCGGCCGCGATACCCGGTCTTCTAATTAGTGGAGACCGACCGCGTCGCCCGCGTCGTCGCCGTCGACCGCCACGGCCACCGGTGTCGGCTCGGTCCACTCGATCGCCACCGGCTGGCGGGTCAGGGCCTTGGCCAGGACCTCGTCCATGGTGTTGACCGGGATGATCTCCAGCGCCGACTTCACGTTGTCCGGGATGTCGGCCAGGTCCTTTTCGTTCTCCTGCGGGATCAGCACGGTCTTCACGCCGGAGCGCAGGGCCGCGAGCAGCTTCTCCTTCAGGCCGCCGATGGCGGTCACCCGGCCCCGCAGCGTGACTTCGCCGGTCATGGCGATGTCGGCCCGGATCGGGATGCCCGTCAGGACGGAGACGATGGCGGTGGCCATGGCCGCGCCGGCGGACGGACCGTCCTTGGGCGTGGCGCCGTCCGGCACGTGGATGTGGACGTCGGTGCGCTCGAAGACCGGCGGCTCGATGCCGAACTTCGTGGCACGGCTGCGGACATAGCTGTTCGCCGCCGAGATCGACTCCTTCATCACGTCCTTCAGGTTGCCCGTGATGGACATGCGGCCCTTGCCCGGCATCTTGACCGCTTCGATGGTCAGGATGTCGCCGCCGAACTCGGTCCACGCCAGGCCGGTGATGATGCCGACCGCGTCTTCCTTGTCCGTCTCGCCGTAGCGGAACTTCTTGACCCCCGCGTACTTGGCCAGGCGCTCGTCGTCGATGGTGATCGACTTGAGGCCCTCGCGGCCCAGGTCACGGACGGTCTTGCGCGCCAGGTTGCCCAGCTCGCGTTCCAGGCTCCGGACGCCGGCTTCGCGGGTGTAGTAGCGGATGAGGCCGCGGACGGCGTCTTCCGGCACCACGAACTCCTCCGGCTTCAGGCCGTGGTCCTTGGTCAGCTTCGGCAGGATGTGCCGCTTGGCGATCTCGACCTTCTCGTCCTCAGTGTAGCCGGGGATGCGGATGATCTCCATGCGGTCCAGCAGCGGCTGGGGCATGTTGAGCGAGTTCGCCGTGGTGACGAACATCACCGGCGACAGGTCGTAGTCCACCTCCAGGTAGTGGTCGGCGAACGTCGAGTTCTGCGCCGGGTCCAGCACCTCGAGCAGGGCCGAGGACGGGTCGCCCCGCCAGTCGGCGCCCATCTTGTCGATCTCGTCCAGCAGGAAGAAGGCGTTGGTCGTCTTGGCCTTCTTCATCGACTGGATGACCTTGCCGGGCATCGAGCCGATGTAGGTCCGGCGGTGGCCGCGGATCTCGGCCTCGTCGCGCACGCCACCCAGGGAGACCCGGACGAACTCGCGGCTGGTGGCCTTGGCGATGGACTTGCCCAGGGACGTCTTGCCGACACCGGGAGGACCAACCAGGCACAGGATCGGGCCCTTCAGCGTCCCCACGCGGCTCTGCACCGCCAGGTACTCCAGGATCCGTTCCTTGACCTTCTCCAGGCCGTAGTGGTCCTCGTTGAGGATGTCCTCGGCCTTCTTCAGGTCGATGGGCTTCTGCTTGGCCTTGCCCCACGGGATCGAAAGCAGCCAGTCCAGGTAGTTCCGGACCACGGTGCTCTCGGCCGACATCGGGCTCATGTTGCGCAGCTTCTTCAGCTCCGCCTCGGCCTTCGTCCGCGCTTCCTTGCTGAGCTTGGTCTTCTTGATCCGCTTCTCGAGCTCGATCAGCTCGTCGCGGTGGTCGTCCTGTTCGCCCAGCTCGCGCTGGATCGCCTTCATCTGCTCGTTCAGATAGTACTCGCGCTGGGTCTTCTCCATCTGCCGCTTCACGCGGTTCCGGATCTTCTTCTCGGTCTGCATGACCGAGATCTCGCCCTCCATCAGGGCGTAGACCTTCTCCAGGCGCTTCACGACGTTGAAGACTTCCAAAAGCTGCTGCTTCTCGGCGATCTTGACGCTGAGGTGGCCGGCGATGCGGTCGGCGAGCTCGCTGGGGTTGTCGATCTGCGGGATCGCGGCCAGCGCCTCGGGCGGCACCTTCTTGTTCAGCTTAACGTAGTTCTCGAACTGCTCGATCACCGCGCGGCTCAGGGCCTCGGCTTCGGGAGAGCCCGCGCCGTCCTCCTGGACCATGGCGATCTCGGCTTCGTAGTAGTCGCCCGAGCCGGTGAAGCGGCTGATGCCCGCGCGCGCCTTGCCCTCGACCAGCACCTTAACGGTGCCGTCCGGAAGCTTCAGCAGTTGCAGGATCGTGGCGACGACGCCGACGTCGTAGATGGCGTTGGGCGACGGATCGTCGTCGTCCTTGTCCTTCTGCGTCGCCAGCAGGATCTGCTTGCCCTCGGCCCGCATCGCCTCTTCGAGCGCGCGCACGGACTTTTCCCGGCCCACGAAGAGCGGCACCGGTTGATGCGGGAAGACAACGATGTCCCGCAGGGGCAGGATCGGAAGGATCTTGATCTCTGACATGATGCTCTAACTCCTGGCGGGCCCCTTTGGTGGCGACCTCGCCTTCCGGATCGCAGTCACTCAAACGATGCGCTTGAGTCGTACGACCCGTCCGCCACGGCGGGCGGCTGTCCGACGATTTATGTGGACGGTTTCCAACGCCTTTCAAGCGTCGCAAGAACCATGCGCGACACTGCGTCCCATCGCCCCAGTTACGCTAGCTTGACCGGGAAAGACGCGGGTCGGCGCGCAAGGCCGTGCCCCGTTCACGACCAGTGAGATAGGGTTTCGCGCCGTTCGTCTCAAGTGTGTCGTCGTTCGGGCCAGGGGCGTTAGTCTCGCCATCCGCTGTCCCGTCGAAGGAAGTCCCGATGAAGCGCCTCCCGCTCCTCGCCGCCGCCCTCCTGCTGCTGACGCCTGTCGCCGCCAAGGCCGCCCTCCCCGCTTCGGTGATCGCGAACCCGGCCCGGGCCGCGGACGCCAAGATCGACGCTCGCCGTAAGGGCCCGGAGATCGTCGCCCTCGCCGAGGTGAAGCCCGGCCAGCGGGTCTACGACCTCATCCCCGGCGGCGGCTATTTCACGCGGCTGTTCAGCCTGGCCGTCGGCCCGGCGGGTCGGGTCTATGCCGTCTGGCCCAACGAATACGACAAGGTCTCGCAGCCCGACTCCGACGTGATGCGGAAGATGGCGGCCGCCGCGCCCTTCACGAACGTGGTGGTGCTGACCCAACCGGCCAAGGCCTTCAGCGCGCCCGAGCCGCTGGACCTCGTCTTCACCTCCCAGAACTACCACGACTATCCCGACCCCTTCATGGGCAAGGTCGACCCCGCCGTCCTGAACGCGGCGGTGTTCAAGGCGCTGAAGCCCGGCGGGCTGTTCGTGATCGTCGACCATCGGGGCCGCCCCGCGACCGGGATGACGGAAACCGACACGCTTCACCGGATCGACATCGCCACGGTGAAGCAGCAGGTCGCAGCGGCGGGCTTCCGGTTCGAGGGCGAGAGCAAGCTGCTCGCCAATCCGAAGGACCCGCTGACGGCCAGCGTCTTCGACAAGTCGATCCGCGGGAACACGGACCAGTTCATCCTGAAGTTCAGGAAGCCGCGCTAGGGCCGTTGCGGACCTCCGCGCCGCGCGCGAAGAGTTGCAGATGGCGCCCAGAATGCCCGTCGCCTTCCTGTCTGCGCTTGCACTGCTGGCCGCGCCCGGGCCGGCGTGGTCGCAAGCGGTGGCGAACAGCGAGACCGACCTCTCCGTCGCCCATCCGGCCTACCCGACCGGCGCGGGCCCGGTGGTCGCGCTCGACGAAGGACACCACAACTACCACACGCTCGAGGGGCGCTATGCGCCCTTTGCGGCCGTGCTGCGCCACGACGGGTATCGGGTCAGCGCCCTGCGGGGCGAGTTCAGCGCTGCGAAGCTCTCGACGGTGCGCGTGCTTGTCATCGCCAACGCCCTGGCGCCGTCCAACGCTCAGAGCTGGAAGCTGCCCACGCCCTCGGCGTTCGCGCCGGCCGAGATCGCGGCGGTGCAGGCCTGGGTGAAGGGCGGCGGAGCCCTGTTCCTCATCGCCGACCACATGCCATTCGCCGGCGCCGCCACCGATCTCGCCAAGGCGTTCGACTTCGCCTTCGAGAACGTCGCCGCCGTGAAGGGCGACGGCCGCACGCCTGAGATTTTCACGCCCGGCGACGGGACACTGGTCGAGAGCCCCATCACTCGCGGCTCGGGCCGGGCGGCTCCTGTCAGCGAGGCGCAGACCTTCACCGGCTCCGCCTTCCGCGCCCCAGCCGGCGCGATCCCGATACTGCGGCTGGATGAGGGCTGGGCGCTCCTCTACCCGTCGGAATGGGCCAAGTTCGACCCCGAGACGCCGCGCCGCGCGGCGACGCGCGATGATCTGCGCGCCGCCGCCCTCGTCTATGGCAAGGGCCGGATCGTCGTGGTCAGCGAGGCCGCCATGTTCACCAACCAGCTTGTGAAGGGCGCGCCGTACGGCTTCGGCCAGCCCTCGGCGCGGCAGGACAAGCAGCTCTTGCTCAACATCGTTGAGTGGCTAACCGCCCGCTGACGCCGCCTCGGCCTTGGACCGGCCCACCGTCAGCATCGGCGCGAAACAGCCCAGGATCAGGCGCTGGGCGTCGAAGGGCGGCTCGCCGGCGGACTCCATGCGCGGGTCGTCGTGCATCTTCGCCTCGGCGGCCTCGAAGCTCGCCTTGTCGGGCCAGACCTGCCAGGCGAAGACGATCTTCTCGCCCGGCCGCGCCGCCACGGCGCGGCGGAAGTCGGTCGCCTTCCCGTCGGGCACGAAGTCCTCCCAGCACTCGACGATTTCCAGGCAGCCGTACTCCCTGAAGAAGGCCGCGCCGTTCTCGGCCCACCGGCGGTAATCGTCGCGCCGGTCCCCCGGCACGGGAATGACGAGGCCGCAGACATACATGGGGACGGGCTCCTTCCGGTTTGTGCGCGGACAGAATGCCGCGCGCCCGGACCCAATTCTGTCAGCAGTCGCCTAGGCCGCCAGCGCTTCCTCCACCCAGTCCAGGCGGTCCTGGCCGAAGTACATCTCGCCGCCCACGAAGAACGTCGGCGCGCCGAACGCCCCGTGCGCGACGGCCTTGTCCGTCGTGGCCTTCAGCCGCGCCTTGGTCTCATCGGCGTTGATCAGGGCCATGAACTCGTCTCCGCCCAGGCCTGCACGGGCGAGAACCGGCTGCATTTCAGCGGGATCGCCCAGGTTCTTCGAGTCCCGCCACATGGCGTCGAAGACAGCGGTCAGATAGGCCATGAACCGCGGGTCGCCCTGCAGCCCGGCCGCGCCCCGCATCAGGTGCAGGGTGTTGATCGGGAAGAACGGGTTGCGCGCGAAGGGTACGCGGTGGCGCTTCGCGAACCGCGCCAGGTCGACGGTGGTCCACGCGCCCTTGGCCGGGACCTCGGCCGGCGAATGGTTGCCGGTCGCCTTGAACACCCCGCCCAGCAGGAACGGCTGCCAGTCGATCGTCGCCCCCGTCCGCGCGGCGATGGCGGGCAGGCGCTTGAAGGCCACGTAGCTGGCCGGGCTGCCCACGTCGAAGAAGAATTCGACCGTCTTGCCCATCAGAAGGTCTCCATCCACGGCCGCAGGTCCAGTTCGTGGGTCCACGCGTCGCGCGGCTGGGTGTGCAGCATCCAGTAGGCGTCGGCGATGTGGTCCGGATTGAGGATGCCGTCCCGGTCCTTCAGCGCGTAGCGATCGGGGAAGTTCTCGGCGATCCAGGCGGTGTCGATAGCCCCGTCGATGATGGTGTGGGCCACGTGGACGCCCTTCGGTCCCAGTTCGCGCGCCATGCTCTGGCTCAGCGCCCGCAGCCCGTGCTTGGCCGAGGCGAACGCCGCAAAGCCTTCGCGCCCGCGCACGCTGGCCGTGGCGCCGGTGAAGATGATCGTGCCCCTGCCCCGCGGCTCCATCTTCTTCGCCGCCTCGCGTCCGGCCAGGAACCCGGCGAAACAGGCCATCTCCCAGACCTTGAAGAACACCCGGCTGGTGGTCTCCGCGATGGGGAAGCGGACGTTCGCGCCGATGTTGAAGACGCAGGCCTCGATGGGCGCGATCTTTGCTTCGACCGCGTCGAAGAGCGCCACCATCTGCTCCTCGTTCCGCGCGTCCACGCCGAACGGGTGGGCCTTGCCGCCGTCGGCGCGGATCGCCTCGGCCAGCGGCTGAAGCTGCTCGGCGTTGCGGCGCAGGATCACTGCCTCGAAGCCTTCGCGGGCGAACCGGCGGGCGATGGCGCCGCCCAGGGCGTCACCGGCCCCGACGACGATGATCGACTTGCTCATGCGCCTATTAAATGATGCGCATCATATAAGCGCAAGGCGTCACACGCCGTCGCCGCGGCGCTGCAACATCGACACCGCCAGCAGCCCGGCCCCGCCGGCCACGGCCGCGGCGACCAGCAGTCCCGCCCGGAAGCCTTTCAGGATGGCGTCGGGGTCGCCCCCGACCAACGCAAACCCGATCAGCGCGACCGCCAGCAGCCCGGCGACGCGCGCGACGGCGTTGTTGATCCCCGAGGCCGCGCCCTCGTATTCGCCGTCGACCGCCTCCAGGACGGCATCCGTCAGCGGCGCCACGGCGAGGCCCAGTCCGAAGGCCATCACGGCGAGCCCCGGGAAAATGCCCGTCCAGTAGTCCGCGGTCCCGGCGCGCCACGCCATGAGCACGAAGCCCGTAGCCACCAGCGCCGGGCCCGCGGCGAGCAGGGCCCGCGCGCCCAGCCGCGCGACCAGGCGTCCCGCGATCGGCGACAGGACCGCCAGGCCGATCGAGAGCGGCAACAGCGCCGCCCCCGCGACGGCGGCCGGATAATGATGCACCCGTAAGAGCAGGAACGGCAGCAGGAACAGCGCGCCGCCGAAGGCCCCGTACAGGAGGAGGGTGTAGGCGTTCAGGCCGGAGAACTGGCGCGACCGGAACAGCTCCAGCGGCATCATAGGGCTGGCCGCGCGGCGCTCGATCGCGAGGAAACCCGCGAGGGCGCCCGATCCCAGCACGAGCCCGGCCACCACGGCGGGGTGGCCGAAGCCGAGCCTCGGCGCCTCGGTCAGCGCCCAGGTCAGCGCGCCGAGGCCTGCGGTGGCGGCGACCGCGCCGAGCACGTCGACCGGCCCCGCACGGGCGCCGCGGCTCTCGCGCGCGGCGGCGGCGACCAGCCAGACCGCCAGCGCGGCGATGGGCAGGTTGATCAGGAAGACGGCGCGCCACGACACCGCTTCCGTCAGCCAGCCACCGAGCACGGGGCCGACGGCGCTCATCAGGCCGCTG
>NZ_JANINU010000136.1:36391-37056 GCF_024508875.1 Phenylobacterium sp.
CCCGCCCAGACGCCCACGGCCTGCCCCCGGCCCTTGGCGTCGAAGGTCGCGCCCAGAAGCGCCAGGCTGGCCGGCGTGAGCAGCGCGGCGCCGACACCCTGCGCCGCGCGAGCGGCGACCAGCACCGGCAGGCTGGGGGCCAGCCCGCAGGCCAGCGAAGCGGCGCTGAACACCACGACCCCGAGCAGGAATATCCGCTTTCGCCCGTACCGGTCCGCGGCCGCGCCGCCGGCCAGGACCAGCGCGCCGAGAAGCAGCGCGTAGGCGTTCATGATCCATTGGGCCGCCGCGACATCGCCGCCCAGCTGTTGCTGCATGATCGGCAGGGTCAGGCTCACGGCCGAGCCGTCGATGAACGCCAGGCTCGAGCCCAGCACCGTGCCGGCCAGCACCAGACGCTGCCCCCGCGTCGTTTGGGCGGAGCCGTCCGGCCCCGCCACGCCGTCCACGCCCGCGCTCTCCGGCTTGGTCATGCGGCACCCTCGCCGCGATCCCGGCCGGCTTCAAGACGCCGGCGCCAAAGGAAAAGGGCTCCGAGGTCGCCCGCGGAGCCCTTTGCGTCAGTCTTTGCGCCGGCCCTTAGGCCGCGCCGCCCTTGTCGCGGCGTTCGGCGTAGATGATCAGCGGCTGGGCGCGGCCCTCGATGACCTCCTGGTTCACCACCA
>NZ_JANINU010000137.1 GCF_024508875.1 Phenylobacterium sp.
GACGCGATCGAAACCCTCTATGGCGTCGGCTACCGATACCGGGAGTCCTGAGCCGGCGGGCGCAGCCCAACGGCCCAGGCGTCGGTATCGTGGCCTGCCGGGGTCGCGCCTCGGGCGGCTGATCCTCGCGCTGAACCTGCTGGGCCTGGCGGTGCTGATCGTCGGCGCGCTGGTGCTGAACGAACTGCGCCAGGGGCTGGTGAACGCCCGTATCGACAGCCTCTCGACCCAGGGCGAGCTGATCGCCAGCATCCTGAACCAGGCCGCGACGGTGGGCGAGCCGGAGCCGGCCATGGACGCGGCGCTGGCGACCGAGCTGCTGCAGACGCTGTCGAACCCGCGCGCGCAGCGGGCCCGGCTGTTCGACAGCCATGGCCGGCTGGTGGCCGACAGCGACTGGATGGCCGACGCCGTCGAGCGCCGCGAACTGCCGCCGGCCCGCGGACGCGACGACACCGCCCGCGGCTTCGACCTGCTGCCGCACGCCCGCAAGCCCGATAGCCGACAGGTGGAGGCCACCCTGGCCCGCGAAGTCGGCGTGGCGCTGCAGGGCCGCCGCTGGGCCGGGATGCGCGAAAGCGACAGCGGCCGCCGGGTGGTCTCGGTGTCGATCCCCATCCAGCACGTGCGGGCCGTCCTCGGCGTCGTGACGCTGGAGGCCAGCGATGTCGACGCCATCATCGCCCAGGAGCGGCGGGCGCTGATCCCCTTCATCCTCATCGCCATCTCGGTGACGGTGGCCTCGTCGCTGCTGCTGAACAGCCTCGTCGCCCAGCCGGTGCTGCGGATGGCGCGCGCCGCCGACCGGGTGCGCCAGGCGCGGGCGCGGGCGATCTCCCTGCCCGATCTCGCAAAGCGCGACGACGAGGTGGGCGACCTCACGCGCAGCCTGGAGGCCATGACCCAGTCGCTCAGCGAGCGGATGGACGCCATCGAGAGCTTCGCCGCCGACGTGGCGCACGAGATCCGCAACCCGCTGACGTCGCTGCGTTCCGCCGTGGAGACCCTCGACCTGGTGACGGACCCGGCGGCGCGCGATCGGCTGCTGAACGTGCTGAAGAACGACGTCCAGCGCCTGGACCGCCTGGTCACCGACATCTCCAACGCCTCGCGGCTCGACGCCGAGCTGTCGCGCGACCAGCCGCGGCTGGTCGACCTCGGCAAGCTGGTCGGGGACATCGTCGCGCTCTACCAGGCGACCGCGAAGCCGGGCGAGGTGCAGGTCACCTTCTCGCCGCACCTCGGGATGGAGGCGATCACCGTGCTGGGCCGCGAGGGGCCTCTCAGCCAGATCGTGCGCAACCTGATCGACAACGCCCGCTCGTTCAGCCCGCCGGGCGATGCGGTGACGGTGGGCCTGCTGCGCGTCCGGGGCGAGGCCATCGTCACAGTCTCGGACAACGGACCCGGCATCCCGCCCGAGAACCTGGAGACGATCTTCGAGCGCTTCTACACCTCGCGGCCCAAGGGGGCGGCGTTCGGCGGCAACTCCGGCCTGGGCCTGTCGATCGCCCGCCAGATCGCCGCCGCCCACGGGGGCACGCTGCGCGCCGAGAACCGGACGGGAGCCGAGGGCAAGGTGCTGGGCGCGATGTTCACCCTGATCCTTCCGGAAGCGGCGGGGTGATCCGTCACGCCGGCCTGATCGCGCGCCGCCTGGGCGGGACCTGGCGCGGCGTCCTCATTGAGGGCCCGTCCGGCGCCGGGAAGAGCGATCTGGCGCTGCGGGCCCTGGAGCACGGATTCCGGCTGGTCGCCGACGACCGGGTGCTGGTCTGGGCCGACAAGGGACGGCTCTTCGGCCGGGCGCCGGACACGCTGCTCGGGCTGATCGAGGTGCGCGGCCTTGACGTGATGACCGTCGAGCCGCTGCCGTTCTGCGAGGTCCGGTTGCTGGCCCGGCTGGAAACCCCCGAGCGCATACCGGACTTCGCAACCGAAGCGATTGTGGGCATTGAAGTTCCACGCCTGGCGGTGAATCCGTTCGAAAGCTCGGCCCCTGTGAAACTAAGCCGCGCGCTGGAGGCCTTTGACGCGGCGCACAAGAGGCGTATCTAGCTCGGCTCGCGCCTCTCCTCGGGCGCCGTCACGGGTGGGGATACCCTTGGATTGTCGGGCATGATCGGCCTCGTGATCGTCACTCACGGCCGGCTGGCGCAAGAGTTCGTGTACGCGATGGAGCACGTCGTCGGCCCGCAAGCCGCGGTCGAGGCCATCTGCATCGGTCCCGAGGACGACATGGAACGCCGCAGGCAGGACATCCTGGCCGCGTGCGGGCGCGTGGAATCCGGCGCGGGCGTGATCCTGCTGACCGACATGTTCGGCGGCACGCCCTCGAACCTCGCCATTTCGGTGATGGAGCAGACTAAGGCCGAGGTCATCGCCGGCCTCAATCTGCCGATGCTCATCAAGCTCGCCAGCCTCAGGAACCGGGTCAGTCTCGAAGATGCAGTTGCAGCGGCGCAGGAAGCCGGGCGAAAGTACATCTCCGTGGCGTCCTACGTCCTGGCCGGAGAGAAGTAGCTGAGCGAAGCCAACCGCACCGTCGAGATCGTCAACAAGCGCGGCCTGCACGCCCGCGCCTCGGCGAAATTCGTGAAGCTGGCCGCGGCGTTCGACGCCGAGGTCAAGGTCTCCAAGGACGGCCAGACCGTCGACGCCCGCTCCATCATGGGCCTGATGATGCTGGCCGCCGCGCCGGGCTGCTGCATCGACATCGAAGCCGAGGGCGACCAAGCCGAAGAAGCGGTCCAGGCGCTCGCGGAGCTGGTCGAAGCGCGGTTCGAGGAAGACGAGTAGGGGCGCTCAGTTCCTCCCCCGCTGGGGGAGGTGGCGCCGAAGGCGACGGAGGGGGCTTCCCCCAAGGCGGTTGAGGACCCCCTCAGTCGGCATTCGCCGACAGCTCCCCCGACGGGGGAGCAACGCTTCAACGCCCTACGTCTTCAGCCGCCAGCCGGTGCGGAAGATGACGGTCACAGCCGCGAGGCATAGCGCCAGGAAGCCGAGGGTGGCGGCGAGGCTGATGCCAACCCCCACGTCCGAGACGCCGTAGAAGCTCCAGCGGAAGCCGGAGACGAGATAGACCACCGGGTTGAAGAGGGCGATCGTCTTCCAGACGCCCGGCAGCATCTCGATGGAATAGAAGCTGCCGCCCAGGAAGGTCAGCGGCGTCACTACCAGGGTCGGGATGATCGACAGCTTCTCCCAGCCGTCGGCCCAGATGCCGGTGAGGAAGCCGAACAGGCTGAAGGTGACCGAGGTCAGCACCAGGAAGGCCAGCATCACGAAGGGATGGCCGATCTCGTAAGGGACGAAGATCCGGGCCGTGGCCAAGATCACCAGGCCCAGCACCACCGACTTGCTGGCGGCCGCGCCGACGTAGCCCATGACCACCTCGCCGGCGGAGATCGGCGCCGACAGCACCTCGTAGATCGTGCCGGCGAACTTCGGCATGTAGATGCCGAACGAGCCGTTCGAGATGCTCTCGGTGAGGATCGACAGCATGAGCAGGCCCGGCACGATGAAGGCGCCGTAGCTGACCCCGTCGATGGCCGGCATCCGGCTGCCGATCGCCGCGCCGAAGACGATGAAATAAAGCGAAGTGGTGATCACCGGGGCGGCCACGCTCTGGACGATGGTCCGCACCCAGCGGTGCATTTCGAACAGGTAGATGGCCTTGACCGCGTGCAGGTTCATGCGCGGCTCCTCACCAGGCTGACGAAGATGTCCTCCAGCGAGCTTTCCTGGGTGCGGAGGTCCTTGAAGTCGACGCCGCGCTCGGTGAGGCGGCGCATCAGGTCGGCGATGCCCGTGCTCTCGGCCTGGGCGTCGAAGGAATAGACCAGCTCGGCGCCGTCGTTGGCGAGTTCGAGGTGGTAGCCCTCGAGGCCGGCGGGCACGGCGCTCAGCGGCTCCTGCAGGTGCAGGGTGAGCTGCTTCTTGCCCAGCTTGCGCATGAGCACGTCCTTGTCCTCGACCAGGATCAGCTCGCCGCGGGAGATCACGCCGATCCGGTCGGCCATCTCCTCGGCTTCCTCGATGTAGTGGGTGGTGAGGATGATGGTCACGCCCTGCTCGCGCAGGCCGCGGACCATCTCCCACATGTCGCGCCGCAGCTCGACGTCGACCCCGGCGGTGGGCTCGTCGAGGAACAGGATCGAGGGCTCGTGGCTCAGCGCCTTGGCGATCATCACCCGGCGCTTCATGCCGCCCGAGAGCGCCATGATCTTCTCGTTCCGCTTGTCCCAGAGGCTGAGGGACTTCAGGACCTTCTCCAGGTGGGCGTCGTTCGGCGGCTTGCCGAACAGGCCCCGGCTGAACTTCACGGTGTCCCAGACCTTCTCGAAGGCGTCGGTGGAGATCTCCTGGGGCACCAGGCCGATCTTCATGCGCGCGGCGCGGTAGTCCTTCTGGATGTCGTGCCCGTCGGCGATGACCTGGCCGCCGCTCATGCGGACCAGGCCGCAGACGATGCCGATCAGGGTGGTCTTGCCGGCGCCGTTCGGCCCCAGCAGGGCGAAGATCTCGCCCTTCCGGATCTCGAGGTCGACGCCCTTCAGGGCCTGGAAGCCTCCGGCATAGGTCTTCGTCAGACCCTGGATGGATATGATCGGCTGCACGCGCTCTCCTCGAAGCCCCCCAGATAGGGCTCGCAGGACGGCTGAGCTAGGGCCGTCCCGACAACAGGCGGTCTAGCGGGCGGATGTGTCGGGGTTTGTCAGCAATGCGCGCCCAATTGCTCGCGCGCGGGTGGGGGATCTGTCGGCGAATGCCGACCGAAGGGGTCCCCAACAATCGTGGATGACTCCTTCCGGCGCTTCGCGCCACCTCCCCAGCGGAGAGGAACTAGGCGATGGCCTTCGACCCCATCGGGCGCATCTTCAGCTCGGCGAGGAGCGCGTCGTCGTTGTCGCGGCCGGGGTTGTTGGTGGTGAGCAGGCGGGCGCCGACGAAGATCGAGTTGGCGCCGGCCAGGAAGCACAGCGACTGCAGTTCGCGGCTCATGTGCTCGCGGCCGGCGGCGATGCGCACCATGGATTTCGGACAGACGAGGCGAGCGACAGCGATCATCCGCACGAACTCCAGTGGGTCGACCGCCTTGGAGTCGCCCAGCGGCGTGCCGGGGATGGGCATCAGGTCGTTGATCGGCAGGCTCTCCGGGTGCGCCGGCAGCGTCGCGAGCTGGTGCAGCAGGCCGGCGCGGTCGCGGCGCGTCTCGCCCATGCCGACGATGCCGCCGCAGCAGGTGCTCATGCCCGCGTCGCGCACGGCGGCCAGGGTGTCGAGGCGGTCCTGGTAGGTCCGGGTGGTGACGACCTTGTCGTAATAGTCCGGGCCGGTGTCGAGGTTGTGGTTGTAGTAGTCGAGGCCGGCGGCCTTCAGCGCCCTGGCCTGTTCGGGCGTGAGCATGCCGAGCGTGGCGCAGGTCTCCAGGCCCAGGGCCTTCACCCCCGAGATCATGGCGGCGACCTTGGGCAGGTCGCGATCCTTCACGTCGCGCCAGGCCGCGCCCATGCAGAAGCGCTGGGCGCCGCCGGCCTTGGCGTCGCGCGCCGCGGCGATCACCGTCTCGGCGTCCATCAGCTTCGAGGCGGTGGTGGCGGTCTTGAAGTGCTGCGACTGGCTGCAATAGCCGCAGTTCTCGGGGCAACCGCCGGTCTTCACCGAGAGGAGCTGGCTGAGCTGGAGCTCTGTCGGGTCGAACCACCGGCGGTGGACCTCCGCGGCGCGGAAGACGAGCTCGGTGAAAGGCAGCTCGAACAGCGCCTCCACCTCTTCCAGGGTCCAGTCGTGGCGGGGCTGGGCGGGGTCGGCGAGGCGACCGATCGGGGCGTTCATGGGCTTTACCTTGGGGGAGGAAGCGGCCCGGATAGTCCGGTCACCCTGCGGCGGGCAACGGAGGTCGCATAAAGAATTCTTTATGCGATTGTTGATCCGTTAAGGTCGCGCGGCTATAGGGGCGGCAACACCTATTCTCCCGATCAGGATCGAAGATGACCGACTTTGTCGTGAAGGACCTGTCGCTTGCCGACTGGGGCCGCAAGGAAATCGAAATCGCCGAGACCGAGATGCCGGGCCTGATGGCCACGCGCGCCGAGTTCGGCAAGTCGCAGCCGCTGAAGGGCGCCCGCATCGCCGGCTCGCTCCACATGACCATCCAGACCGCGGTGCTGATCGAGACCCTGCAGGCGCTGGGCGCCGAGGTCCGCTGGGCCTCGTGCAACATCTTCTCGACCCAGGACCACGCCGCCGCCGCCATCGCGGCCAAGGGCACGCCGGTCTTCGCGATCA
>NZ_JANINU010000138.1 GCF_024508875.1 Phenylobacterium sp.
TGCACCTGGGTCGTGCGCGAGAAGCCGCTCATGTCCAGCACCAGCACCGCCCGGCGCTGGGTGAAGTCTCGCTCGATCTCCTCCGAGATCTCCACCCGCCGCTCGGGATGCTCGATGATCTGCGAAAGCAGCATGTCCAGCCGCTCGCGCGTGTTCAGCGCCGGCGCCTGCGGCGTCGCATCGTCCATGGATCGTCCTCCCCCAGCCTCTACGATGCCAAACGCCGCGCGGAGGCAAGTCAAGCCGAGGCTCCCCACGGGCGAGGAACGCGCCTATGTCAGAGGCCATGACCGCCGCCGCTCCGGCCAAGCCCGCCGCCCCGCCGAACAACCTCGTGGGCCTCGCCCTGCTGGCCGCCTTCGTCGCGCTGGGCGCCGCCCTGGCCCTGGCGCCGCCGGCCGCCAGCCCGCTCACCTTCGCCTTCGTGCTCACCGGCTGGGTGCTGGCGGTGATGGCGCACGAGTTCGCCCACGCCGGCGTCGCCTACCTCGCCGGCGACCACACCGTGCGCGACAAGGGCTACCTGTCGTTCGACCCGCGGCGCTACGGCGACCTGGGGACCAGCCTGGTGATCCCGCTGCTGGCCCTGGCGCTGGGCGGCATCGGCTTCCCCGGCGGCGCGGTCTACCTGCGCGACGACCTGATGCGCAGCCGTAGCTGGCGGGCCGCCGCCTCACTGGCCGGGCCGGGCGCCACGCTCGTCGTCCTGCTGGTCCTGACGGCCGTGCTGAACCTGGGCGCGACCATGCCGCGCACACTTTTCGCGGCCCTGGCCATGCTGGCGTTCCTGCAGGCGACCGCCCTCATCCTCAACCTGCTGCCGCTGCCGGGGCTCGACGGCTTCAATGCCATCCAGCCCTTCCTGCCCCGCGCCTGGGCGCCGGCGATCCGCAAGGCCGAGGGCCTGGCGATCCTGGCGCTCCTCGCGGCCCTCTTCCTGCTGCCCGGGTTCAGCGAGCTGCTGTTCGGCCTCGCCGCCGTCCTCGCGTCGACGCTCGGCGCGCCGCCCGACGCCATGCAGGCCGGCTGGGACGCCTTCCACTTCTGGCGGTGAGTGCTAGCGTCGCCGTTCCACGCGGGAGCGGAGAAACGGCATGAAGGGCGTCGTCAGCCTGGCGCAGGCGGTGGGCATCTGGCTTCTGATCGTGGTGCTCAGCTTCGGCGTCGGCCTCGTCCCGTTGGCGATCTGGGCCGCCATGGTCTTCCTGGGCGCCGCCGAACGCGCCGACAAGGCGAACGCCCAGCTCGACAAGACCCTCATGTCCGGCGAAACGGTCGTGGCCCGCGCGATCCAGAACCGGGTCTTCGCCCTTTTCAAGCGCCGCGCAGCGATCGCCATCACCTCCAGCCGCATCCTGGTCATCCAGCGCGGCCTGCTGGGCGGCTTCCGGATGGCCGACATGCAGTGGAAGGACCTGAAGGACGCGCGCCTGGAGGAGAACATCGCGCCTGCGCTTTGCGGGTCGAACCTCGCGTTCGACACCCTGGCGCCCGGCGGCGCCGGCATCTACGTCGATGGCATAGCCAGCGACGCCGCTGCGGCCATGTACGCCAAGGCCCAGTACGAGGAACAGGCCTGGGAGGAGAAGCGCCGGGTGCGCGGCTTGGAGGAGACGCGCGCCGCCTCTGGCGGGGTGGTCATCGGCGCCGGCGAGGCGGCCGGCTCGGGCGCGCAGGGCGAACGGATGGTCGACGAGATCCGCAAGGCCAAGGAACTGCTCGACGCGGGCGCGATCAGCGACGCCGAGTTCCAGGAGATGAAAGCCAAGATCCTGGGACGCGCCTAAACCCTCCGTTCACCATTCCCGCGCCTTCGTCGTTCGGGCATGCTTCCGGAACAGACGATGAACGCCCCGATTCGCCCGCAACAGATCCGCATCCTCGGCATCGACCCCGGCCTGCGCCGCACGGGCTGGGGCGTGATCGCCTGCGAGGGCGCCCGCATCAGCCACGTGGCCCACGGCGTCATCGCGCCGAAGGACACCCTGCCCTTCGCCGAGCGCCTGCTCTGCCTGTTCGCCGAGATCGAGGCGGTGATCGCCGCCCACGGCCCGCATGAGGCCGCGGTCGAGGAGACGTTCATGAACAACAACGCCCAGTCGGCGCTGAAGCTGGGCCACGCCCGCGCCATGGCGATGATCGTGCCCGCCCGCGCGGGCCTGCCCGTCGCCGAATACGCCGCCACTGTGGTCAAGAAGGCCGTCGTCGGCACGGGCGGCGCCGACAAGGCCCAGGTGGGCTGGATGATCGCCCGCCTTCTGCCCTCGGCCGGCAAGACGGCCGCCGACTCCGCCGACGCCCTGGCCGTCGCCATCGCCCACGCCCACGCCCGCACCGCCCGCCGCGTCGCCTGACGCCGGCCGCGCCCACGGAAAAGGGCGCCGGACCTGAAGTCCGACGCCCCTGGAAAGACACGCTTCCTCCGGCCTTAAGCCGCGAGCAGACCCGCCCGCCGCTGGCGCAGCAGCCCGCCAACGCCGCCGAAGCCCAGGATCATCATCGCCCAGGTCGCCGGTTCCGGCACCAGGGTGACGGCCGTGATGTCGCTAATCTCCAGCGCGGCGCCGCCCGACTGGAAGGTCGCCTGGGTGATTGCGCTGTCGAAGCTGAAGGTCAGCCGCCCGTTGCTGGTGAAGCCCGTCTGGCTGCCGTTGGCCGCCATCCCCGGCAGCGCCGCCAGCATCGCGCCCGTCACAACCTGGCTGGTCCCGTCCGCCAGTTGGAAGGTGAAGCTGTTATAGCTGTCCAGCGAGCCCACGTAGAAGCTGAGGGCCGAAACCCCCGGCGTGGTCAGGACGGCGACCTGGTCGGCGTCCGTCAGGCTGAGATACTGCGTCGTGTCGCGGGTGTCGGCGCTGAACGCCGGCGCCGCCGTCAGGCCGGTGATCGAGCCGGTGAACAGCTCCGCGTCGCCGCTCAGCGTGAAGCCGGGCTGGGCCAGCAGCACCTCGGCCAGGGTGGGGCCGCCCTCGAAGTCGGTGATCAGCGTTTCGCCTTCGCCGAGGTCCGTGCCGTAGCCGATGAAGGTGACGGCGGCGTTCGCCGAGGTTGCGGCCATCGCAAGGACCGCTGCGCCCGCGAGGGCGTGAAGTGGTTTCAGGTTCATCCGTGTCATCCCCTGGGACCAAGAGGCGGAATAGCCCCCTGTGCCGCACGACGGGCGGCGAACGGGCAACCTTTGTTGCGATGCGAAAGTTCCAGCGGCGCCGCAAAATTGTCGGCCGCCCGACGCTTCTCCCGATAGCGCCCCAATGGCGCCCCGCGGCGCCTCAGTCGTCCTCCGGCCCGTACACCCCGGCCCCGAACGTCCGCGGAGCGATCTTGGCGCAGCGCCGGTGGGCGCCCTTCACGATCCGCGCCAGCGCCCGCATCGACTTGCCCTCGTGTCCCAGCCACGGCGCGCCGTCGGCCGCCGTCTCCACCAGGAACGCGAAGGCGACGTCCCGCGCCCGCCGATACTGCGCCTGGAACTCCGGGTGGCGCCGCAGCCAGTTGTAGACCGTGCCCAGCGACGGCATCGCCGGGTCCTCGCACAGGCGATACAGCGGCTCGCCCAGGCACAGCCGGGCGCAGATGGCGTCGGCCACCTCGGGCCCATAGCCGCTGCGGTGGGCGATCCGCGCGCGGCCGTCGGCGGACGTCGCCGCCCGGGCCTTGCGCGCCTCGGCCCGCGCTCGCGTCTTCGCCGCCCAGCGCCGCCGGGCCTCCGCCCGCCTCACGGTCAGCACCACCGCCATCGCCTGCGCGAAGTCGGGATGCGCCCGGCGCCAGTTCCACACCGTTTTCTCCGTCGGCATCGACGGGTCGGCCCGGCAGATCGACCGCAGGCTTTCGCCGGCCGCCAGCCGCGCGCAGATCTTCACCGCCACGTCCGGGTCGTACGAGGAGGCGTAGAGCCCGGAGGGCGGAGCTTGCCGCGCGAGGGTGCGGACGGCGCGGGGACGGGCAGGCTGTGACATGACGGCATAATAGGCGTCGCGAGAACAAATCGCGAACTTTGATTGACGCCCGTCCGGCCTCAGGCGTGGCGGCCGCCGCAGCATCGCGCGGCGAACGGCGCGAACAGCCGCCGCGCATTGCCCATGCGCACCTGCTCGCGCTCGTCCGGCGTGAAGGGGATAGCCTGGAACTGGGCTTCCGCGGCCCGCAGCGCCGGCTCGGGCGCGAACGGGAAGTCGGTGCCGTAGACGATCTGCGAGACGGGGGCGATGGCCCGCAGCGCCGCGATCTGGTGCGGCGCCGCCGCCAGGGCGGTGTCGTAGTGCAGCCGGGCCAGCGTCTGCATCGTCTCCGCGGGCGGCCGGGCGCGGGCTCCCAGGGCCGGGATGGCGCCGATCGCCGCCATGCGGGTCGCCAGGAACGGCAGGGTGCCGCCCGCGTGCGGCAGGATGAACCTGATGCGCGCGAACCGCTCCAGCGCGCCCGAAAAGATCAGGCTGGCCACCGTCCGCGTGGTGTCGAACGGGAACTCGATCATCGGCGCCGGCAGCGCCAGGCCGAAGGCTTCGAAACAGGCCGGCGCGGTGGGGTGGATGAAGACGGTCGCGCTTCGGGCGTCCAGCGCCTCCAGCACCGGGGCGAACTTCGCATCGCCCAGGTACGCGCCGTCCGCATGGGTCGGCAGGGCCACCCCGTCCAGCGAGAGGTCGTCCAGCGCCCGCGCCAGCTCGGCGAGGCTGGCGGCGACGTCCGGCAGCGGCAGGATCGCATAGGCGCCGAAGCGGTCCGGATAGCGACCGCACAGGTCGGCGGCATAGTCGTTGACCGCCCGGCACAGCGCCGCCGCTTCGTCCGCGGGCAGGAAGGAAACATGCGGCGACGAGACCGACAGGACGGCCCCCGCGATCCCCACCTCGTCCATGATCGCCAGCGCCCGCTCCGGCGACCAGTCAGGAACCGGCATGCCGCCGTCCACCGTCTTCAGGCCGGCCTTCGCCAGCGCCTCCCGATAGACCGGCGGCAGGAAGTGCGCATGGACGTCGAGGGTCGTCGGGTCGGACATGGGGTCAGAACGTCTGCAGGTCCTCGGCGAGCGCGATCTCGCCCTTGAACTCGGCCGCGATCTGCGCGCGGGCGCCCGCCAGCTCGTCGCGCTCCAGGGCGTTGTGGGTGGCCACCACCTTCGAGACCCCGCACGCCGCGGCCAGCTTGCCCACCTCGGTGGGCGACAGGTGCTCCAGCCGGAAGTGCGCTTCCACGGCCTTGGCGGCCGCGGGGGGCGAATTGGGATAGGCCTTGATGATCTTCGCGACCGCCAGCCCCGGGTCCATGATCTCGCTGACCAGCGTGTCGGACCCCTTGCAGAGTGCGGCGACCGCCGGGCTGGGGCCGGTGTCGCCGGTGTAGACGATCGCGCGGCCCGGCGCGTCGAAGCGATACGAGACCGAGACGGGACGGTCCGCCGCCGGCGGGCCCAGCGTCTGGTAGTGGCTGTTTTCCACCGCCGAGACCCGGATCGGCCCCACCTCGAAGCGGCTGCCGTCCGTCACTTCGACGATCTTCACCCCCGCGTCGGGCGGGCCGAACAGGCTGGGCCCCATCGTCCGCGAGGCCGACTCGCCCGGACGCATCGCCGTGAACAGGTTGGCGACCAGCTCGCGCGTGCCCGGCGGCCCGTAGATCGTCAGCGGGCCGTTCTGGCGGCTCTGGAAGCGCAGGCTCAGGAACCCGAACAGCCCGCCGGTGTGGTCGAAATGCAGGTGGCTGATGACCAGCGTCTGCACCTGGCCCAGCCGCACGCCCGCCTTCGCCAGTTGTTCGGCCGCCCCGTCGCCCACGTCGGTGAGGATCAGTTGGTCGCCGTAGCGGACCAGGTTGGCGGGCTCCGACCGGTCGGCCCGCGGGATCGGCCCCGAGTTCGTGCCGAGGGTCGTGAAGGTCAGGCCCGCGTCCGCCGCCCCCGCCGGGGCGGGCAAACCGAGCTGCAGCAAGGCGACGGCCGCCAGAACCAGTTGACCGCGCATTCCTCGCCTCCACGTCCTCGGTGGCCCCATGCGTAGGGCTTTTTCGACTATTTGGTCAACATAGAGATGGAGAACGTGAGCCCCTCTCACTGAGTTGGGGGAAGCGCGCCACATTCTTGACGCAGGCGGATTTGACCATACAGTCAGCTCTAGCGCGCCGCTCGACGGCGCGGTCGCCCCAGGGAGCCCCCATGAGCGAGACCGCATCCCAAGACGCCATCGCCCCCAAGGCCCCCGCGCCCAGGGCCCGCGCCTCGCGGCGAACCCTTGTCCAGGGCGCCCTGGCCGCGCCGATGATCGCCGCGGCGGGGGCCGCGCCGGCC
>NZ_JANINU010000139.1 GCF_024508875.1 Phenylobacterium sp.
CCGTGGCCCCGGCGGTCCCCGCCTGAGCCCCGCCCAGCCGCCGGCGACGCCGGAGGTCCAGCGCGCCGCCCGCCAGGCCCCGCGGCCCGGCGGTTCGGTCATCGACCGGCGTGACGACGACGACCGTCGCCGCGCGAACGACGCCGGCAAGGGCGCGATCAGCCGCGCCAAGGGCGCCCCGACCCGCCGCGAAGGCCGCCTGACCATCCAGACCGTGGCCGGCGACGCCGAGGGCGCCGAGCGGATGCGCAGCCTCGCCTCCGTGCGCCGCGCCCGCGAACGCGAGCGTGAAAAGCGCAAGGGCGGCGCCGTCGAACAGGCCCGCGTCAGCCGCGAGGTCGTGATCCCCGACGTGATCACGGTGAGCGAGCTGTCCAACCGGATGGCCGTGCGCGGCGTCGAGATCATCAAGTTCCTGATGCGTCAGGGCGTGATGCTGAAGATCAACGACGTCATCGACAACGACACCGCCGAGCTGGTGGCCACCGAGTTCGGCCACACCGTGAAGCGCGTGTCGGAAGCCGACGTCGAAGAAGGCTTCATCGGCGCCGAGGACATCGACGATCATCTGGAGCCGCGGCCCCCGGTGGTCACCGTCATGGGCCACGTCGACCACGGCAAGACCTCGCTGCTCGACGCCCTGCGGTCCACCGACGTTGTCGGCGGCGAGCACGGCGGCATCACCCAGCACATCGGCGCGTATCAGGTGCGGCTGGCGGGCGGTCAGGCGGTGACCTTCCTGGACACCCCCGGCCACGCGGCCTTCTCGGCCATGCGAGCCCGCGGCGCGAACATCACGGACATCGTGGTGCTGGTGGTGGCGGCCGACGACGGCGTCATGCCGCAGACGGTCGAGGCCATCAATCACGCCAAGGCCGCCGGCGCGCCGATCATCGTGGCGATCAACAAGATCGACAAGCCGGACGCCGATCCGACCCGCGTGATCAACGAGCTGCTGCAGCACGAGATCGTGGTGGAGAGCCTGGGCGGCGACACGCAGGCGATCGAGGTCTCGGCCACCAAGAAGATGGGCCTGGAAAACCTCATCGAGGCTATCCTGCTGCAGGCCGAGGTGCTCGACCTGAAGGCGAACCCCGATCGCACCGCCGACGGCGTGGTCATCGAGGCCAAGCTGGATCGCGGTCGCGGTGCCGTCTCGACCGTCCTGGTCCGGCGCGGCACGCTGAAGCGTGGCGACATCGTCGTGGCCGGCGACACCTTCGGCCGCGTGCGCGCCCTGATCAACGAGCGCAACGAGCAACTGACCGAGGCGGGTCCCTCCGCGCCGGTGGAGATCCTCGGCCTCGACGGCACGCCGTCGCCGGGCGACGCCTTCGCCGTGGTGGAGAACGAGGCCCGCGCCCGCGAACTGACCGAGTACCGTATCCGTCAGAAGCGCGAGAAGGCCGGCTCGCCGGTCCAGGGCGCCAGCCTGGCGGACATGATGGCCAAGCTGGCCGACAAGAAGGTCGCGGAGCTGCCGGTCATCATCAAGGCCGACGTGCAGGGCTCGGCCGAGGCGATCGTCGGCTCGCTGGAGAAACTGGCGCACGAGGAGGTCCGCGCGCGGATCATCCTGTCGGGCGCCGGCGCCATCAGCGAAAGCGACGTGATGCTGGCCAAGGGCGCCAACTCGCCGATCCTGGGCTTCAATGTCCGCGCCTCGAAGCAGGCGCAGGCGCTGGCCGAGCGCGAGGGCGTGGAGATCCGCTACTACGCGATCATCTACGACCTGATCGACGACATCAAAGGCGTGCTGTCGGGCATGCTGGCGCCGATCCAGCGCGAAACCTTCCTGGGCAACGCCGAAGTGCTTCAGGCCTTCGACATCACCAAGGTGGGCCGTGTCGCCGGCTGTAAGGTCACGGAAGGCGTGGTCCGCAAGGGCGCGCGCGTCCGGATCATCCGCCAGGACATCGTCGTGCTCGAACTCGGCACCCTGCAGACGCTCAAGCGCTTCAAGGACGAGGTCAACGAGGTGCCGGTGGGCCAGGAATGCGGCATGGCGTTCCAGGGCTTCCAGGACATCAAGGCCGGCGACGTCATCGAGTGCTTCACCCTCGAGGAGGTGAAGCGCAGCCTGTAGGCGCCGCTTCAGTTCACCGGATCGAGGCCTCTCCCGCTTGCCGCGGGGGAGGCCTTCTTCGTTTGGGCCGACGACCTTACGACGCGAGTGACTCTCGAAGGATCAAGGCTTTATCGCCGGTCCAGCCGGTAGACGGCGCTCATGCCATCCTCGAACCCCATGTCTTGGTCGGGCTGGCGCACCATCCCCAGGCGCTCCAGCACGCGCTGCGAGCCATAGTTCTCGAGGTGGGT
The DNA here is from genome assembly GCF_024508875.1 of Phenylobacterium sp. GTDB lineage: Bacteria > Pseudomonadota > Alphaproteobacteria > Caulobacterales > Caulobacteraceae > Phenylobacterium. The sequence goes on from NZ_JANINU010000139.1 coordinate 2,320, forward strand.
GAAGGCGATGAAGTGCGCGACGTCCGTGTTGGCGAACGTCCAGTCCGCCACGGCGCGGGCCGCCTCCGTCGCCAGGCCCTGGCCCCAAAACTCGGGCATCAGGCTGTAGCCGAGCTCAAGTTCGCCGGTCGCCGGCCAGAGGCTGATCCCCGCCCGTCCCGCGAAGCGGCCGTCCCGGGTGAAGGCCGCCCATTTCGAGTGGCCGCGCTCGGCCTGCTCGGCCACGAAGCGGCCCAGGGCCTCGGCGATCCGCTGGTCGGTCCACACGCCGCCCATGTAGCGCCCCACTTCCGGATCACGATGCAGCGTGGCCAGGAGGTCGAAATCGTCGGCGGTGAACGGGCGGAACACCAGGCGGTTCGTTTCGAGCACCGTCCGATCCGTTCCGCGGTCGAATCCGTTCATCTGCGGTTCTGCCTCGCCATGGGATGGAACGGCGTTGTAGCGCAGCTTGCAGCCGGGAGAATGAAATGCGCGCGATCGTGATCGCCCTGATGACCCTGACCCTCTCGGCCTGCGCCACGGTGCAGAAGCTGGACGCGGCGGCGGACGTCCACGCCCTGCTCGTCTCGATCCGCGACGGGGACGAGGCCACGTTCGACGGCCTGGTCGACCGCAAGGCGCTGAAGCGGGAGATCCAGCAGCGCCTGGTGGCGGAGGCCGCGAAGGACGACCGCGTGCCCGCGGGCCTCGCGGCGATCCTGGCGCCCAGCCTTGCGGAACTGGCTGGCGAGGCGCTGGTGCAGCCGACGGTCTTCCGATCGGTCGCCGAGTACTACGGCTATCGCCCGGACATGAAGATCCCCGGGCCGATCGGCATCTCCACCCTGCTGCGCGAACTGCCGGACGGCCGCGTCTGCGCGACGAGCAAGAAGGCGGGTCCCTGCCTGCTGATGTTCACCCACGCGCCGGACGGCCGCTGGAAGCTGTCGGGCTTCGAGGGCGATCTTTCCATGCTGCGCCTGAAGCGGTGATTGGCTTAAGCTCGTCCCCAGCGAGAGCAGGGGGTGGGGATGGGCTACGAGACCGCGCTGGCGGCCTACGAGAAGTTCGACTTCGCGCACGACGGGCGGACCTATCCGGTCTACCGCCGAGGCTCGGGCCCGGCGGTCGTCATCATGCACGAGATGCCGGGGCTGCACCCGCTGGTGATCCGCTTCGCGGACCGGGTGGTCGAAGCGGGGATGACGGTGTTCTGCCCCAGCCTGTTCGGCACGCCGGGCAAGCCGGTGAGCCGCGGCTACACCCTGGCCACCGCGCTGGGCGTGCTGTGCGTGCGGCGCGAGTTCTACGTGTGGCGGGGCGACAGATCGAGTCCGGTGGCCGACTGGCTGCGGGCGCTGTCGCGCAGGGCGCACGCCGAGTGCGGCGGCAAGGGCGTGGGCGCGGTCGGCATGTGCTTCACCGGCGGCTTCGCCCTGGCGATGATGACCGATCCCAGCGTGGTGGCGCCGGTGCTGTCGCAGCCGTCGCTACCGCTGGCGCGGGGCAATCCCAAGCGCGGCGCGGAGATTGGCCTGTCGCCGGGCGAGACGGCCTGCGTGAAGGGCCGCCTGGAGGCCGAAGACCTCAGCATCGTCGGGCTGCGCTTCACCTCGGACGAGCTGGTCCCCGACGCCCGGTTCGAGACCTACCGCCGCGAGTTCGGCGACCGCTTCGAGAGCATCGAGCTGAGGGACGAGGACGCTGCGCCCGCGATCATCCCGCCGCACTCGGTGCTGACGCTCCACCTGAAGGAAGACGGGCCGACCAAGGCCGCCGAGCAGCGGGTGATCCAGTTCTTCAAGGAACGGACGGGGGCTTGACTCCTCCCCCGGGCGGAGGAGGCATTTCGCCCGCTCTGGACACCTGGGCGCCTTCCGACTAGAAGCCCGCGCTTTCCTGCGCGGGCGTCCGATCCTTCCGCCAGGGTTGCTGGAAAGACCTCCCATGAAACGACCGACCTCCCATGGCCGCGCGGCGCCGCAGGGCCCGTCGCAGCGTCAGCTCCGCGCCGGCGAACTGGTGCGTCACGCCCTGGTCGACATCTTCCGCGAGGAGGAGATCGCCGATCCTGCGCTGGCGGGGGTCTCGGTGACCGTCACCGAAGTGCGCCTCAGCCCCGACCTGCGCCACGCCACGGTGTTCGTCGAGCCGCTGGGCGGCGAGCACTACGACGAGGTCATCAAGGCGCTGAACAAGCACGCGAAATTCGTGCGCGGGCGGCTGGGCAAGCTGATCGACATGCGCTTCACCCCCGACCTGAAGTTCCTGCACGACGAGAGCTTCAACGAGGCGGCGCGCATGAGCCGGCTGTTCGACGACCCCAAGGTGCGCCAGGACCTGACCCCCGACCCGGTCTCGGCGTCCTGGAAGGACGAGGACTGATGGCCCGCCGCAAGAGGGGCCAGGCGATCTCGGGCTGGATCAACCTCGACAAGCCCTACGACCTGACCTCGACCTTCGCCGTCAGCCGCGTGCGCCGGCTGTTCGACGCCCAGAAGGCGGGCCACGCCGGCACGCTGGACCCGCTGGCCACCGGTATCCTGCCCATCGCCCTGGGCGAGGGGACCAAGACCGTTCCGTTCCTGGTCGACGCCGACAAGTCGTACCGCTTCACCATCGCCTGGGGCCGCACGACCGCGACCTATGACCGCGAGGGCGAGACCATCGCCGAGTCCGACGTGCGCCCCACGATCGCCCAGGTGCACGCCGTTCTCCCGCGCTTCATCGGCGAGATCGACCAGGTCCCGCCGGCGTATTCGGCGATCAAGGTGGACGGCGAGCGGGCCTACGACCTGGCGCGAGCCGGCGAAACCGTCGAGCTGACCGCCCGCAAGGTGGACATCTTCGACGCCCGCGTCGTGGACGCGGCCGACGCCGACCACATCACGCTGGAGATCGACTGCGGCAAGGGCACCTACGTCCGCGCGCTGGTCCGCGACATCGCCGATGCGCTCGGCGCGTGTGGCCATGTTAGCCAGCTTCGCAGAACGCGCGTCGGCCAGTTCACCGAGGAATCAGCGGTGACACTGGAATACCTAGAAGATTTAGGGCATAAGGCCCGCCAATCGGAGGCCTTGCTTCCGGTCGAGACCGCACTGGACGACATCCCGGTGCTGGCCGTGACCGACGAAGACGCCTTCCGATTGAAGCAGGGACGATCGATCGTTCTCGTTCCCCGACAGGTGGAAGCGGTGAAAGCCGGGCTCAAGCCGGGCTCACGCACCGTTTCAGCCATGTCGGGCGGGACGATGGTGGCGCTCTGCGAGATGCGTGCGGGACGGCTCGAACCCTCGCGTGTCTTCAATCTTTGACCAGAGCGGAGAAACCCGATGTCGATCACGGCCGAACGTAAAGCCGAAGTCATCAAGACCCATGCCCGCGGCGACGCGGACACGGGCAGCGCCGAAGTCCAGGTGGCGATCATGTCCGAACGGATTGCGAACCTCACCGAACACTTCAAGACGCACAAGAAGGACAACCACTCGCGCCGGGGCCTGCTGAAGCTGGTCTCCGCCCGCCGTTCGCTCCTCGACCACCTGAAGAAGTCCGACGCGGCTCGCTATCAGGCGCTCATCGAGAAGCTGGGCCTGCGCCGCTAGGTTTCCAAAGCGGACCCGATCCCCGCGTGGGGACCGGGTCCGTTTCGTATCGAGGCTGCTCCTCCGTCACAGGCCGGGGGGTGTATGCGGCAACCCGGGGGCGTTCGGTTCCCCACACACGCCGAGGGTCGCAGGAGATCCTCACCCGCCTGTGCCATTGGATGAGGATTTCGGAAGACCGATCCCCTGTCCGCCCCCGCCGGGAATACGCCCGCGGGACGAGAAAGAAGCAGAAATGTTCGATATCAAACGCAAGACCATCGAGTGGGGCGGCAAGACGCTGACGCTCGAAACCGGCCGCATGGCCCGTCAGGCCGACGGCGCCGTCCTGGCCACCT
>NZ_JANINU010000140.1 GCF_024508875.1 Phenylobacterium sp.
AGGTTCGGCATGAACCGGCGCTTGGTCTTGATGTTCGAGTGGCTCACGTTGTGGCCGACCATCGGACCGACACCCGTGATTTCGCAGCGGCGCGACATAGCGAGATAACCTTCGCAGGAATACGGTGAGCGACGGACCGGGGTCCGCGCGAAGAGCGGGCGATGTAGAGGAAGGCCTCGCCCGCGTCAAGGTTGGCGGGGCGGAAAGCCGATCGGCCGCACGGGAATCTATAAGAGGCGCGATCCCCGCGTGAAACCCGCGCCTGGTCTTGCCCGTCGCTCGACGATGCTTCGTTGTGGGCCGAAGCGAGTCGGATACAATATATCGTAGGGAACGAAAGCTGAATCGCTGCGAGTCAGTGATTCGGTCGCGATTCGTTTCGCGCCCGTTCTCTGCTTCAGCTTCCAGCGTTAAGCTTCACCGTGAGAGGGTCTCATGACGACTCCGGCCGACAAGCGCGCGCGATTCCGGGAGCTGCACCGGAGCGGCTGTTTCGTGATCCCAAACCCGTGGGACGTGGGCAGCGCCAGGATGCTGCAGACCCTGGGCTTCCAGGCGCTGGCGTCGACCAGTTCGGGCATGGCGTGGTCCAGCGGTCGGCTGGACAACGAGGTCCCGCTGGAGGACGCCCTGGCGCACCTCGCAACCCTCTCCGCGGCGACCGACCTGCCCCTGAACGCCGACTTCGAGAACGGCTATGCCGACACTCCCGAGGAGGTCGCGGCGAACGTGCGCCGCGCGCTGAACACGGGCGTCGCCGGGCTTTCCATCGAGGACATGAGCCACGACCCGGGCAAGCCGCTCTACGACGAGGGGCTGGCGGTCGAGCGTGTGAAGGCGGCGCGGGCGGCGATCGACGCCGAGGGCTCGGGCGCCGTGCTCGTGGCGCGCGCCGAGGGCCTGCTGGTCGGGGCGATGGACGTGGGCGCGACCCTCGACCGGCTGGCCAGTCTGGCGGACGCCGGCGCCGACTGCCTCTACGCGCCGGGGCTGCGGACCCCGGAGCACATCGCGGCGGCCGTGCGGGCGGTGGCGCCGAAGCCGCTGAACGTCCTGATGTGGACCGGCGGCCCGACCGTCGCCGAACTCGCCGACCTCGGCGTGCGACGGATCAGCCTGGGCGGCGCGCTGGCGCGGGCCGCGTTCGGCGAGTTCATCCGCACGGCCCGCGAGATCGCCGAAGGCGGCCGCTTCGACCGGCTGTCGCAGGCCGCCACCGGAGCGGAGATGGCGGCGCTGCTGAAGCCCTAAAGCCGGACCCAGCCCCTGCCCTCGTGACCGAAGGCGAACAGGTCGGGGTGCAGGATCTCCGCGATCATCTCGGCCGACTCGACCAGCCGCGGCCCAGGCCGGTTGAAGTAGTGATGGCCGTCGATCACGTAGACCTGGCCCCGCCGCACGGCCGACAGGCGCGCCCACTCCGGCCGCGACGTGAGCAGCGGCAGGTCGGCCAGGCTCTGGTCGATCGTGAAGCCGCACGGCAGCAGCAGGATCACGTCGGGGTCGGCGGCGGCCAGGGCGGCCCGGTCGAGCCACGGCGAATGCTGGCCGGCCACGGCGAACAGGCTTTCGCCGCCGGCCGCCTCGATCAGCTCGGGCATCCAGTTGCCGCCGGCCATCAGCGGGTCGATCCATTCGATGGCGGCCACCCGTGGACGATAGGCGGCGCGGTCGGCGGTGGCGCGGATGGCGGCCAGGCGTCCCTGCAATCCCACGATGGCGCGTTCGGCCGCCCCCTCGGCGTCGAGCGCCGCGCCGACCTTGCGCACGTCGCCCCAGACGTCGCCCAGGTCGTTGGGCTCCAGGGAAACGAGGGTCGGCGCCATGCCCGTCCACTCGCAGAGCGCGTCCTGCAGATCGCCGGGCGTCACCGCGCAGATGGCGCATTGGGTCTGCGTCAGGATCACGTCGGGCTTCAGCGCGCGCAGGCGCTCGGCGTCGACGCGGTAGACCGAGACGCCCTGGGCGATGATCTCGTTCACGCGGCGGTCGATGTCGCGCGACGTGCCGTCGAGCCGCACCTTGGTCTCGCTGAGCGCGGGCAGGCGGCGGACGTCCACCGGGAAGTCGCACTGGTGCGAGCGCCCGACGAGATGATCCGCCATGCCCACCGCGGCGACGATCTCGGTGGCGCTGGGCAGGAGGGAGACGATGCGCGGCCCGGTCACGCCGTGCGTCCGAAGGATGGCAGCGGCAAGCTCGTGCGACGGACGACCGCGTCGATGGCCAGCAGGCCGGCCAGCCAGGCGGCGTTGAGGGCGCCCACCAGGCTGACGACGCCGGGCCGCACCTCGCACGCGCCCGTGACAGCCTGCTCGACGCCCAGGATCACGAGCTGGTTGGCGACGAAGGCCGCGACGAAGGCGAGGCCTGCGCGCAGCCAGACCGGCTTGCCGGCCGTCGCCTTCAGGATCGGGACGGCCCCGGCCAGCGCCGCGAGGGCGGCGAGGCCCAGGCCGAAGCCCCAGGCGATGGTGCGTGGGTCACGCGGGTAGTCGTGCAGCCCGAAACCGATGGCCTGCCCCGCCAGCCAGACCGCGGTGACAAGCAAGGCGGCGCGGCCCAGCGGCAGGGCGCCGGCGGCGATCACCGCCACGGCGACCAGCGGCTCCAGGCAGCCGGCCAGGAGACAGCCGCCCATCACGAGCGTGACGAGGCCGGCCGACCAAAGGGCGGCGCGCGGCGCGGAAAGCATTGAGACGGAAGACATGGTCGAAACCTCGCGGCGAACGTGACACGTCACCGCGAGAACATGGCCCGGCCGCCGGAAGCCCGGACAGCGGTCCATCCACATCGGCGCACCCCGTCCGACATGGTCGCGCGTGACCACGGCTCGTGGCAGGTCTCCTGGCTTGCGGGTCACCGCCTCGGACCGGCCTTCCCAGGACCTGACGGCCCCAGTGGCTCTGATGGTCTTCGGCTCGCCGCTTACAGTTGCGGGGGCAGCCGCGGCCTTGGACGCGAACGTCCGCACCGCATTCCCTGTTAGGCCCTCTCGGGCGCCACGCCGGATGATTGCCCCGGCATGGCGCGATGGGTCAAGGCGCTGCGTGCGGCCGGCTTGGGGCCGCTACTCGGCCGCCGCGACCGTGACGGCGCCCTGCGCGGGAACGGGGCGGTATTCGGCGGTGATCATGCGCGTGGCGTCGACGCGGGCCCCGGACCGGTCGATGATCTCGAGGTGCACATGGTCGGTCATGCCGCCCGGATACTTGCGCTGCAGCGAGTGGGCAGCGCCGATCGGCTTGCCGATGGCCACGGGCTGGCCGACTTCGACGGTCGGGTTCACGTAGAACACACGGGCCACGTAGTTCAGCGCCGGGTTGGTGATCTCGACGAACTTCAGCGTCTGGTCGCCGGGGTAGGCGTAGCCGATCTTGGTGACATAGCCCGAGATCGGAGCCTCCACCTCCTGGCCGGCGCGGGCGCGATAGTCCACGCCCTCGTGGCGGCGGCTGCCGCCGTCGCGGCGGGCGCCGAACTCGCCCTCCCCATAGGCGTCGTTCGTCCGCGGCTCCTGCCCGGTCGGATTCGTGAAGTCGGCGCGCCCGTCGCCGTCGACGTCGGCGCCGTCCCAGACGAGCCGCATCGAGACAGGCGGCGGGGCCGTGGGAGCCACCTTGTCCACCGCGCGTTCCATGGCGGTGACGAGGCTTGCGCGATGCTCGGGCTGGCTGAACGGCGCCGCCGCGGCGGCCGTCGCCGTCACAAGCACAGCTATCGTCGCATAAAGCCCAGGTTGTTTCTCGACAAGCGTAAGCAGACGCGCAGGAACGCCAAACTTCATTCAGAACCCTTCACTCAACAAATGCACGCCAGGCCGGACGAGAACCGGTCTTCATGGCGGATTGACTGGAACGCCGCGCAAGTCGCGACTTTGCGATGGGTCCTGATCTCGGACCGGGGCGAAAAATAGGCGAAGGCGTCAACTTTAACCATGCGACCCGTCGTCGCCCAGGCGAACGCCGGTTTGCGGATGGGTTGAAACCGTCCTCGCTGCAAGCTAATAAATGACTGGTCAGTTATTTGAGGCCCAAGATGGATACCGGCGCACCCAAGTTTCGTCGCCGCAAGGCCGACCGCCCCGCCGAGATCGTGCAGGCGGCGCTGAAGGTGTTCGCCGAGAAGGGGTTCGCGGCAGCCAAGCTGGACGACATCGCCCGCGAGGCCGGGGTCTCGAAGGGGGCGATCTACCTCTATTTCGAGACCAAGGAAGACATCTTCCGCGCCGTCGTGGGCCAAGCGATCGCGCCCAACATCGGGATGGTGAAGGCGATGGCCGCGGCCCACCCCGGGCCCCTCGCCGACCTGCTGCGCAGCGTGACGAGCCACGTCGCCGGCGTGGTGTCGCAGACGCCGCTCGGCGGCGTGCTGAAGATGGTGGTGGGCGAGGCCCGGAACTTCCCCGAGATCGCCCGGGTCTGGCACGACGAACTGGTCAGCCAGGCGCTGGGCGCGATGACGGCGGCCATCTCGGCCGCCCAGGCGCGAGGCGAGGTGAAGCCCGGCGACCCGCGTGTCTACGCCCTGCAACTCATCTCGCCGATGCTGGTCGCGGTGCTCTGGAAGGAGACCTTCGTGCCCATCGGCGCGGAGCCCTTCGACCTGGCCGCGGTCATGCGCCAGCACGTCGACACCCTGCTCTGCGGAATGCTGACGGAAGGAGCCCGCACATGAGGCGCCCGCCCCTGCTCGTGATCGGCTTGGTCGCCGCGGCGGCCGTCGTCGTGGGCCTGATCGTCTGGATCCCTCGCATGGGCCAGCCCAGGACCCTCTCGGGCTATATCGAGGGCGAGCCGCTCTATCTCGCCGCGCCGGTGGCCGGCGCGGTGCGCAGCGTCGCGGCGGTCCGGGGCCAGGACGTTGCGGCCGGCCAGGCGCTGTTCGTGGTGGACCCGGCTCAGGTGCAGGCCCAGGCGGAGCAGGCCGCCGCCGAACAGCGCGCCGCCGAGGCCCAGGCCATCGACGCCCGCAAGGGGCAGCGGCCGACGGAACTGGCGGTCTACGAGGCCAACATCGCCGCCGCCGAGGCGCGCGCCCGCGACGCGCACGCCACGTTGCGCCGCGTCCAGCCCCTGGTCCGCCAGGGCTGGTACGCCCCGGCCCGCCTGGACGACGCCAGGTCGGCCGCCGACGCCGCCGACGCCCAGGTGCGCGCCGCCCGCAGGCAGCGCGACGCGGCGACACTGGGAGCGCGCGAAGACCAGGTGCGGGCCGCCGACGCCCGCGTGGCGCAAGCTCAGGCCGCGACCGCCGGCGCGACCGCCCGGCTCGCCGAGGTTTCGCCCCGCGCGCCGGCCAAGGCGCGGGTCGAGGACATCTTCTTCCATGCCGGCGAATGGGCGCCCGCGAACCAGCCGATCCTCAGCCTGCTGCCCGACGAACGGATCAAGGTCCGCTTCTTCGTGCCGGAGAAGGAGCTCGCCGCCTACCGCATCGGCCGCACCGTGCGCTTTGCCTGCGACGGCTGCGCCAGGGGCCTGTCCGCCCGCATCGAGTACGTCAGCCCTCGCCCCGAATTCACCCCGCCGGTGATCTACAGCCGCGAGGCGCGCGACCGGCTGGTCTACCTGGTCGAGGCCCGCCCGAGCCTGCGCCTCAACCCCGGCCAGCCGGTGGACGTGGAGCCGCTGTCGTGACCCTGGCCATCGACGTGCGCGGCCTGAACAAGTCCTTCGGCGCCAAGCACGTGGTCAACGACGTGACAATCCAGGTCGAGGCGGGGCGCATCTGCGGCTTCCTGGGGCCGAACGGCTCGGGCAAGACCACCACGCTACGGATGTTGTGCGGGCTGCTGACGCCGGACTCCGGGGCGGGCGAAGCGCTCGGCTACGACATCATCGGCCAGGCCGACGAGGTGAAGCGCCGCACGGGCTACATGACCCAGAGGTTCTCGCTCTACGAGGACCTGACCATCGCCGAGAACCTGGAATTCACGGCGCGGGTCTACGGCCTGGACCGTCGGCGCGAGCGGGTGGACCGGGCGCTGGAGCGCCTGGGCCTGACCAGCCGCCGGGGCCAGCTCGCGGGCACTCTGTCGGGCGGCTGGAAGCAGCGCCTGGCGCTGGCGACCGCGACCCTGCATGAGCCCCGGCTGCTGCTGCTGGACGAGCCGACGGCCGGCGTGGACCCGAAGGCGCGGCGGACCTTCTGGGACGAAATCCACGCGCTGGCGGCGGACGGCCTCACCGTCCTGGTCTCGACCCACTACATGGACGAGGCCGAGCGGTGCCACGAGA
>NZ_JANINU010000141.1 GCF_024508875.1 Phenylobacterium sp.
CCATGTCCTCGACGTCCTGGCTGGTGGCGCGGTTGGCGTAGCCCTGGCGGTCGAACGGCGTGGACGTGAGGTCCAGCGAGCCCGGACGGGTCAGGTTGACGAGGTTGCCGCGGCTGTTGGCGGCCTGACCGACGAAGAGCTGGGTGCCGACGCAGCAGTTCTCGTCGCGCTTCGTGTAGTCGGCGATGAAGCGGATATCGACGTCGTCCGTCGCTTCCACCTGCAGTTGGCCGCGGACCGTGTAGAAATTCTGGTCGTTGTCGCGGTCCTTGGTGCGGGGGCCGGCGCCGGTGATGATGTGCTGGTAGCCATCGCGCTGGCGCGTGCCGGCGAACAGGCGGCCCGAGACCTTGTCGCCCAGCGGCCCGCTGACCGAGGCGGTCAGGCCCAACTGGTCGTAGTTGCCGTAGGTGGCTTCACCCTCGGCCTGGAAGTCCTTGGTCGGACCGGCGGTGATAACGTTGATGACGCCGGCCGAGGTGTTCTTGCCGAACAGGGTGCCTTGCGGGCCCTTCAGCACCTCGATGCGGCTCACTTCGCCCAGGTCGCCGAACGACACGCCGTTGCGGGGGCGGTAGACGCCGTCGATCACCACGCCGACCGAGCTTTCCAGCCCCGGGTTGTCGCCGACCGTGCCGACGCCGCGGACGCGGGCGGTCACGATAGTTTCGTTGGACGTCGAGGTGACGGTCAGGCCCGGCGTCAGCACGGTGAGGTCGCGGATGTCGCGGACACCGGCGTCCTTCAGCAGCTCGCCGCTGACCGAGGTGACCACGATCGGCACGTCCTGCAGGCTCTGCTCGCGCTTCTGGGCGGTGACGACGATCTCTTCGATCTCGCGGTCGCCGGCGGCTTCCTGCGCTTGGACGGAGGACGCAAAGGCGCCCGCCAGCACGACGGCGAGCGCCGACGTGCGGAACAGCATTCCAGATTTCATTCGGTTCGTTCTCCCCGTAGCGGCCCTGCTTATGGGGAGGCGCAGGGCTTACACTCGGAGGCGCGCGCGTAGCGCTCAATCCCTTGTGCGCAAAGGGATTGCGGCGTTCGGCGGAAGTCCGGCGCGACCCTGTTGCGCGTTTGTCACGGAAATGTCGCCATGACTTGATTCAGGTCAAGCTGGACCAGAACGGTGGTCGGTGAACGGGCGCGCTGACCTAAAGTCAACTTTCCGGCGGCGGGGTGAAGATGAAGGCCTGACTCGCGGCCTGGAACACCGGCAGCGCTTCGCAGCGGGCGGCATGGGCGGCGAGGGTCGGCCACGCGCTGGCCGCCATCAATTCGGGATGCGCCTCGCCGATGAAGCGCAGGGCGCAGCCGACGGCGATGTCCGCGTGGCCGATGCCGGCGCCGAACCACCAGTCGCCGCGACGGGACGCGCGGTCGATTTCCAGGGTGTCCAGCACCGCGCCGATCTGCGACCGGCACCGGTCGATCCACATCGGCGTGGCGCGTTGGTGGACGGCGCGCTCATAGACCAGGCTGACCGCCTTGTCGGCGAGGCCCGCGGCGAGCGCGCAAACCTTGAGGGCATGCCGCCGCTCGAGCCCGCTGCCCGCGATCAGCGCCTTCTGCGGTCCAGCCAGCTCGTCCAGCCAGTCCAGGATGGCCGAGCTCTCCAGCAGCGCCTCGCCGTCGTCGGTCACGAGGGTCGGTACGCGCCGGAGCGGGTTGATCGCGGCGATCCGGTCCGCGTCGCCGAACACCGACCACGGCCGATGCTCGTAGTCGAAGCCGTACAGCCGCAGCGCCACCGCGACGCGCCGAACGAACGGGCTGTCGTATTGTCCGATCAGGATCATCTGCGCTCCCCATGGCCAGGCTCCGCATTTGGGGAGCCGCATGTCGGTTCAAAAGAAGTTCACGCCCGGCCGCAACACGATCTGGAAAACGGCCAGAACGAGACCCAGCGCGCCCAGCAGCGCCGGGATCGCCCAGCGGAGCCGGACGGCCGCGGCGGGCGCGCGCGGCGCATGCCACGCCCACGCCTGCAGCCAGACGCTTGCGGTAACGGCGGCCACGGCTGGCGGAAACAGGTTCTCGATAAGCGGTCCAGGAACGCGGAACGGGACCACGAGCGGCACGGCCATCAGCGCCGGAAGCACCGCATAGCGCAGCATGGCCCGCGCCCGGCCGCGCGGGTCCTGCGTCTCTGCGCCCGGCAGCAGGCTGAGGAACAGCGGCGCGGCGACGCCGCAGGCCAACGCCATCGCCGTCATGGCCGCCATGCAGGCCGCCACCTTCGTCCCGGCATGGAAGCCGAGGTAGCTCATCGCCCGGCCGACGTCGTTCTGCGGAACGGCCGTGCCGATCAGGATCTGGGGCAGGGCTTCCAGCAGGCCGAGCAGCCCCGTCCAGGCGACGAACAGGCGCAGGCCCGGCGGCCGGGGCGATCGCCGAGTGGCCCAGGCCAGGAAGGCCAGGCCCACGACCACCGTGGCTGCGGCGCCGGCCCCTTGAAAGAGCTCGGCCAGCGGATTGTCACCGGTCCAGTCGTGGTTGTTGTGGAAGAGGGTGGGCTTGAGCCCCGGCGTCATCGCCTTGGGGACCACCAGGAACAGCTCCTGGACAAAGAAGATCAGGTTGAACGCCAGGGCGAACGCCAGCGCAGATGCGAGGGTCAGCCCCCAATTCCACGGTGAGCGCGGCCCAGAAGACCTGGGACTGCGGACCAGCAGCGCGAGAGACCAGATTACAGGACCGCCGAGAAAGGCGGCGGCCATCGCGAGGGCGACCTGGGCAATACTCATACGGCGCTCGATCCTCCGCGGGCGGGGGATAAAGCCCCCGATTCCCACGAGTGGGAAGGGGTTGAAGGCCAAGGCGCCTCCGTGGAAGCTTGGGCGAGCGGGAAGCGGGCAGGGAGGCGACAATGGCGCGATCGGTGGTCATCACGGGCGTATCGACGGGCATAGGCCTTGGCGCGACGCGGGTGCTGACGGGCAGGGGCCTTCACGTCTTCGGCAGCGTGCGCAAGGCGGCGGACGGCGAGCGGCTGAAGGCCGAGTTCGGCAGTTCGTTCACGCCCCTGGTCTTCGATGTGACGGACGAAGGCGCGGTCCAGGCGGCTGCGCGGCAGGTCGAGCGGGCGCTCGAGGGCGCCACGCTGGCGGGGCTGGTCAACAACGCCGGGATCGCCGTCGCCGGACCGCTGCTCTACCTGCCGGTCGACGAGTTCCGTCTCCAACTCGAAGTGAACCTTACTGGCGTCGTCATCGCCACCCAGGCCTTCGCCCCCCTTCTGGGCGCGGGCCGCACGGGCGTTCGGGACGCTGGACGGATCGTCAACATCTCCTCCGTGGGCGGCAAGACGGCCAACCCGTTCATGGCGCCTTACAATGTCTCGAAGTTCGGCCTGGAGGGGCTGTCGGAGTCGCTGCGGCGCGAACTGCTGCCGTTCGGCGTGGATGTGATCGTCGTGGCGCCGGGCGCCGTGGCCACGCCCATTTGGGACAAGGCCGACCAGGTCGACGTCAGCCGCTACGCCAACACGCCCTACGCGGCGGCGCTGGACCGCATCCGCGCCTACATGCTCCAACTCGGCAAGGCCGGTCTGCCGCCCGAGCGGATCGGTGAGGTGATCCATCACGCCCTGACCGCGCCGAAGCCGAAGGTGCGCTACACGGTGGCTCCCGACATGTTCCGGATCTTCATGGGCGAGCACCTGCCCAAGCGGACGCTCGACCGCATCGTCGGCAAGCAACTTGGGCTGCTGCCGGACGCCCCCTGAGTCGCAGCTTTCCGCCGCCTTGGGCGTTCCACCTCGGCACTGCATGGAAGTTGCAGGGGAGGCGGCCATGATTAGCAACGGTCTCATCCTGGGCCTGGCCCTTACCCTGCTCGGCGCCGGCGCGGCCGCCGCCGAGTCGGACTGCGGCGGCGCGCCCTTGGCCGCTGGCACCGAAGTCCACGGGCCCGTGCTGCATGTGATCGACGGCCAGACCCTTTGCGTCGCCCGGGGCTCCGACCCCTCGCAATGGGTTGCTGTCCGGCTTGAAGACGCGCCCGCCTCGGCCTCCTGGGGCGCGCTGATGAGCGTCGCCTTCGCCAAGGACGTCACCTGCGCGGCGCAGAGCGTGAGCGGGGCCGGCGTGTGCCGCATCGAGGGGCGCTCAGTGGGCGCGCAACTCGACCCGGCGGCGGTCCGGGCCGGCGTGGCCTGGCGACAGCCCACCGAACGCGTTCCGCATCTTGCGGCGCCGACCCGCGTCGCGGCCGCCTACTGAGCCGTCGCGGCCGGCAGATTGCGCCCGCGCAGCAGCTCGCAAGCTTGGCCTTGTCGCCGGATTTCCAGGGAGAAGATGGTTGTGTGGGCAGTGCGCAGGGGACTGGTCTCTCCCTACAAGCGCAGGTGAATGCTGCCCGAGGGAAAGTTCGCATTTTGTTCTTGATGTCGCAGCCAAGCTGTGAGATGATGCCCAAGCGTCGATCAGTGCGCCGCGCCACCCGCTTTTGAGCGGACAAGGCCCGCACCAAGAGCCTCGCCAATCTGAAGTCTGCCTGTCGCAGCGGCCCAGCCGCTGCGCGCCTGCTGCCGCGCGTTCGCGCGGCGCCCTCAACTCAGCGATTGGAGAGAGATCTTGGCTGGAACTGGTTCGTACGCTCGAGGCGATCAGCCGCGCAGCGTACCAGATACGCTGGCGCAACCATACGCGAAGATGGTCGCCCAACAGGAAGCCTACAATGCGCAGCAAGCGGCGGACTTGGAGCGACGCAGAGGGGGCAGTGTTGCGCGGACGCCTGCGCCCGCTCGAAGTGCCTCGGTCGCTCCATTGGCGGACCGAATGTACCGGGGTTCGGACGCCGACATCGCCGAACTCCGCAGGCAACAGGCCGAATTCAAGAAGACCGAACGCGCCATCAGTCGGGAAAACACCTGGATGGCGGTTCCCGCGCTGGCGCCTGTCGCGGCCGTCATGGGCTTGGAAGGCGCTGCTTACATCGCCGGGCGTCTCGCGCCGGCGGTGGCCCAGCGAGCGCCGCTCGTGCTTGAGCGGGCCGACCCCTATCTGCGCGTAGGCGACAACTGGGCTACGCGGGCCGGACGGCGCGCACATGCAGCGCTGCGGGAGCGCGTCGCGCAGAAGCCTGGATGGGAGCCTGAACCGACTGTGACGTTGAAAGATGGCCGGATTCTGAAGCCTGATGTGCGCACGCCTTCACGCGTTCGAACTCCGGGGAAGGAGCCAGAGCCATTCCAGATGGAACTCAAGCCGAACACGCCGTCAGGGCGCACAGCTGCCGCACGGGCGGTTAGGAAATACGAGGCAACCAAAGTGAAGACCCGTCCCATCTTCTACGATCCGAAGCCGTTCATATGACCCGTCTGACTTACACCAAGGCGCTTGATCGTGCGCTGCAGCCGTTCGGGTTCACCCGAGAAGGGACGGACTGGAAACGGCTGCGTGGAGAAATCCAGGACTGGGTGAATCTTCAGAAAAGCTGGGTGGACGGGAGCGTCACCGTCAACCTGTTCGCGAAGAACCTCGAAACCGAACGGATCCTGAAGTCGATCCCGTGCGACGAAGTGCTGGGCATTGTTCAGTTCGGCCAGCGGATAGGCCAACTGATCGATGGCCACGATCGGTGGTGGAAGAACGATCCCAATGGTCCGATCGAGGTTGCCGAAGCTGTACAGGTCTACGGCATCCCGTGGTTCGAGCGGGTTCAATCCCTCGAGGATGAAGCTTCGAAGTGGTACGGAAGGGGCACGACAGGATCGTGGCGCAAGCCGAACCTGACGGTGCTGGCCGTGACACTGTTTCGACTGGGGGCCCTGGAAGAAGCGCTTGCTCTCTTCGAGGAGCCCGTGCCGAAGACCGCAATCCCGATGTTGGTCACTGAGGGTAGATGCGTACAGCGGTGGCTTCGGGATCAGGCGCGCGCCAACGCCGAGACGCGATAGAGATACCCCTCGCCACAAGAAGCCGCCCGACTGTGGCCTCCAACGATCTCAGCTTCGCCCTCATCCGAAGATCGGAGACGCTTCCACCGACGATCAGACCCGTGTTCGGACGGTTTGCGAACCACATTGGTGCAGCAGGCTGACGGCTGAAACCCCTTTCGCCACAACGTGTTGCCCATCGTCGGAGGGACGATTGTGAGCCACGTTGCTGCAGCAGACACGCTCATCCGGCCCTTCCATGGGGAGAAGCCGTAAGTGTTTGAAGGGCTTAGAGAAAAATGGTGGATGCGACAGGGATTGAACCTGTGACCCCCTCGGTGTGAACGAGGT
>NZ_JANINU010000142.1 GCF_024508875.1 Phenylobacterium sp.
CCCCGATGGCCCCCGCAACGATCAGCTTCTTCTTGTCCATCTCGCGCCTCCAACGCCGGATGTAGCAGTTCTATCCCTCGAAGGTCCGGTTTGGAACCGACCCTATTTCAGCGGTTCCTTGCGCAGATCGCCGTACATCAGCTCCTCGACGAACTCGACGCACTTGAACTGGTTCAGCCGCGCGTCCTCGCCCACCCGCTTGTACAGGTTGAAGCTCATCTTCCACGGCTTCGTGAACGTGGCCGGGTCGGTGATCGTCGCCTCATAGCGGATCGTGCCCGGACCGGTCGGCGTCCAGCGCTCTTCCACCGTCATCTGATCGGAGTGGAAGTTGCCCGCACGGTCGAACCAGGTGCGGTCGTTCATGCCGGTGACCTTCACCACCAGCGTGTCGCCGTCCCACGTCGCGACCGACTGGCCCATCCAGCTATCGACCGGCGCCGGGCCTGGGTCGGTGAACAGGATGTTCCGCACCGCGCCAGCGTACTCGTACGCCACGATCATCGACTTCTCGGATTGGAAGATCTGGAACGGCAGGTGCATGTAGTTGGCGCGGGGAACGCCCGGCAGGTAGCACTTCACCTCGGGATCGAGGTTCAGATAGTCCTCGCGGTTGGCGTCGCGCTGCTTCTTGGCGTCGGCCGTGTAGGGTATTTCCCCGCCTTCCACGATACCCAGGCCGCCCGGCACGGCTCCGACGGCGCCCAGCGCCACCACCGCCTTCGCGGGAACGGGGTTGTAGGGGCCCGGACGCATCTGCAGGGCGGCGCGCGCGGCGTGGGGCTCGATGTCCCAGTTCGCCGAGTTCATCGCCTGCCAGACGCCGTTCAGGTCCGGATGCTTGCCGTCAGGACCGCGCGGGGCCTTGTAGGCCGCGGCCGCCTTGGCCTTGGGCTGCGCCTGCGCCGCCACGGGGGCGGCTGCCGCGAGGCCGACCACCGCCAGCGCCGCCACGATGCTCTTCATGATCCTGCTTCCCCCAACTCGGGCCCGGCTCTTGGTCCGGACTCTCCTGGCCAACCTAGACAACGTTCGCTTGCCGCGCCAGCCGACGCGACGTTTTGAGAAACCGGTGCGCTGCGCTAAAGCCGCCGCCATGACGCTGCGCCCGCTCTTCGCCACCCCGATCTACGAGGCGACCCTTACAACAAACCGTAGCTTCGAAAATTTCAACCAGGAGATTTTGGAGGCCTGCCACGCCCTCGCCGAGGAAGACCGGGCCGGTCGCGCGTGGAGCAAGGCCCACGGCTACGGCGGCTATACGTCCTACGGCTCCCTCGACGACCTGCCCCAGCGGATGAGCGTCTTCGCCGACCTGAAGACCCATCTGGACCGGCACGCCAAGGCGTTCGCCGAGGCGCTGCACTACGACCTTCGCGGCGGCCGGCTGCGGCTCGACAGCCTGTGGGTGAACGTCCTGAAGCCGGGCGCCGGCCATACCAGCCACATCCACCCGCACAGCGTGATCTCGGGCACCGTCTATGTGGACACCCCGCCCGGCGCCAGCGCGCTCAAGATCGAGGATCCGCGCCTGGCGATGATGATGGCCGCGCCCGCCCGCCGCGCCGACGCGCCGGAGGAGGCGCAGGCCTTCGTCTATCTCCAGCCCAGCCCCGGCACGATCTTCATGTGGGAGAGCTGGCTGCGCCACGAGGTCCCTTCAAACCGCGCGAAAACGCCTCGCGTCAGCGTCAGCTTCAACTACGGCTGGCGGTGACGCCGTCGTCCGTGCTCCTCTGGAGGGCATGGCGGACGAGCCCAATTCCGACAACGTGTTCCCACCTCTGACGGCGCGCGCCCTCGTGCTGGGCGAGCGGATCGACACGGCGGGCCTGGAGCGGCGCGACGCGCTCTCGACCGTGCCCCTGGCCTTCCGCGTCGGCGACCAGGGAATGGCCGTCGTGTCCCGCTACGGCGTCGTGGTGCTGATCGGGCTCGATCCCGTCGCGGAGGACGAGGTGCTGCGAGGGATCGCCTCGCGCGTCTCCGGACCGTTCGAGAAGCGCGAAGAGGAATCGATCACGCTCGCACCTGCCGCCGGCGACGAGCGGGTGGACGCGGACGGCGTGGTCAGGATCGCCGACCGCTCGCCGGCCCGCCTGCTGATCGCGGCCCACGTGGTCGCCGTCAGCGCCCTTCTCGCCCATCACGAGCGGCAGGTGGAGGAGGTGCTGGACACGGTCGAGCCCTGGGCGGGCGACCTCGCCCACACCGGCCGCCGTCACGGCGCGCGCCGCAAGGTCATCCGGCTGATCGGCCAGGCCCTGCTGGTGCAGCATCGGGTCAGCGGCCGCGTCGCCGTGGGCGACAAACCCGACCTGCTTTGGGACCGCCCCGATCTCGAACGCCTCTACGCCCGCCTCGCCAACGAGTTCGAGCTGAAGGAACGCGCCGAGGTGCTGAACGACAAGCTGGGCGTCATCGGCCAGACCGCCCGCCTGATGACCGACCTCATCGACACCGAACGCTCGCTGCGGCTCGAGGCGGCGATCGTGGTGCTGATCGTCCTCGAACTGGGCCTGACCCTGTTCCAGATGGCCCAGCGCCTGCACTGAGCGTCAGCGGTCGGCGATCACCTGCGGGGCGGCGAACTTCGTTCCGAAGAAGTCGCCCTTGTTCCACAGCGGCCGGGCGTCGGCGTCGGCGATTTCGCGGGCGATCTCGTAATTGATGCGCGCGAACTTGGCGCCGGCGGCCCAGTCCAGCTCCTGGGAAACGTCGTCGCAAGGCTTGTGGTAGCAGCCCGCGAGGAAGCCGCGGAACTTGGCCTCGCCGCCGTTCTGGAAGCCGGTCATGAGGAACGTCGACGGCACGCCCGTCTCCACGAAGCGGAAGTGGTCCGAGCGCGTGAACAGCCCCTCCTCCGGCATCGGGTCGGGCGACAGCGCCACGCCTTCGCGGCCGGCCGCGTTGCGCACGGCGGCAGCCAGCGTCGAGCGCTCGGCGCCGAACGCGATCACGTCGGTGAAGTCGTAGGTCAGGATCGGCATGTCCAAATTGACGTCGGCGACGATCGTGGAGCCCGACAGGGTCGGATTTCGGGCAAAGTACTCGGCCCCCAACAGGCCCTTCTCCTCGCCGGTCACCGCCAGCACCAGCACCGAGCGGCGCGGCGCCTTACCCGAGGTCTGGAATGCGCGCGCGACCTCCAGCGTCGTGGCGATCCCGCTGGCGTTGTCGAGCGCGCCGTTGTTGATCCCGTCGCCCTTCACCGGCGGCGTGACGCCGATGTGGTCCAGGTGCGCCGACAGCACCACGACCTCGTTCCGCAGCTTGGGATCGCTCCCCTCGATCAGGCCCGCGACGTTGGCGCTCTCCAGGATCTTCGTCTCGGTCCGAACGGTCGCGTCCAGCCTGGTGGCCAGGGCGAAGCGGGGCGGATCGCCCTTCGGCTTCTCCGCGGCCGCGGCCACCTCGGCGTAGGTCTTCTTCGCTCCGGCGAACAGCTTCTCCGCGCCCGCTACGCTGACCGTCGCGAGTTGCGGCGTCTGCAGCGCCACGTCGTTGGGCGACCCGTCCGGCTTTCGCCAGGTCATCGCCCAGCTCTGCCAGGTGCGCTTGCCCTCGGCGAAGGGCCGGCGCTTCTCGTCGGACGGCAGATAGAGCGAGATCATCCCGATCGCCCCGTGCGCCGCGGCCTGCGCGCGCTTGGTGCGGCCGTTGGCGTAGTAGGCGCGCTCCTCCGTCTGGAAGCTCGACGGCGCGCCTTGCAGCACCACCACGATCTTCCCCTTCACGTCGAGGCCCTTGTAGTCGTCGCGCCTGTGCTCGGGCGCCACCACGCCGAAGCCCACGAAGACGAGCGGGGCCGACACCTGCCGCTCGGTCTGCCCGAGCGGCTTGCCCGGCATGACATCCTCGGCGAACACCAGCGGCGTCTCGGCGCCGTCCCGCCCCTTGACCACGAACCGGCCCTCGTCGGCCGGACGCACGGCCAGCAGAGGCACGGGCTGGAACCATCCGCCAGCGCCCCCAGCCGGTCTCAGCCCCAGTTGGGCGAACTGCGAGGCCACGTAGTTGGCCGCGATGTCGTAGCCCTCCGACCCTGCCTCGCGCCCCTTCAGCAGGTCGGACGACAGGAACGTGACGTGGGCGCGGACGCGCGCCGCCTGGGCCTGCGAATCGGCGGCCTGCGAATTGGGCGACTGCGCCGCCACCGGCCCCGCCAGCACCATCGCGACCGCCGCGGCGACGGCGAACTTCGACAGATTCATGAAAACTCCCGAGTTTGCCCAGCTCTAGCGCAGAGCTTGCAGGCCGCGCCAGTTCGCGTTCGCGTAACAGGGGAATTCCTCCCCCGGGAAGAGATGAAACACCGAAAGTATAGTTAACGACGCGGGAATACCCTTGACGGTTGAGAAATACCGTTACCAGTCTGTTACCACACGCCTGCGGTTGTCTCGGGGAAGCTGCAGCGTAACTCAACCTATGGGGTGGCAGATGTCAGCTTCCAAACTAAAGTATTTACTGTTGTCCTCGCTGGCGGCCGGCGCCCTTGCCTCGGCCACGCCGGCGTCCGCGCTTACGATTCAACTGAATGACATCGGCGGCGTGACCGGCTCGGCGGCCGAACTGGGCTTCCAAGTCGCGGCCAAGTACTGGGAATCGGTCTTCACAAACGACGCGACGGTCCGCCTCGACGTTGGCTACGCGCATCTGGGCGCGAACATCCTGGGCCAGACGGGCAGCACGCTCGCCACCTACGTTCCCATCAGCGACTACCAGGCCGCGCTCGCGGCCACCGGCACCAGCAATCTGGACGCCATCGCCGCGGCGAACTTCGCTCCGCTGAACAGCAACGGCGGCGTCGAAGTGCTGGTCCCCGGCTACTTCAATCCGGCGACGCAGAACGGCGTCGATCCGAACACCAGCCGCCTGGCGCCCGACAACAACATCAACCAGACGATCGCGCTGTCGACCGCCAACGTGAAGGCGCTGGTCGGCAACGTCTACGATCCCACGATGGCGGACGGCTCGATCACCTTCTCCAGCGACTTCGCCTTCGACTTCGATCCGCGCAACGGCGTTGCGGCCGGCTCGTACGACTTCATCGCCGTCGCGGTGCACGAGATCGGTCACGCCCTGGGCTTCCTCAGCGGCGCGGACGACTTCGACTACTCCGCCGGCGCGATCCCGGACATCGACGACTACTGGTGGGGCTACGGCCTCGACATGTTCCGCTACAGCGCCAGCGGCGCCGGTGGCGATCCGATCCTGGACTGGCGTCCCAACGCCGATTCCTACTTCTCCATCGACGGCGGCCAGACGGCCCTCGGCTATTTCTCGACGGGCGAGAACTTCGGCGACGGCTGGCAGGCCTCCCACTGGAAGGCTCCGACCCAGGCGCCGTTCTGCGACGGCCTGCTGGGCGTCATGAACCCCTACGCCTGCAACGGGCGGACCGGCACGGTGACGGGGCTCGATCTGGCCCTGTTCGACGCCATCGGCTGGAACGTCAACGTCGACGTGCTGGCGAACTCCTACGAGTACACCACCTCGCAGATGGCTCAGGCCTACCTGCCCGAACCCTCCACCTGGGCCATGATGATCATGGGCCTGGGGGCGACCGGCGCGCTGCTGCGCCGCCGCCGCACGGCGCTCGCCCTGGCCCGCTGATCGGCCAGCGCTGAACAAGGAAACGCCGCCGGGGAGACCCGGCGGCGTTTTGCTTTGGGCGATGAAAGGCCAGAGCGTCTCGCGACGCCCGCAGCCAGGCCTAGCTGTCCAGGAAGCTCCGCAGCTTCCGCGACCGGCTCGGGTGCTTCAGCTTGCGCAGCGCCTTGGCCTCGATCTGGCGGATCCGTTCGCGGGTCACGCTGAACTGCTGGCCCACCTCTTCCAGCGTGTGGTCGGTGTTCATGCCGATACCGAAGCGCATCCGCAGGACGCGCTCCTCGCGTGGGGTCAGCGACGCGAGCACTCGCGTGGTGGTCTCACGAAGATTGCTCTGGATGGCCGCGTCGATCGGCAGGACCGCGTTCTTGTCCTCGATGAAGTCGCCCAGGTGGCTGTCTTCCTCGTCCCCGATCGGCGTTTCGAGCGAGATCGGCTCTTTGGCGATCTTCAGGACCTTGCGCACCTTCTCCAGCGGCATGGCCAGCTTTTCGGCCAGTTCCTCCGGGGTCGGCTCGCGGCCGATCTCGTGCAGCATCTGGCGGCTGGTGCGGACGATCTTGTTGATCGTCTCGATCAT
>NZ_JANINU010000143.1 GCF_024508875.1 Phenylobacterium sp.
GAGACGATGCAGGAGATCGTCGACGTCCACTATCCGGGGATCAAGAACAAGCTGGTCGCCGAGGCGCTGCGCATCTTCTACGACATGCGCAAGGTGCCGGGCCTGAAGAAGAAGCCCTCCACCTCCGAGCTGCTGGACTGGCTGAAGCTGCTGATGGTCGAGGATATCGACGGCGACGCGCTGGCCGAGAAGGACCCGACCAAGCTGATTCCGCCGCTTCACGGAGCCCTGCTGAAGAACGAACAGGACGTGCACCTGTTCGAACGGCTGGCGTTCCTGGCCCGCCGCGAAGGCGCCGCGCGTCCGGGTCAGCAGTAACGCCGGCCCCGGCGGCGTTACGCCGAATTCACTCGCCTTTCCGGAGGGCTCCGACCACCTTCTAAAGGAACGGACGGAGCCCTTTTCATATGAAGCCGCTGTATATCGTCGCCGCCTCGGCCTTTGCCCTGACCGCCGCCGCGTGCGGGCCCAAGGTTCCGCCGGTTCGCGCGGCGCTCGACTGCCCGGCGACACAAGGCGATCTGACCCGGACCTCGGTCGCGCCGGACGGCAAGACCTGCACCTATGCCACCAGCGGCGGCGCCGAGGTGACCCTGCAACTCGTGAACGTCACGGGCAGCGCCGACGCCACCCTCGCCGGGATCGAGAAGACGCTGCTGGCCGATCGCACGCCGGCCCCCGAGTCCCCGCCGTCCGAAGAGAAGGACGCGCCGGCCGGTGAGCCTGCGGTGGCCGGCTCCGAGGCGGTGAAGGCGGCTGAAAAGGCCGCGAAGGAAGCTCGCGACGACACCAACGGCCTCGACATAAAGGTGACCGTCGACAGCAAGGACCATAAGGGCGTGGTGACCGACGCCAACGGCAAGACCCGTGTCGATCTTCCCGGCATCCACGTCGTCGCCGACGACGCCAACGACACGGCCGACGTCCAGATCGGCCCGCTGAAGGTGAAGGCGAACGACGACGGCGCCACTGTCCGCATCTACCGCGACGTCCGCCTGCGCGGCGAAGCCCTAAATCGCGAAAAGCGCGGCGTGCGCGCGATGTTCATCTATACGGGTGAGGACCTGCCGAAGGGCTACCGCTTCGTCGGCTACGAGGCGGGCGGCCCGAAACGCGGCCCGCTGACGGTGGCGGTCGTGAAGTCGAAGTCGGAAGGCCCCGACGGCCACGACATCTATCCCGACGTGAAGAAGCTCGTGCGCAAAAACGGCGGGGTCTGACCCCGCCGTTCGCATGCCTCACCCTTAGGGGCTGAGCTTCTGGATTGGCCGGCTCAGGCCGCCGGCTGCACCTCGACCACCTTGTAGGTCAGCGGCCGGCCATCCTCGTCGGTGACGGTCACATATTCACCCACGGCGAACCGGTGCTGGCCCAGGCGGTGGACCGGCTCGTCGTCGGCCGAGTCGTCCTGGTCGTAGTCGAAGAACCAGCGCTGGCCCTTGCGCGCCAGGCGGCCGTCCACCGGATCCTCGTCGGGGGCGAACCGGCGCACGGTGCACGCGTCGCGCGTCTTCCCATAGGCCGCCTCGTCCAGCATGCCGTCGGGGGTCAGGGGCGCGGTCAGCGAATAGCCGCGATGATCGTCGCCGCCGGCGAACTCCGTGCCGGGATTGCGGGCCAGTCGCATCACGATGCGCGACAGGGTCATGGCGTCACCTCTTGGAATCTCAGATCTAAGCGTCAGTGCGAGAGAAACAGGCTCGGGCTGTCCGAGTTCAGCAGCGTACGGGTCGTGCCGCCGAAAATGAACTCCTGGAGCCGCGGGTGGCCGAACGCGCCGGCCACCAGGATGTCGGCCCCGGCCGCGGCCACCGCGTGCAGGATGGCGGGCGCCGCATCCCCGCTGTCGGTCAGCAGCTCGACCTCGGACGCCACGCCGCGCGCCGCGTAATAGCTTTGCAGGCGGGCCGGGTCGAAGGTGCGCGAACTGGCCTTCGGGGCTGCGATGATCACCACCTTGGACGCCTTCTCAAGCAGCGGCGTCGCCAGCCGGGCGGCGCGCGAGGCTTCCTTGCCGCCGTCCCAGGCCACGGCCGCCACGCCGCCCACCTTGAGGCCGGGCCGGGCCACCAGCACCGGGCGCTGCTCGTCGGCGACCATCTGCTGAAAGGCCTCGGCCAGGGGGCCGCGCCCCCGCGCCGGGTCGTCGGTGAAGACGACCACGTCCGAAAGCCGGCTCTCGGCCGACAGCCCCGCCCAGACCGGCGTCTGCAACGCCACGAACTGGCTCTTGGCGTAGCCCGCGCCGGCCGCGGCCTTGCGCGCATTGGCCTCGCCGGCGGCGGTGGCCTCCTTCAGCGACTCGAGCGCGGTGGTCTGCACGCCGCCCAGGAATCCTTCGCCCATCCAGGGCATCACGTCGGCGACGTCGGCCGGCGTGTAGACGCAGGCGAGCTCCGCCCCGAACGGCTCGGCGATCAGCTTCGCGGCTGCGACGGTGGCGGCGTCGCCGTGACCACCGGAAAGCGGCGCCATGATGCGGGCCCAGCTCATTTGTGCATCCTCTTCACGCCCCATCCTCTTCTATCGTGTTCCGGCGCGGATTGATCTTTGTCAGTCGCTGGGCCAGTTCACGACCTCGACTTTGGAAGGAATGCGCGTGTGAGGAAAGGGCTGCGTCGCACGAAGGAGGCGCCCCGGGCCTGGCAGCGGATGCTGTCGGGCCGCCGGCTCGACCTGCTCGACCCCTCGCCGATGGACATCGAAATCGAGGACATCGCCCACGGCCTGGCCCGCGTCGCCCGCTGGAACGGCCAGACGATCGGGGAGCACGCCTTCTCCGTGGCGCAGCACTCGGTGGTGGTCGAGGAGATTGTCGCTCACATCCAGCCCGACATCGAACCCCGTTGGCGGCTCGCCGCCCTGCTCCACGACGCCTCCGAATACGTGATCGGCGACATGATCAGTCCCTTCAAGGCCGCGCTGGGGGTCGACTACAAGGTCTTCGAGGAGCGTCTCGAGACGGCGATCCATGTCCGCTTTGGCCTGCCCGCCAAGACCCCCGTCGCAATCAAGAAGCTGATCAAGCAGGCCGACCGGGCCTGCGCGTTCTTTGAGGCGACCCAGCTCGCCGGCTTCAGCCACGCCGAGAGCCTGGACTTCTTCGGGCCGCCGCCTGAGGGGTACAGCCTGACGATCGAGCCCCAGGCGCCGTTCGAGGCGCAGGCGCATTACGTCCGCCGCTTCGAGGTCCTGTCCGAGGCGGCCGGCTATGTCAGCCACGCCCAGGCCTTCGACACCGAATGACCAGCTCGCTTGTCATCGGCCTGTCGGCGGTGGTGGTGGCCATCAAGGACGGCGAGGCCGTGGCGCTCACCGTGCGCCAGAAGACCGCCGGCGGCGATCTGACCACCCTGCCCTTCGGCCCGTTCGACCCGGATGGCCACCGCACCTTCGAACTCGCCCTCCGCGCCTTCGTGACCGAGCAGACACGGTTCGACCTGGGCTATGTCGAACAGCTCTACACCTTCGGCGACAAGGGCCGCGACGCGCCGCTGGCCAACCTCGGCGCGGGCAGCACGGCTACGCGGGTGATCTCGGTCGGCTATCTCGCCCTCGCCCCGGCCGCGGTGGACACCCACTTCGCCGGCAGCGAGTGGCGGGCCTGGTCGCGCATCTTTCCATGGGAGGACTGGCGCGCCGGCCGCCCGGCCGCGTTCGAAGCCATCGAGGCCGCCCTCCGCGCCTGGGCCGGGAACGACGCCCAGCGCCTGGCCCGAGCCCGCCTGCTGTTCGCCCTGGACGGCGCGCCCTGGAACGAGGAGCGGGTGCTGGAGCGCTACGAGCTGCTCTACGAGGCCGGCTTGGCCCCCGAGGCCGCCCGGGACCGCGGCGAGGCCGCTCCGGCCCGCGCCGAGGCGCTCACGGCCGCGCTGGGCGAGCCCATGGCCTCCGACCACCGACGCATCCTGGCCACCGCGCTGGGACGCCTGCGCGGCAAGCTCAAGTACCGCCCGGTGGTCTTCGAGCTGATGGCCGACGCCTTCACACTCTCGGCCCTGCAACGGACGGTCGAGGCCATCGCCGGCGTGCCCCTGCACAAGCAGAACTTCCGCCGCGCCCTGGAGCGGGCCGAGCTGGTGGAGGGCCTGGGCCGGCTCGACGCCGACACCGGCGGCCGCCCCGCCGAACTCTTCCGCTTCCGCCGCGAGATCCTCGGCGCCCGGCCGGTGGGGGGCCTCGCCCTGCCGCTGCTGCGCGACTGAACCTCAGGCGCCGGCCCGCCGCCGCACATAGGGCAGCGCGAACAGGTAGAGGCCGCTCGCCAGCAACGCGAACAGGGGGATCAGGGCCAGCAGATAGACCCAGGAGGCCGGCTGCTTCTGCCCCAGCCCGAAGATGACGAAGGTGTTCGTGGCGACGCCAAGGGTGAAGGCGATCGACAGCCAGCGATGGATCTGGCGAATCAGCAGGCTCATGTCACAGCTCTCCCATCGGCCCCCGCACGTGGCGAGGCCAGGTTGAAATGAGGAATGGATGACGGGTGCGAGCGGGCGCTAGCCGCCCCGGCCCTCAATCAGCTTCCAGCCATTGCCGGACGGGTCGCGGAAGCTGGCGTCGACGGCGCCGTAGCGTTCGACCGGCTCCTGGGTGAATTCGACGCCGCGGGCGTGCATGCGCTCATAGGCGGCGCGGCAGTCGTCGACCATCAGGACCAGCGGCGGCATGGCGCCCTTGGCCACCGCCTCGTTCAGCGCCTGGGCGGTGGCGGGATCCACCAGCGGCGCCTGGGGCGTGAACAGGCCCAACTGGAACGACGGCTGGTCGGGATGCTGCACCGTCAGCCAGCGGTAGTCGCCGTTCCGCGCGTCGGTGTGCACCCGGAAGCCGAGCTTCTCCACGTAGAATTCGAGTGCTTCGTCCTGATCGCGGACATACACGCCGGCGACGTTCACGCCTTGGGTCATGGGGCCTCCGTTGTCTCGGCCCCGTTGATAGCCTCGGCCTCCTGCCGCCGCTTCTCCGAAACTGCGATCCTGAGGTCAGGCCGATAGGCGGCGGCAAGGTAGCAGGCCGGGACCCGGTCGCGAGCATGCGCCGCCGCCTGTTCCCGCGCCCGCAGTTCGCCGGGGCTTTCCCCCGTCACGTCCCGGAACGTGCGCCCGAACGTTCCAAGGCTGCTCCAGCCAGTCTCGAACGCGATCTCGGTGATCGACAGGTCGGTGTCGCGCAGCAGGGTCTTGGCCCGCTCCAGGCGCCGGCTCAGCAGGTAGCGATGCGGGGGCACGCCGAACGCGTCGCGAAACGAGCGCGCGAAGTGGGCGGGGGAGACGCCGCTGACCCGGGCCAGGCGCTCAACCGGCCACTCCTCGTGGGAGGCGGCGTCCATGCGGTCCTTGGCCCGCAACAGCCGACGCAGGAGGTCCAGATCCCTCGCCCGCCCCGGGTCCCGGGTCGTCGTTGCGCTCAAGGCCCGCGACGCCTCACGCGGCAGCGTCCATCGGCTCCCTGGCGGCGGACGCATCGCTGGTCGCCGCCGCCCGGGCCTTGATCGTCGCGCTGGTCTCGCGGCTGCCGTCGTGGCTCCAGCCCGGCGGCCCGAAGATATAGCCCAGGGCGTGGCGCGGGTGGCGGACGGCGTCGGCGGCCATGGCGACCCACTCGTGGAAAGCCACGCGCAGGATGTTGAAGGTCGCCAGGTTCTTCACCACCCCGTACTTGCAGGGCTCCTCGTCGAGCTCGGGCTGGAACGTCCCGAACATCCGGTCCCAGACGATGAGGATGCCCGCGTAGTTGCGGTCCAGGTACACGGCGTTGCGCGCGTGGTGCACCCGGTGGTGCGACGGCGTGTTGAACACCGCCTCGAACCAGCGCGGCAGCCTTTTGATCGCCTCGGTGTGGATCCAGTACTGGTAGACGAGGCTGATCCCCTTCTGGATGGCGATCATCGCGGGCGGAAAGCCCAGCCAGGCCAGCGGCAGCCAGAGCGCCCAGGTCCCGGCCACGCCGCCCGTCCACGTCTGCCGCAGCGCCGTCGACAGGTTGTAGTGCTGGCTCGTGTGGTGGTTGACGTGGCTGGCCCACCAGAACCGCCGCTCGTGGCTGAGGCGGTGGAAGACGTAGTAGGTCAGGTCTTCCAGCAGGAAGATCGCCACCCAGGCCCAGATCGCCGTCATCGGGATCGTGAACAG